>JAJFLP010000105.1 GCA_021772635.1 Verrucomicrobiota bacterium | reverse complement strand
TCGCGTGCGTACCCGTTAGGTACGTACCTAATTCGCTAACGCAGCTCAACGTCAAAAGAAGCAGAACCCGTTTAGGGCGAGTGTCTTTTGGCGCTCAGCAGACATTGACGTGAAACAACGATGCGCTAGCATCGCTTTATTCACGGCAATGCTCCTGAGACGGCAAAATTCACCTCGTCAAATTCGAGTTATTTATGAGACAGCACACTGGTGTACCGTAACAGAAATTCCTTTACCGTTGATTGCTCTTATTTTACTGCTGGGGTAGGCTGCGAATCGGCCTTGTCTTTAGAGTAAAGCACAGATAAGTGGAAGATTTTTATGCCGTCACTCCAGGGAATTCTTTGCTTTTGTTATGTAACACTGCCGAATCATTCTGAAGGTTATTGATATGGATTTGAGGCGATATCTTGTAGTTAAGCTTCGACTTGCAATCTTGGGAGCAGTTACGACAATTGTCTTGACGAGCTGTTCGACATCACCGAAATCCCTGGAAATACCTGCACAAACCATGCCTGCGTTTTCGGCATCCGGGGCAGCCGTTACACCGGACAAGTGGTGGACGGTATTTGAGATTCCGGCGTTGAATGAGGCGATTGAAACTGCTCTTCGTGACAATTTTTCGCTGGAGTCGGCGTCGCAGCGCATACGGGCTGCAAACGCTGTTGTTTCGCGAGAATCGGGAAACCGGCAGCCCGAAATCGACGCGATTGCCGTTTTAGAATATGAAGACGGTGATGATCGCAATGGTGCGTCAGAGCTGCAGCTTGGTCTTCAGGCTGGGTATGAAATCGATCTTTGGGGACGTATTCGATCTGGCATAGAGTCAGAAAAATTCCGAGCGCAGGCGACTCTTTCTGATTATCACGCAGCTGCATTGGTGCTTGCAGCGGAAATAACGGCGACCTGGTTTGAACTGACAGAATCACAGTTACAGCTCCTATTGCTGGCGGAGCAATTCGATACCAACACGAAAGTTTTGAAATTATTAGAAGCGCGTTTTGCCAATGGGCGGATCCGCGGTGCCGACGTTCTCCGTCAACGTCAACTCCTCGAGGCGACACACGAACAGTCTGTGGTCGTTCAATCTGAAATGGCGGTGCTGCGAAATAAACTGGATATTCTCGAGGGACAGGCACCGCAGCCGAATTATCGATTGAACCTTAGCGACTTACCCGCGCTCCCTCCACTGCCCGCAACCGGTTTGCCGAGTGAACTAACGCTGCGCCGACCCGATGTGCAACGGGCGATGTTCCTTGTTAAGGCGGCTGACCGCGATATGGCCGTCGCAGTGAATGATCGATATCCACGACTGAACCTGGGTGCGTCGTTGATCAGCGTTACTGATAGTTCCGAGCAAATTTTCGGTGACTGGATCGGAAGGCTCGCGGCGGAATTGCTTGCACCGGTTGTCGATGGTCGCCGTCGCAAATCGGAAGTGAACCGTACTCGCGCGGTCGGCAGACAACGACTTGCGGAATACGGGCAAACCGTATTAGAAGCGTTCCGTGAGGTAGAAGACGCGCTCGTGCGCGAGCGCAAACAGCACGAACGCATTCGAAGCTTGGAGGAACAGGTCGAGCTGGCGGGGCGAATATATAAACAATTGGGAATGCAGTACTTGAATGGCGTGGTTGATTACATAGAGGTGCTTAGTGCCTTGGATAGTGAGCAACAATTACGACGCGATTTGCTGTCCGCCCAACAGTCATTACTAAGCTTCCGCATTGCGCTGTACCGCGCTCTCGCAGGAGGATTTACTCTGAAATCGAACCGTAAAAATCGACAAGAACCGAACGAAAGCGAGCAGTAATATGTCTAAAAACCAGTCTGGACGGAAAATTTTGCGGAGAATTGTCATATCGATCGTGGTGTGTCTGGTGGTAATTGGGGTCACCACCTACCTGGTAGTCTGGATACAGAATACCGAACCGACGGCGGAGAAATCCGGGGCAACGCGCAAGAGCGCGGCACTTGTCGACACAATCGTCGTTGAATACGGCACCTATCGCCCGGAGATTCAGGTTCTTGGGACAGTCGAACCTGCCAAAGAGATCACCCTCAGCCCTCAGGTTTCCGGCCAAGTTCTGGAGCTGTCCCCGGAATTCATGCCAGGGGGAATTGTGAATGAGGGCGACCTCCTGTTGAGAATTGATCCAGCCGATTTCGAGAACACCGTTAATATGCGTCGAAGCGAACTTCACCAGACCGATGCAGAGCTGCAATTAGAACTGGGGCAGCAGAACGTAGCAGAGCAGGAATTCGAATTACTTGGGCAGACCATAAACAACTCAAATCGTGCGCTCATTCTTCGTGAACCGCAAATCGCGAGTGCCCGGGCCACTATTGAGGCTGCGAAAGCCGCCGTTGCCAACGCTGAATTGGACCTTGGAAGAACAGCCATACGCGCGCCCTTTAACGCGCAAATATTGAGTCGAAATGTGAATGTCGGGTCACAAGTAGCTGTCGGTGAAGAGCTGGCACAGCTGACGGGAATCGAAGAGTACTGGGTTGTTGCAACCGTGTCGATGCGCGAACTGCAATGGATCAGATTTGCAACCAGGAAAAACGTCGGGTCACCGGTGCGCCTACGTAAACCGGGCGTTTGGGGGACGGGCGTTGAGCGGGAAGGCCGCGTGGAGAGGTTGATTGGTAATTTAGACGACGGAACTCGTCTGGCACGATTAATCATTACGGTTGAAGATCCGTTGGGGCGGAATAGTGACGTCCCCCCCCTTCTCATTGGAATGATTGTTGAGGCTAATATTTCCGGTCGAGAACTCGCCGACGTCGTCCGGGTAAATCAGGATTATGTTCGCAAGGGGGACACGGTCTGGGTGTTGAAGGACGGCAAGCTGGATATCCGGGATATAAATATTGTGCACGGTGACAAGAAATACGCTTATATCAATCAGGGGATCGAATCCGGCGACCGGATTGTGGCAACAAATCTCGCCACCGTCGCAAGAGGTATACCGCTGCAGGACAACGGCGACGGTTCCGAGGAAGGTGCCAAAGAGTGAAAAAGATTATTCAATCCGGTGACGGAAGCATAGCGTGGATGGCACGCAACGCTGTCGCAGCGAATCTGTTTATGATCATCTTGCTTGTCGGAGGCTTCTGGTTCGCGGTTAACATACAGAAAGAGGTCTTCCCGGAATTCGAGCTGGATGTCGTTCGGGTGACTGTTGGTTATCCGGGCGCGGCGCCTTCCGAGGTGGAACAGGGAGTCTTACTGCCGATTGAAGAAGCCGTAAGAAGTGTGGAGGGCGTCCGCGAAATACAGTCGGAAGCACGGGAAGGACGCGGCACGGTCACAGTGGAGTTAGTAAGCGGGACCGACCGAATGAGGGTTTTTCAGGACGTGGACCAAGCCATCAGTCGTATCCGAACGTTTCCGAATGACATCGATGAGCCGGAGGTCAACCTGCGTTCGCGGCAGCGTGAGGTGATGGAGGTTGTATTGTTCGGCCCGGTAGACGTCTGGACACTGCGCAAGCTTGGCGAGCGATTACGTGACCAATTGGTAGCCAACCCGGCTATTACTCAGGTCGACCTTGGGCGAACGCTGGATTACGTAACCCATGTTGAAATCCCGCACACGGTATTACGCGAATATAACCTCACGCTCGAACAAGTTGCGGAGATTATCGGTAATTCCAGCGAAGACGTCGCAGCCGGTTCAATTGAAACAACGTCCGGCGAGATTCTGTTGCGCATGAATGAGCGAAAACAGGCCGCCGAGCAGTTCGGGAAGATAGAGATTTTATCGAGTGAGTCGGGTGCGTCCGTTACGTTATCCGATATCGCTAAAATCTATGACGGTTTTGAAGAGTCAGGATTTCACTCCCAGTTCAATCAGCAACCATCGATTGAACTGAATATATACCGCGTGGGTCGGCAATCCCCTCTAAAAATCGCCGAGGCGGTAGAGACCGAGATGGCCGGTTTCGAAGCCGGATTGCCGCCCGGCGTTCAATGGCGAATGGACAGCAATGACGCTGAGGAATTCCGCCAGCGTGTGACGCTCGTTGTCGAGAACGGCTTGTTGGCAGTGATCATCGTGCTGGTAACGTTATCGATCTTCCTTGACCTGCGGTTGGCGTTCTGGGTGATGATGGGGATGGTGGTTTCGTTCTTCGGCGGATTGCTTTTTATGCCGCTTGTGGACGTGAGTATCAACATGATTACCCTCTTCGGCTTCCTGATCGTGTTGGGGATCGTCGTGGACGACGCGGTTGTTGTTGGCGAAAATATATACGAACATCGGCTGAACAATGAGAATCCGATCGGGGCCGCCATCAACGGTACCCGTGAAGTAGCGGGGCCGGTCGTCTTTAGCATTCTCACCAATATCGTCGCATTCATTCCTTTGATGCTTTTACCTGGAGAAACCGGAAAGTTCTGGAAGCCTCTGCCGATCGTCGTTATCGTTGTATTAACGGTATCCCTGATTGAAGCGCTCTACATCCTTCCCGCCCATCTGGCACATCTCAAGGGGCATGAAAACGAAGATGGACGGCGTAAGCAAATTCCTCTGTTACGACGTATCCTTCTAAATGCCTTTAATAGTTTTGTCAATGCGGTATACAGGCCGTTGCTCGATTTTGCATTGAGGTATCGTTATGTCACCGTGATTATTTCTCTTGCACTACTCGCGATAGCCGGTAGTTACGCCACAAGTTCGCACATGGGTATGATTCTCATGCCCGAAGTCCCAGCTGATGAGATCGAGGCGGGAATACGGCTGCCCGTCGGCACGACGCCGCAACAGGCCGCCGAAATCGCCACGACGGTCACCAGTGCAACATTGCGCATGATCGAAAAGCATTCGCTGCACACAACCGCCGAGGGCGTAAAAACGAATGTTCGACGAGGAACCTTTGTCGATGTGGAAATCGTGATGTTGCCGCCGGATGAACGTGAATTGACCGCCAACGAAGTGATTCGTCTCTGGCGTGATGAAATCGGTGACCTTCCTGGGATTACTCAGATTACCTTCGAAGCGGAAGCCGGGCCGGGAGGCTGGCGGCCAGACATCAGCATTGACCTCAGCCATAACGATATTATCGTGTTGGAGCAGGCTACGAAGGCCCTTGTCTCAAGGGTCGAACAATACTCCAACACCCTGGACGTCAGCGACAATTTCAACAAGGGGAAGTCCCAGTTAAATTTCCGGCTCCTCCCGGAAGCTCGGGCACTGGGGCTCACCTCTGATGATGTCGGCCAACAAGTCCGCGACGCTTTCTATGGAGCACTGGCATTGCGTTTTTTGCGGGGCACAAACGAGGTCGAAGTGCGGGTCAAGCTGCCGCGAGAGGAACGGCGAGACCTTTACCAACTCGAAGATCTCATCATACGTACACGAGAAGGAATGGAAGTCCCCCTTACCGAGGTTGTTGACTTCCAGGATAGTGAGGCTTTCACAACAATTAATCGGCGAAACGGCCGGCGAATTGTCAATGTTTCGATGGATGTTGAACCGGCGCGTGAAGTCGGGCAGGTGATTAAAGCGTTGCGGGAGCAGGAACTCCCGAGTTTGCGAGCCGACTACCCCGGCCTTACCTGGACCTTCGAAGGCAGCGATGCCGAGATGCGTGAATCGACTGCGTCGCTATGGGCCGGCTTTACTTTTGCCTTGGCCATCATCTACGCGCTATTGGCCATTGCTTTTCGCAGCTATCTTCAGCCTTTAATTGTACTTTCTGCAATCCCTTTCGGTACCGTTGGAGCCGTAATAGGGCACATTATATTGGGATACGATTTATCGCTAATTAGTCTGATGGGCGTTGTTGCACTTTCCGGTGTCGTCGTAAACGACTCGCTTATCATGGTCGATTACGCGAATCGACAACTTTCGAATAACAACGTTTACGAGGCGATACATTCCGCCGGCATTCGTCGTTTTCGTCCAATTGTGATTACCACTGTGACAACTTTCGGAGGACTGACACCAATCATCTTCGAGACTTCGCTGCAGGCTCAATACCTTATCCCGATGGCGATCTCACTCGGATTTGGGATTCTCTTTGCAACAGCTATCACACTGCTCCTGGTGCCGTGCCTCTACCTGCTGCTCGAGGATATCAAAAAAGGTGCCAATAAACTCCTTGGCTCAGTCAAATACGGTTCCTCAGGAAAAAAGCACGTAGTTGGCACTTGATGTTCCAATGAGAGAATCACATTTCAACCCACCTGATCGCCTTAAATGAAATTTACTGATTAAAATTATTCACTTGGGACATTTGGGGACGGACCTACGAAATAAGTTTTGACCTGTAGATTCACAATTATCTCATTATAAATCTGTTGCAGATAATAAAATGAGTCAGACCCAGATATGCGAAGTTTTCCGCCTCTTCCTCCCCTCCCCCCATCCTCCGGGGTCTGACCTATAGAAATCAATATTAACCTATTTTTATTACGCTATTTATGTGCAGGATTGGGGTCAGACATTGACTATCAAGTTTATACCGTCTACGTGGTGCCATGCAGCTCGCCAGACCAACCTCCCATCGTATCCGCGTCGCAAAAAAGACTTAGTGCGAACATTTTACTTGATAGTCAAGGTCTGACCCCAATCCTGTCCAATCATCGTGAAAAACTGTGCTGCGTTGATTTCCACGGCTGATCACATGATAACACGCGTTCGGATACTCGATTCACAGGGGACGAGCCATAATCAAAACCTAAGACGGTAAGTGAAAAATACCAAATGGAAAAACTTGTAAATGGAGGTGTGACCCTAAGAGGAGAAATCGGCAGATTTCGCCAATGGATAGCCTCCAATATGGAATTTTCAGAAAACAAGCAGTTTGCATTTTCACCTGCTCCCCTATGGGAACCGATCCGTGTACTCTTTTTTTCGAAATCGCTATCGAAATCGGGATCGTTCCTCCTTGTTCCTTGGCTATAAGCAACTGACTCGCACAAAAAGTAAACATCGATCCGTCGTCGCCAAGGCTCGTGCCTCCGCTGAAGCTACGGCGCTCTCGCGAAAGCGGATGTCGCAACAGGTTTTCGATAGCGATTTCGATTTCGACTCCGATTGGTCGTCCCACGGGCTCATCTTCGATGGGATGGTTGTGACAGTTTAACTTATTTTCAATAATACTCTTATGAGTCTTTACCTGAATAATTCACCAGTATTCTGCTGCCGAAATATCCATCATTCTCGCATGATCAACTGTTTTCTAGACATAGGCAGTAACGAGGATCAAGCGCTCGATCTCTGATAAGCGGTCGAAGGAATCACCGATCGACTTGGAAAAATATTCCAGCGCCTCTTCAGGAATGAGACTCATTGTGTGCAATTCGAGTAGAGTCTGATCTGACGGCTCGTCCTTCTCCAGCAGTATAGGTCGCGGCCAGGGGTGTAATAGGGTCATACCTACGCTATTGACTTATTTCTCAACACTCTTCAGAAGGAACCGTCCGGAACGGGGGCACACCTACGTTTTTCGGTAATTCTTATGCGCCCCCGGCACAGTCACGAAATAACCATGTAAACGGAGGTGTGCCCCCGGCATGGCCCAACGGCTGTAATCGACGCCCGTCCCGACTCTTGGACCACACCAGACCGCCACCCGCGGATATTTTCGACGCGGCTTGATGTAATCGGCGGAAAAAATAAAGGGGCGAAGTGCACCTCGTCCGGCATCTCGCGAAATCAGAACTGCGTTCTGGAGTTCTCGCATTGCAACCGTCGGATGGACACTCCGCCCCTTCTGGAGACTGAACCATTCATATTCCGCTTGGCTCAGGCCCGTTTCAAATTATAACTGAGCGGCTTCGTAGTCCTCCATTTCTTTCTCCATCCGCCGAACTGTTTCCCAGGTGATACCGCCGGTCGCAAGGTCACGGTCGGTCTGGTAGGCTTCGGTGGCGGACAACGTTTCGGCGCTAATCCTGCCATCGATCCGGCCAGGATTGTAACCTGCCTTCTTTAAGGCCTTCTGTATCCACTGAACTCGTTCATTCGTCAGATTGGTTTCGCACAGGACTGGCCGCCACTCAATCGAGCTCGCCCGCACGAGATGGGTTTGCGCAACTGTCTCGTATTCGGAAGCTTCCGGGATGGACTTTGCGACTGCCGGAGAAACGAGTCTCTGTACGCGGACGGTAGCGTACTCGGCCGGCACCTCTGTGACAACGGTTGAGGCCGGTGACACCAGCACACGCTTGCGAATGGTCTCATACTCCGCCGGGACAGGGATCGTCCGGGTGGTCGCATCCGAGACCAACACCTGCTTCTGCACTCTGTTATACGCAGCCGGGATTTCCACCGTTCGGGTCGTCGGCGGGCTTACCAGAACTCGCTTCCGGACCGTACGATAGATTGCGGGAATTTCCACCAGGCAGACAACTTCGCCGGTTGAGTTATCCAGATTCTCCTGGAGTTTGCCACCCTTCTTCCACATTGTATGGGCGGGGCGGTCAACAATTTCTTCTTCCACCCAGTCGTATTGGGCCGGCACTGCTTCCAACCGAGTCGAGGCCTCTTTGACGAGAACGCGCTCATCCACTGTCTTATACACTGCCGGGATCTGCTCAATCCTGGAGGAAGCCTCTTTGACCAGGACTTGCTCTTCCTGCCACTCATAGTGGGCGGGAACTTCGGCGATGACTGTTGATGCTTCTTTAACGAGGATTGATTCCTCGTCCAATGCGAATTGGGCCGGGATGATTTCGAGGCGCTCCGAAGCTTCCTTCCTGAGAACGCGCAGCTGCTCCGATTCGTACTTCGCGGGGAGGTAAACTCTGGCGTAACACTGGCCAGCCGATGCGTCCGGCGGCAGTAGTTCGCCATTTGATGATGGAATCACCCGTACCCGCGCTACAGCAGGACGCGGCACGATCCGTGCGTATGCGGACTCTGCGCAGTCCATGTAAGTCCCGGTCGAGTTCCAGCTCAGGAAGCCCTCCGACATCTGATGGCGGGCGTGAAACAGGCAGACCTGCATGCGTGCAACCGCTTCCGCCTTCGCGTCACGTTGCTCCGGCGACATGGCTTCGATGAACGCTTCTAATTCGAGGAGTCGATCCCGATAACCGAGGCCGCGACGGCTGGATATTGCCGACTGCCAGTTATCCGGCAGGTCTGCGACGGAAACAGGGCCGTATTCGGCCGCCTGAAGTGCCAAACTGCCGAAATGACGACGGGCGATCCTGTCGCTTTCGGAACCCAGCTTATAAACCGCGTCCTCGAGGAATCGAACTTGATGGTCCTGGTACGAACCGGCGAAACTACTACTCGCAGTGAAGGATACCAGGACAAGAGCGATGCTTAAATAACTTACCGATTTCATTGCTATACCTCTTCTAATTATTTGTGTTGGAGCCGAGTAGCCTGATTACGGCACGTGCCGGACTCCTGTTTGTACGTCAGTGGCGGTCGAAAATTGGCAATCTCAGAGGCGGTGTTCGCGCGCCTCGATCATTGAATCTTTTTTTTCAATACACCTCCTCTTGATATTTGTGTGATTATTAACATTGTGAACGTCCACGCGATTACCTGAGTTATTGTCGCTTCTCCGACCACGAGCGCAATGAGTAGCATTATTCGAGCCATATTTGGTTCGCCTATCTTAATATGTTTGTTTACAATATTTTAAGTTGACTAGGACTAGTCGGAGGGAGCTACTGTCCGCATGCTGTGTCAACTTTTGTCAACGCCAGTAATCTTTCATTGCTAAGGAAACTCGATTGGCCCGTTAGGGTCAGACATCCGGTTTCAAGTTTTTGAGTGTGTTCCATCTTTTCGACGGTTCTTTCGGAACTGACCTATAAAATATTGTAATCCTAATATGAAACGTTATTCGTTTGTTTAGGGCAGTTGAAGAAACGGTCGATACCGGACTCTAGGAGTCTATTTTTTTCAATGAACTACCGCGCCGCAGAGCAGGCAATTAGGTTTGATATCGCGGTAAACCGCGGGGAATGAAACCCCACTATGTGGGTTCAAAGGGGATAGAATGGCAAGTTTTACGAATCGTATAGTGCGTGCGGCTAAACTAGATGTTGAGATATATGAGGAGGTTGAGGCGGATAAGAGTGCAATGGGGCAGGCAATGGCAGTGGTCGTCCTATCGAGTATTGCTGCAGGTATAGGAAGTATGTCTACAGGGCGTCCTATTTACTTGATTTTGGGCACCGTTGGAAGTTTAATTAGCTGGTTTATATGGGCGTATTTAACGTATTTTATTGGGACGAAACTATTCCCGGAACCGCAAACGAGTGCGGATCATGGTGAATTAATGCGTACGATTGGCTTTTCCAGCGCCCCCGGGATACTCCGAATTTTAGGCGTGATTCCGGGATTAGCCGGAATCGTTTTCCCGATCACAGGGATTTGGATGTTGGTAGCAATGATCATTGCGGTTAGACAAGCCTTGGATTATCACAGTACTTTCCGAGCGGTCGGCGTCTGTCTTGTTGGTTTTGTTATTCAATTGGTGTTCTTAGGACTTTTGCTTATGCTAGCGGGTTCTGTATCGGGTTAGCGCATTCACTCGGATTAACCTTCAAGGTTACTTTGAAAGTTCCAGGGAGCCGTTAGGGTCAGACCTCCAGTTTCAAGTTTTTGAGCGTGTTCCATCTTTTCGACGGTTCTTTCCTTCAAAGTAGTAAATATCTGAAGCTTGGGCAAGATCGGTATTGGCATGCCCTTTCTGGAAAGGAAAAAGTGTCAGAAAATACGGCGTGGCGTCGCAGGAGCGGCTTTCCGTTAGTCTTGATTTCCGCTGGATGTGAGTATATTTATATTCTATACACGAGGTGATATGATGAACACAGCAACTATACCGCTTGAATCACTTAGGGATCTAGGCCCGCACGAAGGAGATAGGATAGAGGGAGTCATCCAAGGGGATTATGCACTCGTGCGTCTTGTCCAGGAACAACCTTATGTCAAGAATAAGGCCGAAGCAATTGATCGTTTTATTGAGAATTGGGGAGGTGCTATCCCTAATCCCACTAAATTCTCTGTTGATTCCAACGACCCCAGGCTCGCATATCTCGCTAAAAAACACCTGGCCTGATTACCACGAGGAATCTGCCACGGCGGCGATCATCACCCCATTTCAGCGTGTTTGCTTGATCGTCGATCTTCCCGTATTACTATTCGCTTCACCCGATTATGTTCTCTAACGTGCAGACGTTACACAAGCCGCCCTCTCGAAACGAAGCGCATTAATCAGGCTGGACTGGTATGACAGGTTTAATCGATACGAACATTTTTCTCGACTTTGTTTTGAAGCGTGAGAAGTTCTACCAGACAAGTCTGCAAGTAATCCAAACCTTCAAGAAGCCAAATCGCAGACCTTTTGTGGCTCTCCATACCTTGTCCAACCTTTATTATATTCTCTCCTCTGAGCGATCCTCTAATGAAGCCGTGGAATGTATCGAGGAGATTGTCGCTTGGACGCAGATTCCGAACACTTCCACATCGACTGCAGTGCGGGCGCTTTCTCTAGGCTTGAAAGATTTTGAAGACGCTTTGCAGCTTGCTTGTGCTGAGGATTGCGACGCGGAGTGTGTCGTGACCAGGAATGTTTCAGATTATTTAGGGACGGATTCTGAAATTAAGATTCTTTCGCCAGAGGAGTTTATTGGTGAGTTATAAACAGCTTTGAGCCGTTAGGGAGTCGTTACGGTCAGACCTCCAGTTTCAAGTTTTTGAGCGTGTTCCATCTTTTCGACGGTTCTTTCGGGTCTGACCTGAATGGGACTAAGATTAAGACGTAAAAAGCCCCTTTTACTTAGTTGAATTAGCCACTGTCCCATACGCATGCGACCTTGAGATCTGGACGGTAAATGTAGGAGGCTGCTCCAGCTGGCGAACCGTAATTGATATCGCCTGCGGAGCAGCCTCCTACATTTACTGTGGTCGAAAAACCAGGTAAATTACTTAAGATTCGGCATGATCGGCATTGGCATGCTTGGGGGGGGCAATATTATTGGCGTGAATTTGGTGTTTTTTTTCAGGGACAGGTTCACGGGCTTGCCAAGCCGAAGCTTGAGTAGAAAGCCCGCCTACGTCTGCTACGCTGGACTCTGGCGTGGCATCCTTCGCTTTCACGGTGTTCAAGCGAAGGATGGTGGGCGATACTGGACTCGAACCAGTGACCCCTTGCGTGTCGAGCAAGTGCTCTAACCAACTGAGCTAATCGCCCCTGAGAGGGAAAGTATTTCGTGTTGCGTGTTGCGTGGTACGTGGTACGTGTTGCGTGGTACGTGTTGCGTGGTACGTATTTCGTGTTGCTTGTTTCGTGATTCGTGATGCGTGGTGCGTAAGAAAATTGGAAGACTATTATATGAGCTGAGAGTTCATTTTCAAATAGCTCTCGGAATTTTAGGCTGTAACCTGAATCCGTGAAAATATTCAGTAAATCAACACAACCATTTGGTCATAAATATATTGCATGTATACTCGACATACCTACGGGTATGCCCCCGTACACTTGCAACACTTTCTGTTCCAAAGTGTTACACTGCTTCACTCGTTTTTTTCACGGATTCAGGTGTAAGTTTATTCGGCTTCGATCTTCAACCTGCGTCGCCGGGGAACCGGACCCAACTGAAACTTTCCGCTTCTCTCGTAGATTCCAAGGCTGAACAGGACACTGCGCGTATTGGCCGAGGCAATATTCTGAACGAGGTGAAAGCGATTCTCCGGAGCGCAATTTCGTGTTTCAGCATCGGCGACCAAGGTAACGTTGAATTTCGCGTCCACCCACAATAATCCCCAATCATCGGCAAGCTCGTGTGGATGCACTGTTTTCTCGGGGACTGCAAGATAAAGCAAATCCGCGACTTCCGCGTCACGCATCGATTCGAACCGGGTTCCTTTGTAAACCGCCGCCTCTATTTTCTGAATCTGCTTGGCTAACTCCCGATATTGGGAGTTCTCCGAACCTTCGTAATTCCACTCGCTGTATTCGTCGAACAAAGTCGAGGTTTCGCGTAACTCCGGTTCCTGCTCGCGAATTTCCTTTTCGAGTTCCAGGCGATCTCTCTTTAAGTTCTTCAGCTCCGGGAGCAGCGCTGAAGACCGCGCCGGGTCCGGCCAGCAATCAGCGCGTCCGGTTCGGCACTCAACGATAATCGAGCGGGTCGGAATCATGACTTGAGTCAGACCCCGGGACCGTGTGCTCTGCGAAGGCTGATTCCAAAATCCCGCAAGGTCCGCCTGAAACCGTTTTACACGCGTCGGAACGCTGATTCCGATCCCGTCAATCCGCTGCCCGAAAAGCCAAACGATTGCACCCCGACGAATATCGCGTATTTTAAGGTCGACGGCGCGCTCGCTTTCGTTCGAGTCCACAACCTCGTCTAAGTATTCCAGATCAAAATAAAGTTGAGTTGCCATCAAATCCTCTGGTTAGAGATCGCGATAGTAAACCAGGTAAAGTGTCCTTATCGAACTCGAAATTCAAGTCAGGCCTCCACACGGCCAGCCAGAGCAACGGAGCGTCGGAGTGATAAACGCCGGCGGTATTGGGGGCTGGATTGCTTTCGCAATCCCAATCGAAAACTGGATCGATACAATCTGTTCTTTGACTACAGGCAACCGATTCGCACAATACTAAATGACGATCCGTCGTCGCCAAGGCTATGTCGCAACAGGTTTTCGATTTCGATCCCGATTTCGACCGCGATTGGTTGGCCCATGGATTTATCTTCCATGGGATGGTTGTAAATTTAAATCGAACGTGAGCGATTTAGACTGCAAGTTTAACTGCGCAAACGCCTCGGTGGAGGCTTCAATCGAATTTAAGGATCACATTAATGCCTTTGAAAATTTATAACAGTTTGACGCATTCGCCGGAGGAGTTTGTTCCGATTCAAGATGGGAAGGTGTCAATGTATACATGCGGTCCGACGGTGTATAACTACGCACATATCGGCAATTTCCGAGCGTATATATTCGAGGACCTTCTGCGTCGGACGTTGAAGTATTGCGGATATTCGGTTCATCAGGTAATGAACTTGACCGATGTCGATGACAAGACGATACGGGACTCAATCGCCGCCGGATTGTCTTTGGACACGTTTACGGCGAAATTTAAGTCCTCATTTTTCGAGGACATAGAAACTTTGAGAATAGAGAAGGCGGAGGAGTACCCGGCAGCAACCGATCATATTTCGGAGATGATCGCGTTGATCTTGACATTGATAGATAAAGGCGTCGGATACGTCGGCGACGATAAATCGGTTTATTTCGCGATTAATCAATTTCCGAACTACGGGCAATTAGCGAATATCGATTTAAACGAACAGCGCCCCGGCGAACGCGTGCAAGCGGACGAGTACGGGAAAGAGTCGGTTGCGGATTTCGCATTATGGAAGCATTGGAACGAAGACGACGGGGACGTTTACTGGGAGAGTCCATGGGGTAGAGGCAGGCCCGGTTGGCATATCGAGTGCTCGGCGATGAGTATGAAATACCTTGGGAATCATTTCGATATTCATACCGGGGGCATCGATAATATGTTCCCACACCACGAAGACGAGATCGCGCAAAGCCAGGCGGCCACGGGCGAGAAGTTCGTAAACTACTGGCTACACTGTGGACATCTAATCGTTGATGGCGCGAAGATGTCTAAGTCGTCGGGCAACTTCTTCACGTTGCGCGACCTGCTTGATAAGGGATACACTGGGCGCGAGATCCGATGGTGTCTTTTAGCGGGACACTACAGGCAACAGCTGAATTTCACGTTCGACGGACTCGACGCGGCACGAACCGTGCTACAACGCATCGACGACTTCCTACGGCGGTTGAGGGAGCTGGCGAACGAGCCCGATAACGGATTGGATCGTGCCAAGTCGATCACCGCGGCCAGCGAATCGAGTTTTCGCGAGGGATTGGAGGACGATCTTAACATCTCGCTCGCAATCGCGGCTTTGTTCGATTGCATGAGAGAGACGAATAAATCAATCGATAACCGTGAGATAAGCGGAGACGCTGCTTCTTGTATATTGGATTATTGCAGGTCGCTGGACGTGGTATTCGGTCTTTTGGATGTGGACGGAGCGGAAACGGCAGTCCCCCGGGAAATTCAAGACCTGGTCGATGAACGTTTGGCGGCAAGGACGGCACGCGACTTCGCGAGAGCAGATGAGTTAAGAGACAAAATTCACGCAGCCGGTTGGCGAATTGAGGATACGCCGAAAGGAACAAGGGTGAGGATTTGAGATTTTCGATTTGCGATTTGCGATTTTTTACTGTTGGAAGTTGGGCAAGAGAATTAGAGTGAAAAAGTTTCCTTGGGTGTCACTATGGACCGAATCACGTCTCCGGCGATTGCACCCCGAAGCTCAAACGGTTTTGAGCCTGTTTTGAATGTATACCACAAGCGGTACAATTTTCGGTCCGGATTACCCGAGACTCGCGCTTATGCGGTCCGCACAAGCGGACTCCGAGAATAGGGAGAGACGACTTCAAAATGTTTGCAAAAGAAACTCCGAACGATTTTTTCAAAAACCTGAAGACGTTCCGTATAGAAGGCTGCACCCGGAGGCGATGATCTATTTCTCGGTATCAATTCAAAATGATAGATATCGCGAGCGGGAGCTCCCTCCTACCCTTGCTCCGCCAAACCCAAGTTTCCAACTATACCAATAGACTCGGAGGATCGATCTCATGAAGATCATTATAACAGGTGCAAGTAAAGGGATTGGACGAGGGATAGCCGTAGAACTCGCGCGACACGGCCATAGCCTCGGACTCCTGGCCCGTTCGAAGGATGTGCTTGCGGAACTTTCGGAATCTATAAAGCAACCCGGCGCGCCGTGCTATTACGCGGCGTGCGACTTGCGATCGCCGGAGGCCACGAATACCGCAATCGAGGAACTGATCGCGGAATTGGGCGGTATTGATGCTTTAATCAATAACGCTGGATTGGTCATTCGTAAGGATATTTTCGAACTGCCCGTCGATGAATGGAACGCTATGATCGAAACAAACGTCAACGGTCTATTCTATGCCACACGAACGGTACTACCTCATCTGAAACAACAAGGTAGCGGGCATATCATTAATATATCCTCAATATCCGGAAGACTCCCGCTCCCAGGCGGCAGCGGGTATGCCGCGTCGAAGTACGCGGTAACCGGTTTTTCGGAGTCGTTATTCTTCGAAGTCCGCGATCACGGGATAAAAGTGACGACGATTTTTCCGGGCTCGGTAGGTAGCGACTCTCATTCCGACGGGACTGAAACTGAAACGTCGTGGAAAATCCGGCCGGAGGAGGTAGGTGCAGCGTGTCAGTCGGTGCTTGCAACGTCCCCGTCGAATTGCATCAGTCGAGTAGAGATTCGGCCACTTCGAAAACCGGACTGCACGCAGCCTAAAACTCGGACGACTTGAACTTACGAGATTTTGAGGCTGTTTTTAATGTGGGAGGCGCTGTCCTCAGCGGCGATTACATGTTTATCGGAATTGTACCAAAATATAATTTATCGCCGCTGGGACAGCGCCTCCCACATTCGGCCTGCAACTCAGGTTTCGTTATGTAGTAAACGGGTTAAAAAGAAACCCACTGGTGGGCTGCTACGAAACTTCGGTCGTGTTTGTCGTTGGGAACATTAACATGAGCGAGACGCTCATGGCACCACATAGCCGCTCGTCCGAAAATTGGACTGCATGCAGTCTAACCTGATTAATTCGTCATTAGTCCAAGTGTTCATGAATAACAATTCCACTACTCCCGGCGATCGCTCCCCGGATCTCCCCAGCTTCTCCCAGTTCTACACGACCTCTATCGATAACGCCACGCAAAGAAGTTCATCCACTTATCTACAACAACTCGCTGACGCACTTGCCTACGGACAAGACTCGTGGCCGGAGGGCAGCGAGTATGTGATTGTGGATGCAATCGCGGTCGGCGGTATGGGCGCGATCCTCCTCGCGCGCGACGACAATGCGGGTCGCAAAGTCGCGATGAAAATGATGCTGCGCGCGGACACGGAGACGCCGGCAGCGAAACGTTTCGTCAGAGAGGCCCGAATCGTCGCCAGCCTCGAGCATCCGAATATTGTTCCGGTCCACGATATCGGGGATTCACCGTTAGGCGACCCGTATTTTACTATGAAATGGGTACAAGGTGAGAACCTGGCGGACATTCTGTACAAGATCCGACAACGGGTTCCCGAGTATTTATCCAAGTTTACGCTTCCTGTTTTGCTCGAGATCTTCGTTAAAGTCTGCAATGGCGTCGCCTTCGCGCATTCCCGGAAAATTGTTCACCTGGACCTGAAACCGCATAACATCCTGGTCGGAGACTACGGCGACGTTCTTGTCTCGGACTGGGGCCTCGCGGCAATCAGGAAACAAGACGGTTCGATGGATGGGTTGGCGTCTTCAGAGGAGTCTGAGGCAATCCGTACACTCTCGGAGAAAGCGATACCCTACGACTACCGGGTGTTCACGGAAGACGGTACGATTAAGGGCACGCCGGGGTTTATGGCACCTGAACAGGCTGACGGGAAACTGAGCGAGATAGACGAACGATCGGATGTCTTTTCGCTGGGCTCAATCCTCTACATGATCCTGACGCAGCACTATCCCATTATCGGCGAGAACTTCTCGGAGATACTCCGGCATACTATCGCGGGGAACTTCGTCCCTCCGGGACAACGGACCCATTATCAACGCGTATCCGCGGAGCTGGAAGCCGTCGTCATGAAAGCTATGTCCCTTGAAAAGGAGGATCGTTACGACTCGGTTGATCAGTTGCAAGAGGATATCAGTGCCTACTTGATCGGCTACGCTACATCTGTGGAATCAGGAAACGTAATTAAACAGCTCCAACGGTTCGTGAGACGTTGGAAAACAGAGGTCACTCTGGTTACGGCGAGCGCAGCTATTATCCTGCTGCTTTTTGTAATATTCTCGATTAAACTCGACAGACTGGAGGAGAAAACCCGGGAGGAAGAACGAAACAACAAAGAAATACTCGAGCACGCGCGGCTCGCAACGTCTGAAGCGCGGAAGAATCGGATACTCGCAACCCGAAATATCATCGAAGCCACCGAAGCGAAGTATACAGCGGGCTTCAGCAAGTACCTGGCGAGCTTGCGTCTATGTGAGTTAAGCCTTAACCAACTTCGGTACACGACGCTCAATCGCGGGTTAGAGGAGTGCCCCGCGAATTTCCGGCACTGGGAATGGGGACGATACAAATTGCTTGCCAGTTTGAATCATATAACCCTCGAACCTCAGTATCAGCCGGTCGCGTTAGGCGTCAACACTAACGGTAATTTAATCGCGGCGATCACCAGGGACAACCGTATCGTTGCCTGGGATTCCAGCGCGGGACAGGTGGCATATGAGGTAAAATTTGGAACACCGTCTTTAACCGCGATGGCTGTCAGCGGAGACGCTGCTACGGTCGTTTATGCACAAACGGATAACAACGCGGAAATTTGGAATGTCGACTCACAAAGCATCATTGGGAAGCTGACAGGGCACAATACGGCCATAAACGCGTTGAGCATTAGTAAATTTGGGGAAGTGATCGCGACTGCGAGTGAAGATGGTCTCGTCATTTTATGGGATGGAAAGACGCAGACAAGGCTCCGCTCACTAAAAGGGAAGGAAGGCTCGGTTACCTGCATGACCCTGAATACGGATGGGACTCGTTTAGTCACCGGCGGTAGAAAAGGGGTATACTTGTGGAACTGCAAATCGGGAAAGTTACTTCAAAGTCTCAAAGAACAAGAAACCCCGGTCACAGCCGTCGCGTATGACGAAACCAAGCGCCTGATCGTCGCCGGTAATGAAAGCGATATTTTAACGGTATGGGACGGCGCGACCGGACTGCGATCACATCGTTTTCAGACTGGACATAAGACGATTCATGATATCGATATAAGCGATGACGGCAAGTTGATGGTTACGTGTGGTTCTGACTCGCTCATACGGCTGTGGGACCTCGATACCGGGACGATGGTTCACTTAATGCGAGGGCACACCGGCCCCGTTCGAAACGCATATTTCGGCAGGTCAGTTGATGAGATCGTCAGCCTCGGCGACGATGGAAAGATCAAGATCTGGACTGTTCCGGATTTTTCTGAACCGCGGTTGCTTGGCGCAAATCACAGCGGGACAGCACCAATCGTCATCGGCCCGAAGGATCAATTGGCGGCGAGCACAATCGATAATAACTCGGTTAGCATTTGGTCGCTTGTAAACGGTGAGGCGGTTCTTACACTGACGGACTTCGCATCTGTTATTACGAGTGTGTGTTTCAGCCGTGATGGCGAGGATCTGATAACATCGACAGATGACAACCGGGTGGTTGTATGGAAATTAAAAACCGGCCGTGAGCGTTTGATACTGCGCGGCCATAAAGGCACCGTTACCAATATCGGAGTCGGCCACGATCAGCGGAGAATAATCACCGGAAGTACCGACGGGACTGCGCGGATATGGGACGGTGTAAACGGACGTGAACTGGCGGTCCTCTCGGGTCACATCGGACCTGTAACCCAGGCGGCCATCAGCGGCGACGGCGAGGTAGCGGTCACATCGGGCGAAGATAATACGGTCAGGATTTGGGCCCCGGCCAGCGGCGCTCAAATCCGCGCACTGGATCAATCTCTTGAAGAAATTACGACGTTCGCTCTCAGCGCTGACTCCGCGTATATCGCAGTCGGCTACCAGAACGGCGTGATAAGCGTTTACGATCAGGCGAGCGGACGACAGATTCATCGTATCAAAGGTCATCGGAGCGAAATCACCGCGATTTGGATAACGTCCGATCAGAAACGAATAATAAGCGGAAGTGCGGATGCAACGGTCAAAGTATGGGATTTGGATACTGCTGCCGAAATGGCGGTACTCACAGCACACAATCAGGCCGTGAGTTCTGTGGTAATGACCTCGGACAGCCGCCGAATGATCACCGCTGACGCTGGCGGCAAAACGCTACTCTGGAATTCGTCTAACTGGCGGAACTAATCTGCACGCAGCCGACCTATTGGTCCGTCTGGACGGACTACGGTAACATTGAGGACTTGCCGCACGCCCTATGATCCGGTTATTTGAAATAACTGTAATGCTTCTCGCAATTCTCGTTCTGTTAATCAGCATTAAGAAACGCGTGAAGCCGGTTCTATTGGTCGCAGCCACTGCGACAGTCACAATTATGGTCGGAGAATGGATCAACGCGCACGTTACGCAGGTCACGATCTACAACCGTGAATTTTCCCTTTGGCTGCCCGACCAGCGAGTACCGGTATGCATAATTGTTGCAGGCGTGCTTTTAACGCTTGTTATATACGCCGTGGTGATTCGCCTGATCGATTCAGTAAGAAAATCATACCCATACCCCTTCGTAATCGGGATACTCGCGCTGCTAATATCGGCGATGGCCCTGCCTATTCTGGAGAGGACGTGTATGTCCCTGGGATTATGGGAATGGCAACGTCCCAGTGACTTTACGATATTCTGGTACGTGGGTGTTTATAAGTTCTATTTCATCCATATGGCATCCGCCGTTATCCCCGGAATCTGGCTGCGCGAGAGAATTCACCGTGGAGATTTCCGCCAGGTTTCAGAGGAGCCCACCAGTGGGTTTCCTTTTTAACCCACATTTTATCCGTCTTCGTTCGGGTAACTACGACGGGACAGGTGCAATACGGAACGGGCTCACAATATCGAAGATTTCCGCCAGGGTTCAAGGGAGGCCAGCGTCCGGGCCGCACTGGCCCTGTTAATGTAATAGGAGACTTTAGTCTAAGACACGCTGAAGCGTGAACTCCAACGAGCGCCTTGAACGTGTCTCGTCTTCTTAACTGAGCGACATTCCTGTTAATGGCAACAGGGAACTTGGGTTCGGCAGTATTTTGGAGGGCAAGCGTTAGCTTGCAGCAATGCTGACTTGCACGCTGAAGCGTGAACTCCAACAGGCGCTTCGCCCGTGTTATCTGAAGTTCTGCTGGCCAGGAGAACCAGCCGCCGCGAGTCGTGGCGTCACAAGCACCGGCGGCTGAGGACATCCGCCCTCCATAAAGAGCATGAAAAAAAAAATATATAAAATCTTTACTTCATGTCCTTCACGGTGAAAACTTTTTTTATCGCCGCTGGGGACAGCGCCTCCCACATTCTTTTACAATCGTCAGCCGAGCGGAGCGAGACGGGCTACCGTGAGGTAGCAGCGCAGCGCCAATCCTTGAAGTTTAAGGGAGCCCACCGTCCGGGCCCCGTACCGACCCGGTTAATGTAATCGGAGACTTGGATCATGTGAATGTAGAAGGCTGCTCCCGCAGGCGATAACGAATATTTCGGAATGATACCGAAAAAAAAGATCGCCAGCGGGAGCTGCCTCCTACATTAAAAACAGCCTCTAACCGGTTTAAGTTTCACAGAAGCCACTGAACCGCCGTCGCCAAGGGCTAGAACTCCAACGGGGACCTTAACAACACTAATCTTTTGGTATGCGAGTCGTGGCGTCACAAGCACCGGCGGCTGAGGATATCCGCCTTCCCTGAAGAGCATGAAGGGGAAAATATATAAAGTCCTTACTTAATGTCCTTCATGGTGAAAACTTTTTAACCCACATTTTACAAAACGAAACTTTTCATTTCGATCCAGTCGTCAAATTCCGAAATAAATCAAATCGAAAATCGAAAAACCCCGATGTTTCACAGGAGATCAGCCTATAATCGCGTCCATGGTGAGATTTGGAGTTTACGGGCAGTACGAATGATAAGGGCGCAATAAATAAGATCGAATAACAGGATGCTCGGGTACAGGAAATTAAGCAGCTTCGACCCGGGATCGTGTTGGTAGCTGATAACGGCGAAAGAGAGTGTGCCCAACAGCTTAGCAATCGCTGCATAGAGCGACTGACCACCAAGATGGCCCCGGCCAATTAACATGGTATTAAACCAGATCGACATTGGCAGTAGCATGAAAAATCCAGAAATCCGCCCGGTTAAATCCTGAAATTGATAGGTAAAACAGACGACCAGGGCGAAACTCAATAATAGACTGGCGATGGTGGTCGGGTAGAACCATGCGGATGGAAGCTTGGACGGGAACTCGGACTTATTGTATGCAAGAAACTCGATGAGGATGATGCTGTCACAGAAGAACCAAAGCTTATTGCAGAGGCTCATTACCGGCAGCTGCGGTTCGATGAAGGAAAACATGAACTCCCATGAAATCCCAAGACAGATGCCGATCATCGGGGCGCCACAAATCTTGTCCAGGTAGCTGCGTCTAATAGTCAACACATAGAAAATGATCCAGAGGAAGTATCCCGAAAACAGAAGTACTAGAGTTATACCGGACATATGGCATTTTTATCTGTGATTCTGTTATAGTGCAAGGTCAATCGTATACAACTTCGAGTTTAGCGTAAAACGCGGCTAATTCATCGACCAACTTTTCTATCGCGTCCCCTTGCTTCCCACGAGCGGCTTCCTCGATTTTTCGGCCGTAATCGCTCAGATCGTCAAAGCCGTAAGCCCCGCCGCTCCCGCGCATTCGATGCCCCAACCGTTCGATCAACGTGTAATCACCTTCGGCGAGTGCGCTGTGATAGTCGCCTACCTCCCGTTTCATATCTTCGAGATAACCGGGTACGATATCCTTTATTTCCGAGTCAATGTGTACGACCGCCTCAGTTCTTCCATCCGGAGCCGAGGGGGTTTCAGCGGGCTTCGCTTCGACAGACTCTGCTTCGGCGGCGGCGCCACGATACTTCGAAATTAAGCCGAGGATCGTCGCTTTACGCACTGGCTTGGTCACCGTCTCATCGCAGCCGGCATCAATGGTTACTTGCAGTTCGTCCGCGAACACAACTGCGGTCAAACCGACGATCGGGGTTGCCGCTCTTTCGTTCTCGCGCTCCCATTCACGAATATTCCTGGTTGCAGTACAGCCATCCATGATCGGCATCTGCATGTCCATAAATACTAAATCGAACTGTTGAGACTTGAATTGGCTGACCGCCTCGCGGCCATTTACAGCGCATTTAATCTGATGCACTGTATTTTTCAAATAATGCTGTATTACAACGCGGTTATGCTCAGAATCATCAACCAGAAGTATCTTTAACGGCCGAATAATATCCGTCGATTCGCTTTCGCTGTCTCGTTCCTCTACTGTCGCACCGGTATCTGCTTCAGCACCAGATGACTTCGAGAATACCGGTGTAAAGTAAAAATCACTACCTTCGCCAAGTCGAGATTCGACCCAGATCTTACCCCTCATTTTCCCAACTAACCGCTGGCAAATGGCGAGGCCAAGTCCGGTACCGCCGTACTCCCGAGTGGTTGAGGAGTCGGCTTGCGTAAAGACTTCGAATATAGACTCTTTCTTCTCCTCTGCGATCCCTATACCGGTATCAGCGATGAGAAAAAGTAAGCCTATTTCGTCTTCGCTCGCGGAGTCAATTCTTACCTCTATCCGAATAGATCCGTCTTCGGTAAATTTGACCGCGTTACCGACAAGATTGATCAATACTTGCCGCAACCGGCGCGGATCCCCTGCGAGCGCTTTCGGGACATCATCATCTACATTTACAACTAACTTGATACCCTTCGACTCGCATTTCACCGCCATCATACCGGCGACTTTTTCGATGAACTCGCGAATATTAAAGTCGATGCTTTCGAGTTCCAGGTAGCCTGCCTCGATCTTTGATAAATCCAGAATATCATTGATCAGGTCAAGTAACGCCTCTCCGGCGGATTCCACGATCCCGATATACTCGGTTTGTTCTTTATCCAATGTGGTTTCAGCCAATAACTCCGTCATCCCGATTATGGCATTCAGGGGCGTCCGTATATCGTGGCTCATACTAGCGAGAAACGCACTTTTTGCATCACTTTCGGCTTTTGCCTCTTCACTCTCTTTTTGCAACCGCTTGTTGTCGCGGGTTTGTTCCACGTGCTCCAACGACTTGGTAATCGTAAACTGAAGATCATTTATATCGATCGGTTTCGTCAGAAAATCGTAGGCGCCGCAATTCATTGCAGATCGAATATTATCCATGTCGCCATAAGCAGAAATAACAACAGAATCGAGACCGGCACGGACGTTCTTCAGTTTGTCCATAAACGTTAGTCCATCCATCTCCGGCATATTTATATCGGTAAGTACAAGATCGATATCCAACTGATCACGTACAAGATCAAGCGCCTCCCGCCCATTAACCGCAAATACGAATTCATATTCACCGTTTCGGATTCTCTTTCGAAAGATCTGGCGAACCAGAATTTCGACATCCTCCTCGTCGTCCACAACCAGTATTTTGGCAACCATCGATCAGTCCTCTTTGAATCCTAACTCCCGCATGGTGAATACGACCTGATCTTTCTCGATCGGCTTAACAAGATACGCTTGGCACTGTTCCTTGAACGACTGCGAAATTTCCTCCATTCCCCCTTTCGCTGAGATCATAACGACCTTGGCGCGGTCCTCTTCATGACCGTGGTCCAACTCGAGCTGTCGTATCGCTTTCAAGGTCTCGTGGCCGTCCATCCCCGGCATCATGATATCTAAACAAATCAAATCAAACGGGTTATCATCGTCGAAGGCTTTTCTGACAGCGTCGATTGCTTCTTTACCGCTGTTTACGGGTTCGGATTCGCCAAATGTCTTTAGGAAGGCATCTAGTAATTTCTGGATAAAAACATCGTCATCAACAATCAAAATTCTCATACGCTACCTCATATTAATTGCCACGTATTGTGGAGTAATGCCTTTTCCCGGATGGATACGCAGTTCTCGCTAAAATCCCCGTCAGGCCGTTGAAATTAACTTCGCGAAGCATAAATCTAACTCATCTATCGACGGGCGCTCATCCTTCTCATCAGCGATCATTCTATTTATAATACCGGCAAATTTGTGACTTACTAATTTATTGACTTCGAGTACCGGCCTGATTTCGAGTTTGCCCTCGTAGCGCCGATTGAACACAGCAACCGGGCTATAGTCTGGAAACGGCTCCTCGCCACACAATAGAAAATATAATGTCGCGCCCAACGAGAATATATCTGCCTTCGTATCGACGTCCGGTTCCATTCGAATACTCTCGGGCGCAGCGTATTGGGGGGTGCCGGTAAATAGTTCGTCGAGCGATACTGTTTCTTCCTGATTCTGCTTAGCCAACCCAAAATCGATCAACTTGACGTCGCCGGTATCAACAACCATCACGTTGTTGGGCTTAATATCACGATGGACCAGCTGTCGTTTTTCTAAATATTGTAACGCCTTAATCAACTCATACCCGATCATCACTACGCTATCTTCAGGCATACACCCATTCTTCGCGATGATACTGGATAATGTTCGTCCGATCAGGTATTCCATAGACAAATAGTAGTGAAGCTCCGAACTTCCGAAATCATTTAGTTCGACGATGTTCGGGTGATCGACCTTCGACAATCCATATGCCTCTCTTAAGAACCGGGACATCGATTCTTTATCGTTCCTCCGGCTTGGCGTTATCTCGAATACCTTCAGTGCGACGTGCTCTACCGGGGTACGCAGCGTGTTTCTCGCATGGTAGACCTGGCTGAATCCGCCGCTGCCGACTTTTTCGATAACTTCATACCGGCCTGCGAACAGCGAACCAACCGGTATGGCGAAGTCGTTGACAGGAACTGGCTTGTCCTTCTTGTTCAATACAGCCGTGACCTTCGCCAAGAGTTCAGCGGCACGAATAGGTTTGATTATATAGTCATCGGCGCCAGCCGACAGCGCGCTTACAATGTCATCTTCCGTGTCGTAAGCTGATACGATAATTATTGGCGCTTTGCAAAAATCAGGGTTCCGCCGAAGTTTTCGACAAACCTCCAAGCCCGATACTGTCGGCATGTCAATGTCCAGAACAAATGCGTCTGGACAGTCATTCTTGAGGCTCTCGAGAACCGCTTCGCCGGACTCATATGTGCATACGTTGTACCCGCGATTACTGAATATTCGCTGGTACAGCGTGAGAAAATATCTATCGTCGTCGGCACATGCTATCGTTGTCATTGAATTTACCACTCCTTGTCGAAGGAATAAAGTGCTGGATCTAGTGTAGCGTCCCACAAATAACTTGTCATTTGATTTCGCCTATTTCGTCGCTGGTCAAGGCAGTGATTTCGTGTGCGTACCCGTAGGTAAGTACCGAATTCACTAACACCGCTCAGTGGCTAAAGAGGCGTAACCATATTGGCCATAAAGAAATTGCAAGGAGACTCGACAGACCTACGGGTATGCCTCCGTATCCTTGCAACAATTTCTGTTCCAAAGTGTTACACTGCTTCACTCGTATTTTTGCACGGATTTAGGTTTAAGTGATGAGTAGAACTCGACTCACCTGAATATGGGTTCATAAAGACAAAAACTCAAAGGAATCTCGATACCTTTTTGAACAGGGTTGATCGGAAATACAGGCCACAAACGGCCCCGATTTCGGTCCGCAGCCATGGACTTGGCGCAGCGAGACATGATGACGGTTAGAAATCTCCAACGCGATCAGTATACTTGAAGATCATTAGACGGATGAATACTTTAAGTCGATTTTACGTCCTATTCTATTGAAACCCGGCCCTGGTCGACGCGCCTCAGACAGATCTTCGAAACTCAACCAATGGATCGATATGTATTCGGTAATCTGTGCCGATGATGATCATCATATGATCACTTTATACAATAGTATTCTTGGTGACAAGGGATACGATGTTCGAACCTGCTCCGACAGCACTTCGGTTATAACCAGTCTGAATCAACGGACCGCGAACTTATTGATTCTGGATATTGACATGCCTGGGCGAAGCGGAATTGACTTGTGCACCGAACTCCGACAGAACAATAACCAAATCCCGATCATATTAGTTTCAGCCAACGATACCGAACAAACTATAACCGACGGCCTGTCCGCCGATGCCAACGATTATATCGTTAAACCCTTCCGACCGGGAGAACTCCTCGCCAAGATAACAGCCGTACTCAGAACGTATGAAGCGTCTGTTGAAAATCAGAAGACTTATATAGCGGATTTCGAGATCCTGAATATACTCGGTGAAGGGAATATGGGGAGGGTATATTTAGCGAAGCGAAAAGGGGAGAATGGAGATACCAGGTACGCGATTAAGGTGGCGAAGATATTTGATCAGGCAACTGAGAAGACCGCGATTTATAGAGAACGGTTTCTTCGCGAAATCAAAGCGGCAACCTCTGTAAAGCACCCGAACGTCATAAGAATTATCAATCACGGCTTTTATAACGACCCGTCGGCGCCGTATATCGCGATGGAATATTTCGAAGGGAATGATTTAAAGTACTATATCAGTGAATCCGATAACCTGACGATTACGCAGAAGACAGATATAATCCGGCAAATCGCAAGTGCTCTAGCCGCAATGCATTCACAGCATATTTGTCATCGTGACATAAAACCTGCGAATATTCTAGTTGGCAAGGATCTTGTAGTAAAGGTTACAGACTTCGGCATTGCGCGCCTTCCTGACGTGCTGACACTAACGTCGAATCTAATCGGTACGCCGATCTATCTATCACCAGAAGCGTTCGAAACCTCAAAAGTCGACGAACGTGCAGATATTTTCTCGCTCGGCATCGTCGCCTACGAATTATATCTGGGGATACAACCGTTCTATGCCGACACCCTGGCGTTGATCGCCAGGGAAATAACGACGCAACGGCCATTCGATCCTCTACGAATTGACGCGAGGTTCCCGATGGATCTAAGATCTGTCTTAGCCCGGATGCTGGCAAAAGAACCTGCGAACCGGTATCAGTCAGCGGAGGATATCATTGATGACCTCGATAGTTTCACTGAGACACAATCGCATAAAACAGACGTTATTGACTCGACAAGCGTAATTCCGGAATCGTCGGATTGGCGCTGAATTGACCCCCCGATAAACTCAACAGAAAGGCAATTAAGCACAATGTCGGAAACTAGTTATGTATGCAAGTTAACAGACACACAAAGCAAGCTCTTGCGGGAGCGTCTTGTCGAGAATTCCTGGGAAATCGATCAAGTTCCGTATTCCAACTGGCGCGCACGCAAAGCGAAGACGTCCGTTACTTCATACGAATCCGGAAAATTATGTGCGCAAGGAAAAGGGACTCAGGAACTTGTGCAGATGATTATAGAGCCCTATATCCTGAAGGAAGCAAGGCTCGGATATGAGGTAGTTCTAACGCAGCAGGAGAATCCGGAGATGTTCACCCCGCACGCGGGTATTGACGAAAGCGGCAAAGGCGACTATTTCGGTCCACTCGTAATTTCGTGTCTACACGTAAACGAAAATACTGCTGCGGAACTTCTTGAACTCGGAGTCCGCGACTCGAAAATGATTCGCAGCTGGAAGAAGGTACAGGCGCTAACGAAAGAAATACGTCGGATTGTGCGCGGTGAATTTTCAGTAATCGCCATCGGACCTGAGGCTTACAACCGCATGTACGCGAAAATTGCAAATCTTAATCGCCTCCTGGCATGGGGGCACGCGCGTGCTCTCGAGAATCTACTTGAGAAGGTTCCGGATTGTCAGCGCGCAATTTCGGATCAGTTCGGGAGGAAATCCACAGTTACAAATGCGCTTATGGAGAGAGGGAAGAAAATACGTCTTGAGCAACGACCAAAGGCTGAAGCGGACATAGCAGTCGCTGCTGCTTCGATTATTGCCCGCCATGAATTCGTTCGTAAGCTCGAGGAGATTGGCGAAAAATTAGATATAGAATTGCCTAAAGGCGCATCGTCGAAAGTCTTGGATGTAGCCACAACGCTGGCCGCTAAACATGGATCGGATATCCTCACGCAGTGCGCCAAAACGCATTTTAAGCTTACTGAGCAAGTGCGTGAGCGTGTAAGGACAGGAAAAAGCGGATAGTGCGAGGTAACAAACCCGTGAAGTCAAAGGCGCATCGGATTGTCGAATACGCCAACCGCTAAATATAGCGACTTGTACGTCGGCTACGAAGGCGCCCTCGGTCAAGAAAACCGTCGTAATGGTGCATCAACAAGTGCGACTCGACCTGACGCACTGTATCTAGCAGGACTCCGACGATGATCAGCAAACTGGCACCGCCGAAAAACGACGCGATCATGAACGGGATATTCAATTGATTACTAAAAATCATTGGAACAAGTGCGAGGACTGTAAGCATAAGAGCACCAGCACAAGTAACCCGCGTCATTGAGGTGTCGAGAAAATCCGAGGTTGGCTTCCCGGGTCGTATTCCCGGTATATAAGCACCCTGCCGCTTAAGGTCGTCCGCGATTTGTATGGGGTTAAACTGGTTCGCGACCCAGAAGAACGAGAATAATATTATCAGCCCGCCGTAAATTAGCATATACCAAACCGACGCGTAATTAAAAATACCCGCTAGCGGACTCATCCAGGACGCATAGGTCGTCGCCCAGTTGATAAGAATTGGTGGGAACATGAGGATCGCGCTGGCAAAGATGATCGGCATTACGTTGGCGAAATTCAATCGTAATGGTATAAATGAACTTTGTCCGGCTGCGCCCTTTCTACCGGCCATTGCCTTTGCGTACTGAATTGGAACACGGCGAACGCCGACGGTTAAGGCAATCGTCGCGGCGGTAACGACAATGAATAATCCGAACAAGATAAAAACATGTATAATTGTGAACTGTTGTTCGCCCGCACCTTGAGTACGGAATAAGCTCCACATGCCGTAGATTGCCGACGGCAGTCCCTCTATAATTCCAATTGTGATGATAAGTGAGGCACCGTTCCCAACACCACGGTCGGTGATTTGCTCCCCTAACCACATCAATATCATCGTACCACTGGTCAAAATTATCACGGTCATCATCTGAAATCCGATTCCTGGGCTTATGACAATGTCAGGAACCTGGGTTCCGAGCAATGCACTGGGATTCTCCATGCCCTTCGCCAGAAGATAACCTTGGATAATGCAGATCAGTAAGGTTAGATATCGCGTCCACTGCGTGATTTTCTGGTGACCGCTCTCTCCCTCGCGCTTCAGCTTTTCCAGCAACGGGATAACGGGCGTCATCAACTGCATAATAATGGAAGCTGAGATATACGGCATTATTCCTAATGCGGCTACGGCGAACCGCTGCAGTGCGCCGCCACTGAACAGATTAACCATTCCGACAATCCCGGATGAGCCGCCCGAGCTCTTCTCGAGTTGATCAAATAATCGTTCCAAAGCCGCTGGATCGATCCCCGGACACGGGATGTTAGCAGCAAGACGGCACAGTGCTATGATTCCAAGGGTAAACAAAAGCTTGTTGCGCAATTCCGGAATCTTAAAACTATTGGAAAATGCAGAAATCAAATTGGTTCGCCTTGTATGGATTTGGTTGAGTTATGGAAATGAGATTCAGAGGACACCGGTAAGTGAATTTAGGACTATTCCCGGGACATCAGCAGTTCGCCCCGGCGGCGTAGGTTCAAAGTCGCCCTCATCCAGTCGGGCTGATCTTTGCACCCGGTCAGTCTATATCGTTTCGCAGGTCCCGCCGGCAGCTTCGATTTTTTCTTTCGCCGTAGCGGAAAATCGCGTCGCCGTGATCGTGAAGGATGTCGTTACCTCGCCGTCGCCCAAAATCTTTAACCCAGCCCCAAGCTTCCCGACCAGGCCTTTGGCGCGCAAACTTTCGAAATCAATGCTGTCGCCCGCTGTAAACAACTTGTCCAGCTGGCCGACGTTAATTAGTGCATAGACCTTATGATTCGGGTTATTGAATCCCTTCTTTGGAATTCGACGGAAAAACGGAATCTGCCCACCTTCAAAGTATGGTCGACGTACAGCTCCGCTACGCGACATCTGGCCTTTCTCTCCACGCCCACAGGTCCGCCCCCAGTTGTTACCGGTACCGCGGCCAACTCGTTTCCGAGCTTTCCTCGGCGATGAACTTGTCAGTGAATGTAGTTTCATTGTTTTTTCCTATTCCCGTAACCGAAACGCGGCGACCAGAATCGCCTGGTCCAACGCGTTAAGTCACGCTAAAGCTTCTCTACGCCCCGTTTCAGCAAAACTTCTTCTCGACTGGTAAGCATCGACAGCGCCTTCACGGTTGCTTTGACAACGTTTATGGGGTTATTCGACCCCAGGGACTTCGCTAAAACATCGTGAATCCCGGCTAAGTCCAAGACTGCGCGCATTCCTCCGCCGGCGATCAACCCTGTTCCGGGCGATGCTGGCCGCAATAAAACTTTTCCGCCACCGAACTTCGACCCTATTGCGTGAGGTACCGTATTATTCTTCAGCGGGATCTCAATCACTGATTTCCGCGCAATTTCGTTGCCCTTACGGATCGCGTCGGCTACTTCGTTAGCCTTCCCTAAGCCGAAACCGATCTTCCCGTTCCTGTCACCGACAACGACTAATGCGCTGAAGCTGAAGTTTCGTCCGCCTTTCACGACCTTACTACAGCGTCTAATCGTCACAACACGATCTTCTAAATCGGATGTTTCTGATTTCTTTTCCGGCTCTTGTACAGCGCGCTTTCTCACGAATAGCACTCCTTCTCTATCGATTTCATCAGAACGTCAACCCCGCTTTTCGGGCCGCGTCTGCTACACTCCCAATCCGCCCGTGATATCTAAATCCGGCACGATCAAAAACGACTTTCTTCAGCCCGAGAGCTACGGCTTTCTCACCGGCCAGTTTACCGATCAGCTCTGCGCCTTTGACGTTCGCCCTGACCTTCTTTTTACGCAACGCAGGATCCATTGTGGACTGAGCGGTCAGAGTATGTCCTACCTGGTCGTCTATAAGCTGGGCATATATGTGGCGCCCGCTGATATATACGCAAAATCTCGGAACCTCGGCGGTTCCGACGATTTTTCGCCGCATCCGTAACCGACGGCGGTTTCGCTTTGTTTTTCTTGAAAATTCCGGCATGATAATCTCGTTTCCCCTGGAAATAGTATAAAAACTAAACTGCAAGCAGTTGAATTTTTGGACATCTTTATTTTAACCACCGAAGAGATATCGAACGATATTTCGAAAACTTGAGTGCGTTGGGTATACTAAGCAACTTAACGTTGAGTTAACGTCTGAATTTCGACAACAGTGAGAGAAACTAAACTTTCTTCCCTTCCTTAAGCGCAATATGCTCGCCTTGATACCTGATGCCTTTGCCCTTGTACGGCTCTGGCTTTCGAAATCCTCGAATTGTTGCGGCAACCTGCCCAACCCGTTGTTTATCGCTACCCTCGACTGTAATTTTCACGTTCTCAGCCACACTAATCTCGACATCATCGGGAATCGGATAGTCAACGGGATGAGAGTAGCCGAGATTCAAGGCTAACGTTTTGCCTTTAACCTGCGCCCGATATCCAACACCCTGTATTAATAGGTCTTTCTTGAAACCCGTATCGACGCCCGTCACCATGTTGGCAATTAAGGTTCGCGTAAGCCCGTGAAGTGATTTCGCCGGCCGACTCTCGTCTACGCGGGTAACCGTTATTTTATCAACGGCGACGACTACATCAATTAAATCGGGAATGGCATGCTCTAAGGTCCCCTTCTTACCACTCACCTTGATGTTTTTCTGCTCAAGCTCAACTTTCACACCTGAACCTAAGGTAATCGCTTTCATTCCGATTCGTGACATAGTTCGATCTCAAGTTTAATTCGTAAGGTCTACCAACAATAACAAACGACTTCTCCGCCGACGTTTTTCTTTTTTGCCTGTTTACCGGTAATAAGTCCGTTCGGTGTGGATAAAACGGAAATGCCTAATCCCCCCAATACCCGCGGGATATCAGCAACGCCAACATAAACCCGGCACGACGGACAACTAATTCTCTTTATACCGGAAATTACGTGTTTGTCGTCCAGGTATTTGAGCGTGATGATAAGATTCTTTTTATTGTTCTCCAGATCTTCAACACGAAAATCTTTAATATAGCCTTCGCGCTTCAGTAACTCGGCAAGGGTCGCTTTCAGCCTGGATGCAGGCATGCTTAACTCGGGATGGGATACCCGTCCGGCATTTCGTATTCGTGTTAGCATGTCCGCTATTGGATCGCTGATATTCATTCTAATAAATTTCCTTTATACTTCTATCAATACCGTTCCGTTGTCCCGCAACTAAAGTTATAAACGGATAAGTTACTCCCGGCGTCAGATCGTGTTTCATCCGAGGCTGCGCAAAAAATTCTACCAACTCGCTTTGATCAGTCCCGGAATCTGACCGGTCGATCCAAGTTCCCGAAAACAAATTCGGCAAAGCTGAAATTTTCTTATGTACGCCCGTGAGCGTCCGCATCGCCTGCAACGGTTATAAGTTCTTACTTTGAACTTCGGTGTTCTCTTTGACTTCGCTATTAGTGATTTCTTAGCCAATCTACGTTACCCTGAATTCTTTGAGATTAATAATTTCAGCCGCTCGTTATTCACTTTTTGGCAAACGGGACGCCCATCATCGTCAACAATTCCAATGCCTCGCCGTCAGTTGCGGCAGTCGTCACCATCGTGATATTCATCCCGATGGTATGCTTCATCCTATCAAGATTCACCTCTGTAAATATCGACTGGTCGTCGATACCCATACTAAAGTTACCGCGTCCATCAAACGATTTACTGGAAACCCCGCGGAAATCACGGACTCGCGGCAACGCGATATTAACCAATCGGTAAAAAAAGTCGTACATCTTAGCGCTGCGCAGCGTCACGAATACGCCCACATTACTACCCTTTCTTAACTTGAATCCGGCAACATTAACACGTGACTTCGCAATGACCGGACGTTGCCCGGTGATATCACTGTATAACTGAATCGCCTGATCAAATACATCCCGATCCGTTCCGGTACCGATTCCGGTACTGATAACGATCTTCGTCAACTTCGGTACCTCGAATCGGTTCTTGTAACCGCGCTTGTCTATCATCTGAGGGATGAAATCTGTTCTATACTGTTGTAATAATAGCGACATTGTCAGTCTTCCACCTCTTCCGCGATCTGATACTGAGAATCGTAGACATCCTTTAACATTACATTGGAGACGTGTACCGGGCATTCCCGCTCGACAAACCCGCCCTGCTGATTCTGAGCCGACCGTTTCATCGCGATCTTGCGAACGTTTATACCCTCAACGACGACTTTGTCTTTCGCACGGTCAATGACTTTGATTGCGCCAAACCTCTTTTCGTAAGGTAAATGCCGACCGTCCCCGGCAATTACAACGACGAGATCACCTTTCTTCAGCTTTCTAGCCACTAGAGAACCTCCGGTGCCAGTGAAACGATCTTCATAAACTTCTTATCCCGCAACTCCCTTGCAACAGGGCCAAAAACGCGCGTTCCTCGAGGGTTCTTGTTTTCGTCTACGACAACTCCGGCGTTCCGGTCGAATTTCAAATGCGAACCATCTGCCCGGCGAATTGAGGATACGGTCCTAACAACCACGACAGTAACGACCTCCCCTTTTTTAACATCCCCACCCGGGGTTGCCTCTTTCACTGCAGCCGTAACGAGATCGCCAACATGTGCATACTGGCGCCGTTGTCCGAGCACTCTTATAGTCAGTGCTTTTTTTGCGCCGGAATTATCCGCGATGTCTAACATGGTTTCAGACTGAATCATAACTTAACTCGCTTATTCAGATTTCCGTACAATCTCGATTAGGCGCCAGCGCTTCAGACGGCTAAGTGGCCGGGTTTCCCTGATCTTAACAACGTCGCCTACCTTTGCTTCGTTCTTTTCGTCATGGACGTGAAACTTTTTACTGCGCGTAACAATCTTCTTATACTTCTTATGGGCAACCCGCCGATCAATCTTTACTACGATTGTCTTCGACATGCTATCGCTTACTACCTCGCCCACTCTTTCCTTACGTACATGAACCTGTTCTTTTTGATCTTCCATAAAGCGTTATTATTAACCTTTTTGAAGTTCAGCGCTCTGAGCCCGCTTTCGAGCGTTTTTTTCTGTCTTAAAGCGAGCAACATCCCTCCGGACGATTCTAATTCGTGCCGAGTTTTCCAGCTGCCCAGTTTGAGCTTGGATCCTGAGGTTCAGAAGCTCCCTCTGCGTATCCTCAAGATTCTTAGTGAGCTCATTGTCCGTCAGCTCGTGGATCTCATTTGCTTTCATCGAATATCCTCTACGGAGTCAGCTATGTGTATCAACACGTCGCGTCGTCACGAAATACTGGAATTTTACGTTACTCTGAAACTATAATTAGTTGTCCATCGGGAGTTGCTGCGACAGCCGAGGCATATACGGCAGTTCAACTCTCGCGCGACAGCAACCTACACCGTATGCCGAGCTTGTTGGCGGCTCGCGCCATGGCGCCCCGGGCCACTCGTTCCGAACAGCCTTTCAATTCAAAAATCACACGCCCTGGCTTCACCACGGCAACCCAAGTTTCAGGATTTCCCTTGCCCTTACCCATCCGAGTTTCCAAGGGTTTCTTGGATATCGGTTTATCAGGAAACATTCGGATCCAAACCTGCCCACGTCGTTGCATGTGGCGAGTGAGCGCGATACGAGCGGCCTCAATTTGCTGGCTCGTTATCCACCCCCTGCCCAGTACTTGCAGTCCGAAGTCGCCGAAATCAAGCTTGTTGTTTCTTAGCGACCTTCCGGCGAGGCTTCCCCTCTGAACCTTTCGATACTTTACCCTTTTTGGCATCAGTGCCATCAGCGTCTTCCTCCGTAATATCTCGATTGCATATCCATGTTTTTATACCTATTTTCCCAGCGGTTGTTATCGCTTCAGTAAACCCGTAATCGATGTTCGCACGCATAGTATGCAATGGGGTTTTTCCGTCCTTGTACTCTTCCGATCGCGCTAACTCAGCACCGCCGAGACGCCCGCCGCAACGCACTTTTATTCCGAGGGCACCCATATCCATAGCGGTTTGTACGGCTTTCTTCATTGCACGCCTGAACCCGATACGACGTTTTAGCTGTACGGCAATATTCTCCGCGACTAACTGGGCGTTTAACTCAGGCCTTTTAACTTCGATTACGTCTATATAGATATCCTTACCGTTCGTTAATTTGTACAACCTGTCTTTTAACGAATCGTACTCAGAACGCTTACGGCCGAATACCAAACCGGGTCTGGCTGAATGCACCGTAATTCGAACTCGGTTTGCGAACCGCTCGATCTGAACGCGGGACACCGCCGCCTGCATTAATTGCTTCTTCACGAAATCGCGGATCATTAGATCCTCATGGAGAAGGTCACCGAAATCTGCCTTATTCGCAAACCAGCGGCTGCGCCAGTCTTTGGTTACGGCCATTCTGAATCCAATTGGGTTTACCTTCTGGCCCATTCATTACTCCCTAGTCAAAATTTTTATTTCGGTCTGTGCGTTCTGCACTCATCGGTCGTCAAAAAGGGACGAAACCGATGGGGTATTTTAAGAAATCCAGCTCTAACTTGTTGCGACGACAATACGGATATGGCTTGTTCTATGGCGCATCCGACCGGCCATCCCGCGCGCTTTCGGGCGAAACCTCTTCATAGTCGGGCCTTCCCCGATAACAGCCTCTTTAACGTACAAATCTACCCTTGAAACCTGAGACTCTGGATCGTTCTCGGCGTTTGCGATCGCGGATCGCAAGGTTTTCGCAACCACGCGTCCGGCGCGTTTCGGGGTAAAGTCTAATAACGCCAAGGCGTCGTCGACTGTCTTGTCTTGAATCAGACGTGTCACCTCTCTCGCCTTATACGGCGAAATTCGGATATATTTCGATATGGCCTGCTTTTCCATTATATTATATACCGACCGCTTTCGTGTTCGGATAACTGCTAATCTTTAATCTCAGTCAACTGCTTTGCTCGAGCTCCAGGGCTCACGTCTCGTAACCTTCCTGCCACTGGGTGCCCAGCGCATAGTCGGTGTCGAACTTCAATGATCTTTATTTCAGGAGACCGGCGATCCGGTCCCTCAATCGCCCATGTTGTCCCAGGTCGCACACCATGCTGACGACCAACGTTTAGTACGACAACTCCAATATCACCATTGACAGCGACAACGCGAGTATCGTTTATATCAGCGTCGGTCGCCCCGAATGGGCTGTCACCAAAGTAAAAGCCCCCGGCCTCGCTTAGACTCCGAAAAATAGAATCCAAGCTTAAATTTAATTTGCTTCCGAGGACAGTATCGTCAGCGTCCAACACATCCAATACCGCGTTCATCTGCTGGCGAAACTTCGTCAATTCGCGAATTATTTTAGCATGGATGAATTTCAGGCCGTTGAGGTCAGCGATTAGGCGCATAACGGCTTGTTCGGCATCAATGTCTTCCCGATTAACCAAAATATTGGCCGCACGGAGCTTGATAAAAGCGATTTTCTCGCGAATAGCCGCTAACTCAAGGTATGCGTTACTATAGTCACTTCGGCACTTGTCTAAGTTCTCAGAGATAACACGTAAATTCGCGTCCGATTGAAACGCGCGTTTTTCCGCGATCTCAAGGGCTAACTTGAGTTCTCCGAGCTCAAAATCCCGTTTAGATTGAGGGATTTCATTGCCAAAAAGTGAGGTCAATAATAAAAATAGAAACGGTAAGATACTCAGAAGAAATTTGTTTGTCCAATGCTTTTTGATAATTTTGTTCCGGATTTAAAATCATCGATTCTTATACTGGTGTTGGGTGCCGATCGAGGATCCAACGGTGGCTGAGGAGAAACTGGCAGGCGAAAGACTAAACTTAGAGGCATACTGATGCCCTAGTGTAGCGTCCCACAAATAACTTGTCATTTGATTTCGCCTATTTCGTCGCTGAGCAAGGCAGTGATTTCGTGTGCGTACCCGTAGGTACGTACTCCCGCATGCGGGACTAAACACCGCTCAGTGGCTAAAGAGGCGTAACCCGTTTCGGGCGAGCGTCTTTTGGCGTTCAGCAGACATTGGCGTGAAACGACGATGCGACAGCATCGCCTAATTCATGCCAATGCAACTGAAACACCAAAATACCTCTCGTCAAATGCAAGTTATTTATGGGACACCACACTAGCCTGAATAATTCATCAGTATTCTGCTACAAACGCTAATCTCTGCTCAAATAAGCCGATTAGTTCAACTTTACATCTCAGTGAATGAATATTCACTTTCGTCGTCAAGTTTTCTTTAATCGATTTATTATGAGCGAGTTAAGCGCTCTCGCGACGAATCGCAT
>JAJFLP010000104.1 GCA_021772635.1 Verrucomicrobiota bacterium | reverse complement strand
AGGTGGTCTGGTGAAATCAGGAGGGATCCGGTTATTCCCGCCCCTCGGCCCAGCCCGTGTTATCACACGGCCCGGGTCCCCCTCGGGGCTATGCCACACTAAGAAATAAATTTCTATTTGACTATTTTAGTCTAAAGGGATAATTTTGTTATTGATATTCACCGAGGAATAGGCTATATTTAACGCATGAAATTCTTCGAACAGATGGATCCAATCGAACGCAGAATAATGGTCTTGGAAACCGTTGCAGGTAGTGCTTCCTTAGAAGGACATTACCGACCTGCGGAGGTGCTTATTGACGAAGCAAATAGCCTCAGGGTCAAACAGGTCGAGAAGACAGGAGTCCCTATCATTCAGAAGAGACCAACCGATCGAAAAGCTGAATGAGTTCGGCATAATCCATTCGGCTCCAAACGCTTTGAATAGCTTTGTGATATTTTCTCTGGATTGATTTATCATAGAAAGGTTCATTACTCAATGGTTTTCTTTCGGCCTGCATGAGGAGCAAATCAGAAAGAATCCTTGTCGCTCTCCCATTCCCGTCTCTAAATGGATGAATGACAATTAACTCTCCATGTATCTTGGCTAATCGCGCCAGGATTTCTTTCCTTGAAACATCTGGGCGGAACGGGCTAAGTTCTGAAAGAAGTTTCCCAAATTTCTCCATCTCTGATTCAATGTGTTGAGCATGACACCAGCGTATATTTTCCGAACTCAAGTCAACGGTACGGAATTTCCCAGCCCAATCATAAATATCTCCGAGAAAAATCGTATGAATATGACAAACGTCGTCTTCGTTAAACGAATGGCTTTCAGAGTATCCGATCGCCAGCTTTTCATATGCGGATGTCAGTGCACGTATCTCAGCTAGTTCTAGCTTTTCCTGATCGGTGATCCCCAACTTATTTTTGAATATATTATGTTTTGGATCGAGCTTTTCGTCATCCGCTTCATATTTATCTGAATGAACGTCTTTCATAGTGTTTAGCATACTCTCATTTTGCCAGTACCGCACTCTCTTTTTGAATCTCCCACCCATCAATCGGTTCGAAATGCTGTGGCCAGTGGCCAGTCTTCGGTTCTTGACAACTATTCACTCCACCAGCCACCGCTCACCGCCCGCCAATCACCGGCAACCAATTACTACCACCCGCCAACCGAAAACCACCCACTGGCCACTGAAAACCGGCGTCTCCGTTTGTTAGTCCGACCAGTTGTGGTAAATAAGTGATCATGAAAGTGAAGAATTATCGCGAACTTGAGGTTTGGCAGAAAGCCGTTGATCTAGTCGTTCATTGTTACGATCTAACCAAGAGATTTCTGGGGTCAGGGGGTCAGGGGGTCAGACCTTGACTATGAAGTTTTACTACTACATTCCATAGTGTACTCTGACATGGTTTCCGCCGTGACTCATCCAGCTTAAATCGAATATTCATACTTGCCTGTATAGAATTAGCTTTATTGCAACTTCATACTTGATAGTCAAGGTCTTGTACCAATTAACCCCCAAATTAACCCAACGGCTATATTGTGAAAGATCGAATCTTGATCCTGATAAGAAATCAGTAAACCAAGTAAAGAAAATAGAGAATCGTCTACGATAAACACAAATAGTAGGTGTGACTCCGAGAGTCATTGAGCATCGTGTGATTTCAACAGGGATCGACAACCATTAATTCGTTCAGATTACTCCCCATAATATCGCTCATGATTTCGAGATTTTAACTTAAGTAATCGAGTTTTCCCGGTATAGTATCGAAGGGTATCGAAACTTAGTTCGAGATTATACCGGACAGGAAATGATCTGGAGAAAGTAGGATGAAAACTGAAGCGAAGTTAATAAGAAAACTGCCTAACCCGCTGATCTCGGCGGTAGACTTATTTTGTGGTGCTGGAGGTTTAACGAGGGGTTTAGAAAATACTGGCGTCGACGTCCGCCTTGGAATAGATACTGACCCGGCCTGCGAATTTCCCTATACGGCCAATAATAATGCGAAGTTTCTTTTGAAGTCAGTAGAGGATCTGAAAGTTAGCCAGGTTAAGGCTGCGTTGTCCGGATGCGGCGTGAGATTAGTTGCTGGTTGTGCGCCATGTCAAACTTTCTCGACGTATAACCAAAAAGCTAGACCTACCGATAGTAGATGGTGGTTGCTAAAGCGATTTTCCAAGCTCGTAAATGATGTAATGCCCGAAATCGTCACAATGGAGAATGTCCCGGGACTTAGCCGACAAGACGTGTTCGAACAGTTCGTCAAGAATCTCGAATGTAATGGGTTCAATGTATCCCATTGCATCGTCGATTGCGCGGAGTTTGGCGTTCCTCAACATCGCGAACGATTGGTCCTATTGGCATCACGACTTGGCCCAATATCATTGCAACCACCCTCTATGAAATCAAAAGAGGCCACTGTTCGGACTGCAATAGGCAATCTTCCACGTATAGCGGCAGGTGGGACCTCCAGCCGTGATCGCCTTCACCATGGTAGCACTCTCTCGGAACTCAATCTCCGCCGGATCAAGGCATCCAAGCCAGGCGGGACTTGGCGCGAGTGGGATGATGACCTAATCGCAGCCTGCCACAAGAAAGCTACGGGTAAAACATACCCAAGTGTCTATGGTCGGATGCGTTGGAATGCCCCTGCTCCAACCATCACCACACAATTCTTTGGTTTCGGGAATGGGCGATTCGGACATCCGGAACAAGATCGTGCGATTTCATTGCGAGAAGGTGCGATTCTCCAAAGTTTTCCGCGTAAGTATCGATTTGTCGCACCGAATCAGCCGGTAGCGATCAAGTCTCTCGGCCGACTTATAGGCAACGCTGTCCCCGTGAAGTTGGCTGAGGCTATCGGCAAAAGTATTGTCGAGCATGTCAAAAATATGTCGTGTATGTCGAATTAACCTCCGAACCAACCGGGATCAAGAATGGGTAGCCAGTCACTAGTCAGAAAAACTGATGAGGCTCCCGTATGTTCCATTCCCGAACCCGGACAGCTCGTGGAGGTCCGCCGCCGACAATGGGTCGTCAGTGATGTTCAAGGATCGAGCTCTAGAACGGGACTAAATGGCCAGCAGCATCTAGTTACACTCGCCTCCATCGACGAGGACGCGCTCGGCGAAGAATTGCAGGTCGTCTGGCAAATCGAACCCGGTGCCAAGGTTTTCGAGAAGGCCGGACTTCCGAGAATTACGGGCTGCGACTCTTCGGACAAGTTAGAAGCCTTTCTTGATGCCGTCCGGTGGGGAGCAACGACCAACGCAGACAGATCCTTTCTCCAATCGCCATTCCGAAGCGGCATTACCATCGAAGACTATCAGCTCGATCCCCTTGTCAGAGCTATAGACATGGCCCGCGTCAATCTACTCATCGCCGACGACGTGGGTTTGGGCAAAACCATCGAAGCGGGTCTTGTCGTTCAAGAGCTTCTGGTACGCCATCGGGCAAGAACCGTTTTCGTTGTCTGTCCTGCGTCTCTTCAAGTGAAGTGGCAGATGGAAATGTGGGAAAAGTTCGGACTGGAATTCCGAATTGTCGATACCACATATATCAAACAGCTGAGACGAGAACGCGGCATACACGCGAATCCATGGGCGTCATTCCCACGACTCATCGCCTCCATGGACTGGATGAAAGGTGGTGAGGGGGTGAGGTTGATGAAAGATTGCCTGCCACCATCCATTACGTATCCTCGCAAGTTCGACATTCTGATTGTCGATGAAGCGCACAATGTAGCCCCTGCAGCGGCTATTCAGTACGCTATCGAAAGTCAGAGAACGCGCCTGATTCGAACGATAGCTCCCCATTTCGAACATCGATTGTTTCTCAGTGCAACCCCTCACAACGGCTACCAAGAGTCGTTCACATCGTTGTTGGAGCTGTTGGACGACCAGCGATTCGCCCGATCGGTTATGCCGGATGAAAAACAACTTCAACGCGTGATGGTCAGGCGGCTCAAATCCGATATCGTCGATTCCGAAGGGAATCCTATATTTCCAAGACGCGAATTAATGCCTTTGGAAATGGACTACGCCGATGAAGAAAGGGAAATCCATGGATTGTTGAAGAAGTTCACCGAAAGTAGATCTTCGACAATGGCAGACGCACGATACAGGTATGGATACCATTTCGTCCATAAACTCCTCAAGAAACGTTTATTCTCCTCTCCTATGGCTTTTGCATTGACGTTGGCGAAGCATAGAGAAAGCCTGGAAAGACCACGTTCGAAACGAAATTTGAACGTCCTGGATGACAGGGTTCTCCAAAAGGCCATCCTACGCGCGGAAGAGGATTTCGCAAACGATAAGAATGCAGAAGATGCTCAGCACGAAGCCGTCGAGGCAACCGGTGAACTGGCCGCTCCACTCGAAAAAGAGCAGCGCGATATGCTCGATCAACTCACTTCTTGGGCTGAAAAAGCGAAAAACCGGGTCGATGCCAAAGCCACAGCCATATTGAAGTGGTTGGATAGCCACTTGAAGACCGGCGATAAATGGAACGATAAACGCGTCATCCTTTTCACCGAATACAGAGCCACCCATGTTTGGCTCGAACAGATATTGACTGCACACGGGTATGGGGGTGAACGGCTGATGCTGCTGCACGGCAGTGTCGACCAAAAGGATCGGGAGCCTATCAAGGCCGCCTTTCAGGCTCATCCAAATATTTCACCGGTCCGCATCTTGCTGGCAACCGATGCCGCTTCCGAAGGTATCGATCTTCAGAACCACTGTAATTACCTGATCCACGTAGAAATCCCGTGGAATCCCAATGTAATGGAACAACGGAACGGACGTATCGACCGGCATGGGCAAAAAGAGTCCGAAGTGTTCATCTGGCATCCAGTAGGAAAGGGATTCGAATCGAACACCACGATTCAGTCAAAAAAAGTGGGTCAGATAAATGGCGACCATGAGTTTCTGATGAGAGCGGTCTTGAAAATCGACACGATTCGAGAGGATCTCGGAAGTGTCGGTCCTGTAATCGCCCGGCAGATAGAAGAAGCGATGCTCGGCAAGAGGACCACAATGGATACTAGTGCAGCGGAAGCCAAGGCTGCGAAGGCCAGGAAGTTCGTAGCTGCCGAACGGCGACTACAAGAAAAGGTCAAGAAACTTCACGAACGTCTTCTGGAGGCTAAGACAGATTTCCATCTCTCGCCGGAACACATTTCGCGAGCGGTTTCCATTGCGTTGGAACTGGCGGACAAGCCGCCTCTCAAGCCTGTTTCGTTTCCGGGAGCACCCGGCGGCTCCGTCTTCCAGGTTCCGCCACTTCCCGGATCGTGGGGACGTTCCGCGGCTGGCCTCGAACATCCTCATACCGGAGAAAGACGACCGATCACGTTCGACCACGAAGTGGCCAAAGGACGTGACGATGTTGTTCTGGCTCATCTCAACCACCGGTTGGTTCAGATGTGCCTTCGTCTTCTGCGGGAGGAGCTTTGGAAGCTTGATGACATCAAGAAATTGCATCGTGTCACAGTAAAAGCGGTGCCCGACTCCGAACTCACCACGTCGGTCGTTGCGGTCTGGTCTCGTTTGGTGATCACCGGCGGAGATCATCATCGTTTACATGAGGAAATTACGGTGTCCGGAGGTGAGCTAAAACGTGCCGGATTCGCGAGAATTCCTCAAATCGGACGATTGCAGGCACTTCTCGATTGTTCCGAACCGGTGGAGCTGGACACGCGCAATTTCGAAATTCTGGCCGACCTGTTCAATAATCATGAAAAAGCGATTCGGGCAACTGTAGAGGCTAGATCCCGTGATAGGCTGCGTTTCCTCGAAAACACTCTGTCGAGACGTAAGAATAGTGAAATTGCCGACCTTCTGAGTGTTCTGGGAGAGCTCGAAAAAACGATTTGTGAAGAATTGGAACCAGAGAGTCGTCCACAACAGCTCTTGCTTTTCGAACTCGAGGATGAAGAACGAAACCAGGTACGGAAAGACATCGAAGCGTTGAAGATGCGCCTGGAGCGTATACCCGAAGAAAAAGAACTTGAGACTGCAGCGATAGAAAGACGATATGCAGGATTGACCGAGAGAACCTTCCCGGTAGCCGTGGTGTTTCTCCTACCTGAGCCACAGATGGGAGGTACTGCGAAATGAAGCACCTCAACAATTATGCTGATCAGCGTTTCAATGGGCAATGCGTGTACTGTGGAGCGGCACCTAAAACAAGAGAACATTTACCTCCAAAGGTTTTCCTTGACCGTCCATATCCTGACAATCTTCCCATTGTGGAAGCATGTCTTGAGTGTAACAATGGCTTCTCAATAGATGAAGAATACATGGCCAGCTTACTTGATTGCACCATTTCCGGAACTGTCGATCCAGACTTGGTAAAACGGGAAAATATTAAACAAACGCTGAAGAAACGACCAGCACTCGCCCTGCGCTTGCAAAACGCAATGAGGTCTGACGATGAAGGTCCCTTGTTCGATTTCGAGTACGAACGTATCAACAATGTTGTGCAGAAGATTGCCACCGGGCACATCCTCTTTGAGTTGAATCTCTTATTTTCTGAAACTCCTAAAGTTGCTGTTACACCTTTCGCAACGCTTTCTGAAGATCAAATCAATACTTTTGAAAATATTGATTTAATGGCTTCGGATTTTTGGCCGGAGGTGGGCTCCAGAGCAATGCAACGACTTCTTACGAATGAAGATAACGTTTATAACAAAGGCTGGATAACAGTTCAACCAGATCGCTACAGATATGCAGTAATTCAAGCCCAGAAAACAGAAGTGCGTATGGTGTTCAGTGAATATCTGACCTGCCAAATAGTTTTTGAGGACGCAGTATGAGAAATATGTCTCAGCATGCAGAGTGGCTTTCGATGATCGAGGTCTCGGGACCGTTTCTGGTAGTGTCCGTGTTGGAGAAAGTATTTCCACAGGGACTGGATGCAGTGGAAACCCGTATGCGAAAGCGATCACGCTCCGCCTATGACGAATGGTGTGGTGCAGTTGAAGAGGACGATCCGCAACTGGCGGAATTGCACGGTGCATGGATCAATCTCGTTTTGACAGAAATCCTCGAATTCGAAGACTCGGTTCTTTTGCCCGTAGACAGTGACGGAGAATACGTCTATAAATCCCCAGATGGGATTGGGCAGTTCAAACCCGACTACATGTTGAGTTCAGGTGCCGATGAAAAGCCCATGTTGCTGATTTCCGTTTTCCCGCAAAGTGCGGATCTGGAAAAAGTGAGAGTTGGTGACGGTTGGCCGGTACCTGTTTTCGAACGAATGACCCTGCTTTGCAGGATGACTGGTGTCAGGCTCGGTCTCATCACCAATGGCGAACGATGGATGCTGGTCAATGCACCCGTGGGAAGCACATCGTCTCATACCTCATGGTATGCCCGTTTGTGGTTTCAGGAACCGGTTACTCTCAAGGCATTTCAATCCCTGTTCGCGGTCCGCCGTTGGTTCGGCCCGAAAGAAGAAGCACTTCCTGCCATGCTGGAAGAGTCATTGCAGCACCATGAGGAGGTGACCGATACTCTCGGGGAACAAGTCAAGCGAGCCGTCGAGGTGCTGGTTCAGTGCCTAGACAAAGCCGATCAGGACAGGAATCGGGAACTGTTGCAGGGTGTTTCGCCTGCGGAGCTGTATGAAGCGGGCCTGACGGTCATGATGCGCCTTGTTTTTGTACTCTGTGCAGAGGAACGAGGTCTGTTGCTTCTTGATGACCCCACTTACGATCAGTATTACGCCATATCCACCTTGCGTGGTCAATTGGCAGAGGAATCGGACCAACACGGCCCCGAAGTTCTCGAACGGCGACACGATTCCTGGGCACGGCTTCTTGCTGTTTTTCGAGCCGTTTACGGCGGTGTGGAGCACGAAACCCTCCGCATGCCTGCCTTGGGCGGTTCGCTTTTCGATCCCGATCGGTTCCCATTTCTCGAAGGTCGAACAAAGGGAAGCTGCTGGCAGGAAACTCCGGCGCAGCCATTGCCCATCGACAACAGAACCGTGCTGTTGCTTTTGAACGCGTTGCAGGTACTCAAGCAGCGTGGCGGTGCGTTGCTGCTTTCATACAAAGCTCTGGATGTGGAACAGATTGGTCATGTTTATGAAGGTCTACTCGAACATACAGTTCAGCGTATGCCGAACGATACACTGGGATTAGAGGGAGCGAAGAAAGCCAAGAACCCCAATCTCACACTCGAGGAAATGGAATCCGCTCAATTGGATGGTGACGAGGCTGTGATATCATTGGTTGAGGGGGCGACGGGCCGAAGCGTCAGCGCTATAAAAAGAGCCCTCCAGAAGGATGTAGACGAGGACACTTTTGGAAAAGTCCTTGCGGTTTGTGGTGGTGATACCGAGCTGGCAATTCGTATCCGACATTTTTCTCATTTGCTGAGAACTGATGCGTGGGGAGACGACATCGTTTACCGTGCCGGGTCTTTGGCCGTCACCGTCGGCGCGGACAGACGGGAAACCGGCGCCCATTACACGCCGAAATCCTTGACGGAAAGTATCGTCGAGACGACGCTCGAACCGGTGGCCTATGTCGGCCCGGCCGAAGGAAAACCTCGTGATCAATGGCAACTCAAATCTTCCGCTGAATTACTGGATCTGAAAATCTGTGACCCGGCCATGGGCTCGGGTGCTTTTCTCGTTCAGGTCTGCCGCTGGCTATCCGAGCGGTTGGTCGAAGCGTGGGGCAAGGAAGCGGGTCAAGGTAGATTCATTACCGTTGACGGCGTAGCTCTGGAATCTGCCGTTGGTGCCGAACCGATGCCCGATTCACTGGACGAACGGCTGTTGATCGCCCGTCGTCTGGTTGCCGAAAAATGTCTGTATGGCGTCGATCTGAACCCGTTGGCCGTGGAACTGGCCAAACTTTCCATCTGGCTGATCACCTTGGCCAAGGGGAGACCCTTCGGGTTTCTTGACCACAACCTGCGTTCCGGTGACAGCCTACTTGGGCTGCACAAGCTGGAGCAGTTGACCAAGTTCTCATTACACCCCGAAAAGAAACAGACCATTTCCATCTTCGCTTCCAATATTGAAGCGGCGGTCAAGGACGCGCTAGATCTTCGCAAGCAGCTCCGGGAGACCCCGATTCGGGATATACGAGACGTCCAGTACATGGAGCGACTGGACCAGCAGGCCCGCCAAAAGCTCGAACATATCGAACATATCGCTGACGCCATGATAGGTGAATCCTTGGCCTCCAATGGTAACCAGCGAACACTTGACACCGCCATGGACAATCTATCAACATGGGCGGCCGCCTATATCGAAGGCGACAACGAGACCGGGCAGAAGATCATTGCTGAAGCGAGAAAGTCCCTTTCCATAGACCTTTCGGGAGGCAAACCACCCCGTAAACCGTTCCATTGGGCTTTCGAGTTTCCAGAGGTGTTTGAGCGTGGTGGCTTTGATGGGATAGTCGGAAATCCTCCGTTCATGGGAGGGAAGAAAATATCAGGTGGCCTTGGCTCAAATTACAGAGAATTAATTGTCGCGCAAATTGCGTCAGGAGTAAAAGGAAACGCGGATTTATGTGCGTTCTTTTTTATTCGAGCGTCAATGCTTATCAACTCTAAATGTGTTTGGGGATTGTTAGCAACTAACACTATTGCACAAGGTGACACTCGTGAAGTAGGGCTCGATCAAATTACAATGGAAAATTCTATTATAAAGGCAGTACCAAGCCTGAAATGGCCGGGGAAAGCCAATCTTGAAGTAGCGATAGTTTGGATTTCAGCACAGTCAGATTGGGGCGGCGAGTGTTTTTTAAATGGTAATAAAGTTCCAGGAATCAGTTCATATTTAGTAAGTATTGATACTGTTATAGGCGTTCCGTTTCAGCTACAAAAAAATGATGAAATTGCCTATGTGGGACAAATCGTTCTCGGTGATGGATTTGTTTTGAGTCCTGAAGAAGCTGCATCATTGATTGAAAAAGATGCGGAAAATAAAGATGTGCTATTTGAATACCTTTCAGGAAAGGATGTTACTTCAAGGGTGGATCAATCCCCAAGCCGATGGGTTATTAATTTTTTCAATTGGCCGTTGAGGAGAGAGCAGCTTGATTTTCAATGGAAATACGCTTCGGACAAACAAAAGAAGCAAGCTATCACAGGGGGTATAGTGCCAATAGATTATCCTGACATGGTGGCGGCAGATTATCCTGATTGTTTAGCAATAGTTGAAACAAGAGTAAAACCACAGCGAGATAAGTCCAATCGAAAAGTATATAGAGAAAGGTGGTGGCTCTATGCGGAGCGACAACCCAAACTGATCAATGGTTTGAATACTGTTGATAGGGTTTTATTTCATACTTTTACAGGAAAATACGTGGCGTTTACATTTTCTGACAAAGATAAAGTCTTTGCAGGGCCACATAATGTAATCTTGTTGGATAAGTTCAGTCATTTTTCACTGCTTCAATCATCGTTACATTATTCTTGGGTAAGGGAATATGGTTCTACAATGAAGAACGATATCCGTTACGCTACCAGTGATGTGCTTAAAACTTTTCCCTTTCCAACTTTAACTGACGAATTAGAGACAATCGGCGAAGAATGTTATGAATATCGTCAAAAATATATGCTCAGACATCGCGTTGGGCTTACCACAACATATAACAAACTCAATGATCCAGAAGACAAATCTGAAGATGTGCTATTCATAAGGAAACTTCATGCCAAAATGGATCAGGCTGTTGCAGCTGCTTATGGGTGGGATGATTTAAATTTTGAACATAGATTCCATGAAACTCAGCAAGATGTTCGTTTCACCATTTCTGAAGAAGCCCGGCGTGAAGTACTGCGACGCCTACTCAAACTGAATCACGAACGATACAAGGAAGAGGTCGCCCAAGGGCTGCATGGCAAGAAGAAAACGAAGAAGACCGCGTCTCGTTGCAAGAAAAAGACATCCCGGGCCAAAGACGACGGCAACTTGGATCTGTTCAGCACTATAGATAATCCTCCGGATGGAACAAAACGGCACTAAGGTCTATGAAATGAAAGAATACCAATTAAATGTCGACCCCCGTATTTTGGAGCTGTTGGGTCCAAACCTCTACACCAACATCTATTATGTTTTGGCGGAACTTATAGCCAACGCTTATGACGCGGATGCCCAAAATGTCTATATCATCGCAAACAAGGATGACATTCGAGTCGAGGATGACGGACACGGCATGTCCTATGATGCGGGTGATATTGCCAAGTACTTGAATGTTGCAGGTGTCTCCCGCGTCAGTGAAGATGAATCGTTTACGAGATCTGGTGAACGCAGAAAAATGGGACGAAAAGGTGTGGGAAAGCTCGCTGCATTATCCGTATCGGAGAACGTCGATGTTATGACAATCGCTGAAGGGGAAAAATCGGGATTCATTCTGTCCCGTCGGCCAGAAGAAGGCAACAAGCTGAATCCCATTACTGAGGACGACGTCAGCTTCGAGTATGTAGAAAATCATGGTTCGGCAATTGTCATGCGGTTTCCGCAATACAGGCTCCATAAAACCCTTGCCGCTGTAAAACGTAACCTCCTGAAAATATTCCCATTAATCAATTCCGATTTCCGTATACATATCATCAGAGATGGCCAGTTGGCAGTAATAGATGACTTCGATAGAAATGTCATGAATGAATTGAGTACGTTGATTACGCTCGGAGAAGAATTTTCGTCATTTTGCGAATTGGTTCCTGATTTATTTCCCGCCAAGCGTAATGAGTTAGTGGTCGCACAAGATACTAAATCCATTCCTTTGACCATGGAGGACACCCAAGGTATTGAGCACGAGTACTCTTTACGAATTGAAGGTTGGATTGGGACGTATAAGACGACACGAGGCCGTAAGGCAGAAATGACCGATTTTCCTGATAACTTTATTTCGCTTTTCGCAAACAAGAAAATGGGTGAGTTTAATATTCTTCCTGTGGTTGGGCAGAACAAGTTGAATGAGGTTTATGTCGTCGGACAGCTCCATGTTGATCTGTTTGAATTGACGGAGCTTCCTGATATCGCTCTGAGCAACAGGCAAGGTTATAAATCAGACGACCCGCGATATGAAGCTGTCCGTGATTATGTCCGAAGTGAATTGCTCGCCGACATTCTCAAGAAACGTGAAATTTTCACTGATCTTGGGAAAGCGAATAAGCAACAGAAGAAAACCGAATCGCAACGTCAGGATGAAGAACGCCTTCGGAAATCAATGGATAATTTTCGAAGGAAAACGAGTGAGATAGCGGCCAGAAATATTGCTGAACTTGGCGCGGGTTCATCACAGGAGGCAGTAGAAAAAGTTGTTTCCCAGTCAATCAATGACAACAGTCCAGATTTAGGGCTAAAGACTGTCGTTGATTCTCAGAAAAAGAAAATTCTAATCAGTCAGACTTACTCAGACAAACCATTTTCTGACATCATCTATCAAATGCTTCTTCATAACAATGTCCCTGCCGACGACATCCTTTTTACGAATTGTGATAATCAAGTCTGCCGTGTGCCAGAAGGAACACGTGTGTATGACTACCTCAGAGATTTCTTCGTCGAAAGTTATTCCGCACAAAAGATCTTCGCTCTTTTTGTAACAAGTGAAAACACGAAGCAATCATGGGGAGCGATTACAGAAGTCGGTGCTTCATGGATAACCCAGATCGATCACAAAATATTCAATATTCATCCTTTCAGGCCGGAACATCCTCTAGATGATGAAATGCAGTGGCAGAGCACCAATAGAGATGAGCCGACACGCGGTGATTTATGGATGGATCGTTTGAACGCCGACATTTTTTGTCAAAAGATCGAAGCTGTGTGCGATGTTCTCGGATACACTAAGAATAGCCGAGATGACAACATTAGGCAGCTTGAAACGCTTGTTTCGATACAAGATGCGTAGGAATTTTTATGGATGATAATAAAAACAGCAATGCCTGGCTGGTGAGGCTTGACGAAGAGGCGCGACTCGACGGCTTTATATTGAGAACGGAGTTAGGTTCATTGAGCCCGCGTGGGATCCTCAATGGAGATGCCTTTGTCATCACCGAAGAACGTGAGGGAACGCCGTTTGCTATCGGCTTAGGCCGAATCTTCCGAAAACGCCATACATTGAAAGATATTTCCTTCTTTTTTGATGGGTTTGTCCCGATCACTCCCGTAGTATCCTTGGAAGAACTGGAAATATCTTCACAGGAGACGTCCGCTTCCATTACCATTACACGCCTGGATTGGGCTGTTTTTGAAAAAGCACTGAAGAAATCCTGCAGTTTGGAGTGGACGTCATTTCCGGTTTTGACTGGTGAAAACTCCGTGGAACAGGCCTACATCCGGGATCTGATGCAAAACGCGATAATCGACGATCTTCTGGGTCCGGCTGATGGCCCTGTCGAGGAAATTATCGGGATGAGCGTCCGAGACCGTTATCTGGTCGGAAAACTGGCTCCCCAGGATACGGTCGTCACCGACGAAGACGACCTGACCGGTGCGGGAGCCGAGGATGATCAGGAAGGCACACGTGAAGTCGACGCTTCCACGAACCAATCCCTTGTCCCGTCATCGCTTGGTTTTACCTTCTGCGTCGATTCGACAATCGATAAGGTAAAACTCTCAGCCAATTGGGGACGTTATGAGCGAACCGAAAGCGAACGAATCAACGAAAAAACGGATAAGCCGTTCCGATGCTGGAAACGCATGCCTTCGGGCGGATCAGTGATCATATCACTTCATCAGCGCAAGATAGAACCACTCGCTATCGACAGCAACTGCCCGGAAGTCATCGTCCAGGGATCCGTCAGTGCTGCTTTGGACAATGGAGACCGTCTGGTTACCCTCTTCTTAATTAACAATCAGACAGTCAGTCAGGAAGACAAAAACAAAGATTCCGCATGGGTGTTCCAACCCAAACTGGTTGTACATGACACGGAAAAAAAAGCTGTTTTTCGCCGCCGACCGGTACTGGACTCACGCGGATCGGACAATGAGCTTGAGGCGCTCGAAATGATCTATCGCAAAAAGGTCGAGTTCGCGGTAGGGCACGGCATATCGATTCATGCCACCACTCCCGAAAACGACCCGGAGCATGCGATTGAGATAAGAACCTCGGTGTTACCTGAATACGAGGTACCGATCACCGAGACCCCTGGCTTGGCGGATGCGGATCGCTCAGCGATGCGCCGTATGATAGCCGAAGGGTTCCTCGATATGGATCGTCTGGCAGAGATAGCCAAAGATGAACTCGTTTCAGGGCTCAAAATCTTGACCGAAGATTATGCGCTCTGGATTTCCGAGCAAAAAGATAGAATCGGTAAAGATGTCCTCGGATATGACAACGCCGCTAAAGCTGCGATGGATCGTTGCACCGAAGTGATGCAGCGTCTCAATGAAGGTATTGGTCTTTTAGAAACCGACGAAAATGCGCTCGAAGCGTTTCGATTTACCAACCGAGCCATGGCATCACAGCGTATTCGCAGCATTTACGCTTTGAGCATACGTCGCGGCGAGAAACCGGATTTAACCAAGCTAAATACTGCCAATAATAGGTCATGGAGACCTTTCCAGTTGGCTTTCATACTACTGTCTATTCCAGCTCTTGCAGATCCTGAGCACAAAGATAGAGCCGAATCGCTTACAGCCCATGCCGATCTGTTGTGGTTCCCAACCGGAGGTGGTAAGACTGAAGCCTACCTCGGCGTCGCGGCGTTCACTATGTCTATACGTCGATTGCAGGGAGAACTGGGGGGTCTAGATGGTCGGCGCGGACTGGCCGTAATCATGAGATATACACTGCGTCTTCTAACTCTCCAACAGTTTCAGCGCGCGACTACGCTTATCTGCGCGATGGAAGTCATCAGACGTTCAGATAAGTCGAAATGGGGCTCGGAGCCTTTCACTATCGGTCTCTGGGTCGGCAACCGCGTAACACCCGGGACAACAGAGGACGCCCACCATGGAATACAGAACTTTAGAGATGGAAAGCGCCCCGGCAGTAATTCACCTGCTCAATTAACATCCTGCCCATGGTGCGGATCCGAGATCGCCGAAGGCCGGGACATTGAGGTCAAACGCTTCAAGAAGGATATTGGCCGAACAATAATCTACTGTGGGGATAAATTCGGCCACTGCGATTTCAGTAGAAGTAAATCCAAGGATATGGGGCTGCCTGTGCTTGTGGTGGATGACGAGATTTACAGACATCCACCGACCATTCTCATCGCAACGGTCGATAAATTTGCCATGATGGCTTGGCGAGGTCAAGTGCGGACGTTGTTCGGTCGTGCGAGTCAAGAATGCGAACGACACGGAGTGCTCTGGCCGGAAGCGGAATGTACGGGGAATCACAATGCTAAAGGCAACCTTCCCAAGGTAACCGTCAAGAATATCAAACCGATCCGTCCGCCGGATTTGATCATACAGGATGAGTTCCACCTCATCAGTGGTCCTCTAGGAACAATGGTCGGGCTCTATGAGACCGCTGTCGATGAGCTTTCCACATGGAAGATCGGGGATAAATCTATCAGACCGAAGATTATAGCGTCCACGGCGACCGTTCGCAAAGCCGAGGAGCAGGTGAACTATGTTTTTCTCAGGCGGGTTGCCGTATTCCCTCCGCACGGTCTCGACGTGGAGGACAACTTCTTTTCGGTGCAAAGGCCGATCAATCAAAAATCGGGGCGCAGATACATGGGGATCTGTTCTCCCGGTAGTTCTCGCCCGGCAGTGTTGATCAGAATGTATGTGGCCGTGTTGACAGCGGCTCAGGCTTTATTCGAACGCTTTGGACAAGCTGCCGATCCATATATGACTGTTGTCGGATATTTCAATTCGCTAAGGGAACTTGGCGGAATGAGACGCCTGGCAGAGGATGATGTCCAGACACGCGCTTATAGGGTGCAAATGAGCGACGTAACGCGGCCCGGCATGAACCAGCGGTCTGTGCGCAATGTGGAGGAGCTGACGTCGCGCGTATCAAGCAAAGATATACCCAAAAAACTGGATCAGCTGGAGGTCAAGTTCAATGCAACTCTAGAAAACGGAAAATTTGTCTCAAGATGGGAAAAAGGTGAGACAAGAGCCATCGACATCGTTCTCGCCACCAATATGTTATCGGTCGGGGTGGATGTAAATCGTCTCGGCATCATGGCTGTGAACGGACAGCCCAAGAACACGGCGGAATACATTCAGGCGACCAGCCGGGTCGGGCGTGTATTTCCAGGGTTGATCTGCACCGTTTTGACATGGTCCCGTCCGCGTGACCTTTCACATTATGAAACCTTCGAGCACTATCACGCAACGTTCTACAAACACGTCGAAGCGCAATCGGTGACACCGTTCGCTCCACGAGCTCTGGATCGAGGATTGACTGGGACGATGATAAGCCTAATGCGACTCCGGTATGACGAATTGAATCCAAATCTGGGGGCCATGGAACTGGACAACGTCGCTTGTTCAGAAGTGATCGCAACACGAGATGTCATTTCTGAACGCGCATGGAAGGCTTCTAACAGGAAGACCATAAAAGATAACGCGGGCGCGATGGTTTCGGACAGAGCGGATCGTTGGGTCAAGGAGTCGACAAGAGCCGGGCGGCGTTTGGGATATAGATCAGCACGCCGCCAGGGGGACGTTGCACCTCTTTTGAAACAGCCGGGAGTATTTGCATGGGATGAGTTCACGGTTCCAATGTCAATGCGGGAAGTTGAACCTGGAGTTAAACTCATTATGGATATTTCGAAGTTACCTGCTCCTCCGGAATGGCAAATGAAAACGAAACCGGAGTCTCTGCGTGAATAATCATCCAGTAGGCCAAGTGAGACCAAGTCAGTTACTGTGGACATATGGCCCGGGTGCCTTAGTCGATTTACCGAACTTATCGGTTATCACAATGGGATTGGACAGATGGGACATCAATAGATGCCCACCTGTGGAAGAAGCGAGACTCCTTGCTGCTGTTCGGCGAATCTTAGGCGCCCAAATAACCCATTTGCGCTTACCTCCATTTATACGCGATGAAGGGACCAGCCCACTGTCTGCGGAAAATCTAGTCGGAGTGCCTGTTAGGCCGTTTCCGCGCTGGCTCAGGTGTGTAAAATGTGGATTACTTGCTGAGTATGATTCAGGTTTGTTCAGTATTAAATCAAATGCATATAGACCAGAACTTACGCATTTCGTTCATACAAACTGCGAAAAGGGATCAAATGCGGATGCCGTACCGGCTCGTTTTCTTTTGGCTTGCCGAAACGGACACTTGGATGATTTCCCGTGGCACTGGTTCTTGCATAGAGGCCCTTCTGAATGCAAAGGAACTTTGCGGTTTTTTGAAAGGGGGGCTTCTTTGCAAACTGAAAACCTTTGGGTTAAGTGCGATTCATGCAATACCGCGCGTTCGCTTGTCCATGCTTTTGGTCGGGAAGGGCCGGAAAACCTGCCGGCATGCCGAGGTAGAAAGCCACATCTTGGCACTTATGATTCGGACTGTAACGAACAACCGCGAGCTGTTCTGCTCGGAGCGACAAACGCCTGGTTTCCAATTACACTCTCTGTTCTGGCAATTCCATTGGAGAAGGACCAACTGACACAGCTTATTCTGGATGGCTGGGACTACTTTGGGGATGCTGAATCGGTCGAAGAAATCCAAATCATTGTAAAGACGCTCGCCAAAACAAATAATTTACCCGGGATAGAAAAGCATTCCCTGGATGACATCTGGCGTGCCATTCAGGATCGAAAGGACGGCGGTGACAGTGAAAGCGTCACAGAGGGAGACATCAAGGGACCGGAATGGAATGTCCTGACCTCCCCCACCCCACCAACCGAATGGCCACAGTTTCTAAGTCGAAAAGTTGCGAAACCTGCCACGTACAACGATGTTTTGGATAGCGTACTTCTTCTGGAGCGCCTACGTGAGGTGAACGCTCTAATTGGATACACACGTGTCGAAGCACCTGAAGAATCAGCTGCTGAAGACGACCGTCCTCCAATGGCTGATTTGTGTAAAGGTCGTCCGGAATGGATTCCTGCCGGAGAGGTGCACGGAGAAGGGGTCTTTATACGTTTCAAGGAGTCGGCAATCACAGAATGGGAAGATTTGAAATCTGTAAAGCGAAGGAGTCGACAACTAGAACAGGGTCACAAGGGCTGGCGTAATGCACGTGGATTAGAACCGGATGCGGGATATCCATGCATTAGGTACACGATGCTGCATACGTTCGCGCATCTGCTAATTAGAGAATTGGCGCTGGAGTGCGGTTACAACGCTGCCAGTATTCGTGAGCGAATTTATGCAAGCGATAATGATTCCCCCATGGCGGGAGTTTTACTCTACACTGCTGCCGCCGATTCCGATGGGACGCTTGGAGGGTTGGTTGAACTCGGAAAACCAGAAAATCTCGGAAGGTTAATCGAACAGGCCTTGAATCGCGCGATTGTCTGTTCTTCCGATCCTCTATGTTCAGAACACGATCCAAGTGAAGATCGATCACTTCATGCGGCCTCCTGTCACGCATGCGCATTTGTAGCTGAAACCTCCTGTGAACGCGGAAACAGGTATCTTGATAGAGCACTGCTCGTCAAGACATTCGAATGCAAGGATGCCGCGTTTTTCCAGGAAGGTACAAGAGATTACTATTCTGTTGCCGAGGAAGAAACTCTTTATCGTGATGGGAATGAACCATTATGAATGACATTTGGAATGTCATAGCGGAAATGGGCAGTGAGTTGCATCCCGAACGGGTAAGTGAAGTGGCGGTTAAGATTGCGGCTTTATCATCGGTGGATGAGTTCGAAAAAGTAAAAACGAGCTTTGGCTCCAGTGTAGATCGAAAACTAATCGATAGCTTGCACCGTCTGTGGAAAGAAGATTCGGAATTGTCCCCGTCGGAACTTGCGGCATCATTGCGCGGAGCTTCGAAAACCGCCGCCTTGATTGAAAAGCGTGAAGACGTCGAGATGGTTTGGACAGGGCCGACAACGGGCTTGGTACCATGTAGACATACAGAGCAAGTGTTACTTGAAGTAATTTCATCTGCCCAAGAAAAACTTTTTATCGTCAGTTTTGTAGCATACAATATCGAAACGATAATGCAGGCGCTGCAACAAGCTGACATGCGAAAGGTTGAGATCAATGTAATCTTGGAACTATCTCAAACTCATGGTGGCAACGTAACCACCGATTCAGTCAGTGTTTTCAAAAAACGAATTCCAACTGCTTTTATTTATGTGTGGAATCAGGAGAACAGGCTTCAAGAAAAATGGACCGGATCCGTTCACGCCAAGTGCGCAGTAGCGGATGGGGAGAAAGCGTTTATCACCAGCGCCAATCTGACTAACGCAGCCATGGAACGTAATATGGAACTTGGTGTGTTGATTAGCGGGGGGGAACTGCCCAAGAATTTAGACCGTCATTTGGAGGCGCTCATCACAACGAGAATTGTCGAAAAAATCTAAATATAGTTCTTTCTGGTCTGACCCATAAAATTACAGTTTAACTTGCGAGCCCTTAGGGGCAGACCTCCAGTTTCAAGTTTTTGAGCTTTGTCTTTCGGGTCTGACCTATAAAACAATAGGGCCCCCTTGGGGTCACACCCTTAATGCGCTGTTATTGTGGAAGGAAATTGCTATGTCCTTTGACGGGTTCTGAGCGAAAACCCATGGAATAATCTCCTGCTAAAATAGAGTAGCTACAATCAGAAAATAGCTAATTAAGGGTGGACTCTAGTAGGCGTGAGATTGACTAATCACGTCGGCAATTTATTCCGATGTTTCTCGAGAAATTTTTGATCGGGGGAAAAACGTTTCGGACGAGAAATCTCGCATCCTTCGAACAGTTTAAATTGAGTTTTAAAAGCATCGTTACTGCAGTATTCGTTCAAGACCGGGCTGAGAATCAGTCGGCAATCCTCATCAAGCGAGATCAAGTGACGGTCAAATGCCGCATCATAGGTCGCAGACAGGCAAAGTCCGTTAGCGGGATTGAGACGATTTTCCTCGTCATCCGCCCATGCCACGATGTGACTGGCACGTAAAACTGCTGGTATATTCAAGCCGGTAACACAACACTGGGCTTGATACGTGGAGATGATCATTTTACGAAAAAACTCCTGATTAATTCGAGTTTTAACCTCCAGTAATCTCTCTTTCCCGGCTTTCTTCGAAAAGTCAACATCCTGCTCCGGAACCAGCTCTTCAATGGATTCGATTCTTTGGCGCGCCAAACGGCGGGAGAGTTCCACCGGTGTCACTTCCGGTTCACGAACTATTTGCCACAGACGTTCCTCATGGTAATGGAGAATCAAAAACTGCTTATAGCTCTTCAGCGCGGCGGAGTAATATCTATTTCGCCAGTAGCTTGATGGAATCTGTTGCCTAAATATACCATCATCCCCCAGCCTTTGCTGTTCGAGGATATATTCATACAACTTAGCAACTTGCTCAACTGATTCGATGGCCCAGACGTTTGAGTCGGCGAAAAATTTACTGCCATTTCCAGCGAGAATAGGTCCCAATAAATCAAGTGCCCGTAAATAAGAGGAGGCTTTACCGCTTCCTTCAACGTTTGCTCCGTTCATGTATTGCGAATACGCGATTCTCACTCCACACCCATTAGATTAAGACGCTCAGGTAATTCGGATTCTTGCGGGTCTGACCTATAAAAGAACGGTAAGAGGCGGGCGGGCTCGCAAGCAGGTCAGAGCGCTACGGATTATCCGCATTACTGTTATAAAACAAGATCTGACGCTTCGGAACTAGGACCTGGAACCGATATTTGATCTTGGCGATGCACCGCCCGCCAAAACTTACGTTATCAACCTGTATGCCATATTTCCAACGGACGTTGTTAACTCAAACAGGTAATTATTCCGTCGAACGGCCTGAATCACTCATCCACTACCCGACGCTCCGCTTTGGGCAGTGGATTGAGTGGATTCGTTTGTTCGGAGACATTAGGGTCAGACCTCCAGTTTCAAGTTTTCGAGTGTGTTCCGTCTTTTCGAAGATCATCTGTCTCGATAAGAAATCGGTCCCACTTTACGGATCCATGTTATTAGCAACGAATAATTGCTATACCGAAAGTATAGAGAATTCAGAAGATAGTAGATAGAATTATCTGCCTGAATTTTTGACGGGTTCTAAGCGAAAAACCATGGAATAAGCTTATGCTCCACTCCGGAAGCTATCCTGGGCGTCGTGTCGGCGGGGCAACCGAGAAGCCGTCGACACAGCGGCCGGACCCGCTCTGAGTACTTCTCCTAAAGGCAAGTAATACATCCAGGGACCTAACGGCCGCGGTGTACCGGTCACCGCGGCTGTTGAGCCGGCAAAGCCGGATCAACGATTTAGATGATCCATTCCATATGGGAGCCGCGCGAGTATATGGAATGGATCGATCTGCTGGTTCGCCTTTAGAGTTACCAGAGAGTTAATACCTCGTCGTAGTTCAGTAGTAAGCGATCCGTGGTCAATATCGTTGCACCTTGATCTCGGGCTGTCGCGACGATGATCTGATCAGCCGGATCGCTATGAAATGGTGCCGGTAGAATCGTAGACTTATAAGCGATGCGAGGGGTCAGGGGAACCAAACGCAACTTCGGCATAATTAACGCCTCAGAAAGCCATTCCTCCGGATCACCGGTTATACCCAGACGGTCTTTTTCAATGAGTTTACAAAATTCCCAAGGCGAGATCGCCGACAGCAATAACTCCTGATATGCTTTCTCATCGGAAAGCAACCGGCGGACAGTCTCGGACAAACGGTCCGGCCTCATGTGCCACCAAATCCAGGTATGGGTGTCCAATAGGTATTTCATCCGGCCGAATTCCACATCTCGGCTCCGAGTGGCGAAACGATATCCTCCTCAAAGTCAAACATGTGACTCAGTTTACCTGGTACTGCGTCTGCGAGCTCTACACAGTAAGGAACGACCTGTACAACCGGAGTGCCCCGCTTGGTGACCACCAACTTCTCACGCGAATCGGATACCTCCGAAATTGCCTTTAATGCCTGCGCCTTGAACTCTGTTACGGTCATGCTCTTCATGGTATATCCTCCTGTCATACAATCAATATAGTCATTCGTAATGACCACGTCAAGTTTCACGGGCGAACGGCCGCGGTGACCGGCGATTTTGCTGGTTAGGAGCGTCGCGAAGACGACGGCGGATCATTAGCGGGACTGCGGGGTCGTACCCTTTTAAAATCCGTAACTAATTAAAATACGGCAAGTTAAATCCAGTTCGTACAAAAATCGCCAAGTTATACCCATATTTTACTGCTGAAAAATCGATTTAATCGAATCGAGTGGGCCGCATCTCTAAGCTTACGAGGCACCCGAGAGAGCAATTCGCTTAGCTGCGTTTTCTACAGCAACAAAATGCGTTTAAACCGCTTATTTTTCAGAGTAATTAAAGCAACAGGCTTGATGTGAATAAGATAAAATTTCTAAAAGGGTACGACCCCAACTGCATGCATATCGTCACCCGAATCCAACACGCCTTCTTGCCGATTGGCAATGTTCGAAGATTACGAAGTCGTCGGCCTCTATGAATAATATTTTGACTGCGGCAGACACTGCAACCCACTCGATTATCAGGCCGTTTAACGTGAAAACGAATTTGTCCATCAGAATATTCAATATTTGTACAATCAGTGACGCCAAGGCCAAACCCATGATATAGTATGCTTGTGGTGGACATTTCTTTTCCTCCTCTCTTTTCTGGTTAATTAGATTAGAGGAAATTATGTCCACCATTTTTTTTATCAAAACGCACCCGGTTCCGCGAAGAACCGAAACTATTCTGTAGATTCGAAGTCTGTCAATATTTCTGTGTTTGAAATTAAGAATACCTGTTGGATGTCACCGAATTTCGTGCTGACAATCTAAATTTCCCGCCATGACCGGATTTTCCAATTTCGAAAGGTAAAGGACTCCTCGCCGCCGTACACGCATTCGCCGGACTCCTGATCCGCACGAGCTTGCACAGAATTCAAATATTTCAGGTTCCGGCAAAAACTCTCGTGAAACGTTTCGCTTGATTTTATCTCGACCGGAAACAAATAATCACCATTATCAGTCACTAAGTCCACTTCATGGCCTTTTTGATCCCGCCAAAAGTAGAGGTTTGATTCCTTCCCGTTATGGATTAGACGCTTTAGCCGTTCAGTGATGATGAAATTCTCGAAGATTTGGCCGTATAGCGGATGGTTCTCCAACTGGGATATATCATTGATGCGTAGGAGATAGCACAATAACCCTGTATCAAAAAAATAAGACTTTGGTGTTTTTATGATTCGTTTTCCGAAATTTCGAAAGTGCGGCTCCAGCGTGCAACATATAAACGTCGCCTTCAGCACAGAATGCCAGGATTTTGCAGTGGGAGCCGTTAGGGTCAGACCTCCAGTTTCAAGAGCCGTTAGGAAGCCGTTAGGGTCAGACCTCCAGTTTCAAGTTTTTGAGCGTGTTCCACCTTTTCGAAGGTCATTTGTCTCGATAAGAAATCTGTGCTGCCTTACAGATCCATGTTATTAGCCCTGAAATACGTCTGTTGTCATTAACCAATGAAGCTCACGCGTCAAGCCGAATCCACGACCCCGAATATCGATCGCAAGCGGTCTAAGTTGGTGATCGACTGCACGCTGATATTTTCACCAATGCCGTAGCTTTCCTGCCCCGGATAGATCACCCATAAATGTTCCAGATCCAGGTCCTTCAATGCCGTCGTCATCGACTTCGTACGTCGCGGAGCATCTCCATATTTAAACTCTGCTGCGTAATTCTTACCGTTACGTTGCCAGAACAGGTCCACTTCGGCGCCTGCCTGCGGCGCCCAAAAGAAAAAACGATCGTCGGGCATACCGGAGAGTTCGATCAACTGATTCAGTGCAAAACCTTCCCACGAGGCGCCCAGTTTGGGGTGACTCTCTAAATACTTATAGCTGTCGACCGATTGAGAGCCGTCAGGGTCAGACCTCCAGTTTCAAGTTTTTGAGCGTGCTCCATCTTTTCGAAGATCATTTATCTCGATAAGAAAATTCTCCCAGCGATTAAAAAGTTTCCAATCACCCCTGAGGTACTTTGAATACGGCCTTCCTTACCGTGGCTGGAAATTCGCCGGCAATTACTTGCGGCATGTGGGCATCCTGCAGGAAGAAAACCATGAAGGTGCCGGTTCGAAATTCCGGGAACTCGGCGGCGCCCTGCAGTGCCTGAAAATCCGTTTCGGGATCATAGACATCCGCGACACAGTTGCCCCTGTGACAGACTCCCATGCGTTCCGTACCTTCGATCATAACCTGGAGCCGTGAGGGTCAGACCTCCAGTTTCAAGTTTTTGAGCGTGTTCCATCTTTTCGACGGTTATTTGTCTCGATAAGAAAATAGCTGACATGTTACAGAACCATGTTATTAGCCCTGAAATACGTCTGTTGTCATTAACCAATGAAGCTCACGCGTCAGGCCGAATCCACGACCCCGAATATCGATCGCAAGCAGTCTAAGTTAGTGATCGACTGCACGCTGATTTTTTCACCAATGGCGTAGCTTTCCTGCCCCGGATAGATCACCCATAAATGTTCCAGATCCAGGTCCTTCAACGCCGTCGTCATCGACTTCGTGCGTCGCGGAGCATCTCCATATTTAAACTCTGCTGCGTAATTCTTACCGTTACGTTGCCAGAACAGGTCCACTTCCGCGCCTGCCTGCGTCGCCCAGAAGAAAAAACGATCGTCGGGCATACCGGAGAGTTCGATCAACTGATTCAGTGCAAAACCTTCCCACGAGGTGCCCAGTTTGGGGTGACTCTCTAAATACTTATAGCTGTCGACCGATTGAGAGCCGTCAGGGTCAGACCTCCAGTTTCAAGTTTTTGAGCGTGCTCCATCTTTTCGAAGATCATTTATCT
>JAJFLP010000103.1 GCA_021772635.1 Verrucomicrobiota bacterium | reverse complement strand
ATGCGATTCGTCGCGAGAGCGCTTAACTCGCTCATAATAAATCGATTAAAGAAAACTTGACGACGAAAGTGAATATTCATTCACTGAGATGTAAAGTTGAACTAATCGGCTTATTTGAGCAGAGATTAGCGTTTGTAGCAGTATACTGATGAATTATTCAGGCTAGATACAATGGAAGATCAGTACAGCTTATGCGTATAATTCATTTCTCAGATATCCACGCAGCCCGCTGGATTCAGGACCCGCGCGGTTTCTTCGACAAGAGACTGCTCGGCGCGTTCAATTATTTACTTCGGCGCAGTCATTCTCACCACTGGCACTACGTAGACGCAGCCGTTCGGAAAATTCGAGAACTGTCACCGGATATCGTGATTTGCACCGGTGATCTGACGACATTAAGTCAACCGATAGAGTTCGAAATGGCAAGGTTGGCCCTGAAGCCGCTGGTCGAAGATGAAAGCTTCGACCTCTTATATGTCCCGGGTAATCACGATGATTACGTGCGTGACGCCGCGTCTAAAGCGGCTTTACTGGAGACCTTTCAATTTATGAACCGAGGCCGGTACGAGTTAAGCAACCTGCCCCAATCGGTGGAGTACCCCAAGGATAATATTCGTTTTCTGATGCTGAACCAGGCGGTGCCGGCGGCCCTGCATATGTCAAACGGCATGATCGACAACCGCACCTACGAGTGGCTGGCAAACGAATTATCGACAGGGAGTGCATCGCCAACTACGCGAACTGTAATGGTCGCGCACTTCCCTATATTCGACAGGGCGGGGAAAGAATTATCCGTTAGGCGCGGCTGCAAAAATAACAAGAGCCTGCGAGACGCGTTTCTAAACGGGTTAGTCCATGTTTCCCTTTGCGGTCATATTCATGACCATTTCGCACGATGGGAGAAAAACGGTTCGGTTGAATTCTGCGCAGGTTCCTTAACCCATACCGGAATCTTCAATATGATCGAGCTCGATTCAATCGACGGAAAAATTCGACAGGAGTGGGTAAGCGTGGACTGCGCGTCGTGAAATTTTCGAGCTCCCCCCCAATAAGCGCCCCCCCAACTTGTGCGGGACGAATATGTATTTCCATCGCGCCGCAGAATCGATCGTAAAACTCGCCAATTCGCAACAGATTGCGCGCGGCAAAAACAAACGCGAAGATTTTGTTTATTTATAGCTTGTCATTGACTAATTCACGCTTAATTTACTGTCCACAAAGACCTAAAGACCGGGGATTCTTCGCCATCACTTACCTGACTTCAGAGCGCAGACCGGGTTAACGAAAGAGAGAACCGTCGAGCTGTCCCTGATTATAGACGACGACCTAGCCTGATTAATTCATGCGATTCGTCGCGAGAGCGCTTAACTCGCTCATAATAAATCGATTACTTGACCGGCTGATTTAACGGGAGATTTTTTCATGCCAATTACCGGCGCTGGAATCGCGGATTCTGAGTTTATCTCACAGACGACAGGGTGGATTGACCACACATTTGATTCAGTTTGTGAAGACATAGAGGAATTCGGCGATAGAAGAATCATTGAGCAACTCAAAACGCACTTTGTCCCGGGAAAAATGCTCCGTACCCGCTTGGGCATGGCACTTGCGCCTGACGATGCAAACGGTCGACGAGAAGTCACCCAAGCCTGCGCTGCGACTGAGTTGATTCATGCCGCGACGTTGTTCCACGATGACGTCATCGACGGTGCTTTTATACGACGTGCTCATCCGACCCTGTGGCGGGAGGTCGGCTCGACCGGCGCGATTCTGATCGGAGACTTATTTTATAGCAGCGCTGTACGCCTCGTTATCGAAAGCAACAACATGACGCGCGTCCGGTCCTTCGTCGATAAGGTCCGCGAAGTATGCAACACGGAAATGGTTCATGAGCTCGTATTAAATAGTCGCGACGCGGACGTTGAAAGTTCCATAAAAATCGCGCGTGGCAAAACCGGGCCGTTATTCGCGTTTATCGCAGAAACATGCGGAGCGAATAACCCGGCTAAAGCGGAAGCGCTTGAGGAAGCCGGATACCGACTTGGAACCGCTTACCAACTTGCAGACGACCTACTTGACGTGATTGGCGACGAAAAGACAGCCGGGAAAACTCTGGGAACCGACCGACAGCGCGATAAATTTACGCTGGCTCAGAATACGGGAATATCGGAAGCCTTCATTCGCGACCGGATTACGTCGTTGTGTACATCTGCGTTAGAAGGAGTTTGGCGGTGGCCGGACCTCGCAGAAAAACTGGAAACCTATATTACCTCGGACCTGTTTAAGGCATTAAATATTCCCGTAGAGCTGAATATGGAGCGTGCGACCGCGTGTGAAGTTGGATAAAGATACCTTTAACCTCTCGGAACTCGAGGGATTACGCAAGTTCGCGCTATTACTAGGCGCCCTCGGGCTGGCTGGGTGTGTCTTCGGATTCTGTACCCACCGCGATCAATTCTTCTACTCATATCTGACATCGCTGATATTTTGGCTCTCGATCGGATTGGGATCTCTCTTTTTCGTTCTCTTACATCACCTCGTTGACGCGACCTGGAGCGTTATCATCCGCCGACTGCTTGAGAACGTGATGATTACGTTGCCGGTTCTTCTTTTCTTTTTCATACCTATCCTTCTCAATCTCCATGACCTATACCACTGGAGTCACGCCGACGCCGTTGCGCAGGACGAATTGCTTCAACAGAAAGAGCCGTTTCTTAATCCCGCTTTCTTCTCAATTCGCGCGGTTATATACTTTCTTATTTGGGGGGTGCTGGCGAATAAACTTTATAACACAAGCTTGAAACAGGACAACGGTGACGGGCGCGGTTTGGCACTCAAAATGCGCAACATCAGCGGCCCGGGAATGCTACTCTTTGCGCTCACCTGTACTTTCGCGTCGTTCGACTGGATTATGTCCCTCGATCCGCACTGGTATTCCACAATTTTTGGCGTCTACTTCTTTGCAGGCTGCTTCCTGGCAATCCTGGCTTTCACCACTCTAACTTTATCCTTTCTCCAGTCCAAGGGTGTGTTAACTGACGAAGTCACTATTGAGCATTATCATGACCTCGGCAAACTTATGTTCGCGTTCACCGTTTTTTGGGCGTATATCGCGTTTTCACAGTACTTCCTGATATGGTACGGGAATATCCCTGAGGAAACCATCTGGTACCTCCATAGATGGGAAGGAAACTGGAAGTATCTAAGTCTATTCCTCGTTCTTGGGCATTTCGTCATTCCCTTTACGATTCTGCTGAGCCGGGTTCCAAAGCGTAATATTCGGGTTATGACGATCATGAGCGTTTGGATGCTGGTGGTGCATTGGCTGGATATTTTTTGGCTAGTTATGCCAAACCTCCAAAAACACCATTTCCATTTCTCATGGCTGGATATCGCGACTTTTATCGGGATCGGGGGGACTTTTATCTATTTCGTCTGTAAACGCCTGTCGTCCCAACCGATTGTTCCTGTTAACGACCCGAAACTTCAGGCATCAATTAAGTTTGTAAACGTTTAACCCCGCGTACGAGCATTATGAGTTCAGACCAAAACAGCGACTACTCCGTGCAAGATTCGATAGACGCCGGGTACGAGTTGCATGACGTGAACCTGTTAGTGATAATCGCATTCGCTGTCGTGTGCATCGTTGTCTTGATAGTTTCATTCGTCGCACTGGACGGATACTTCGTGTACTACAAGGAAAAGCTTATTCAGGAGGCGAACCGTTATCCGCCCCAAGCACTTGTGGAGCTTAGCGCACAGGGAAAGAATCAGTTGACAACCTATGCGACAATTGACAAGGAAAAAGGGGTCTATCGGATACCTGTTTCAAAAGCAATTCAGATTCTGGCAGAAGATGGGTTGGACAGCCGTGAAGAATCGAAGACTAAATGACAGATGCCACACGATCGTAAGCGCACGACACCTTAGATTTTCCTTTATTGTTGTTGTAGCGGCGAATTTAGCTTTCGCCCTCCGCGTTCCTGCGCAACTGATAAAGGGCGACGCGCCTGAACTGCAGCGAATCGATATTAAGGAGAATCTCGGCGAGAAAATACCATTAGACTTGAGCTTCGTCGATGAGAACGGGGCACCGGTCACACTTGCGGAGTACATGCAGAACGGGAAACCCGTTGTGCTGACATTGGCATATTACGAGTGCCCGATGCTGTGCACTTTCGTCCTTAACGGCATCAGCAAGGCTGTTACCGAACTGGGCTGGTCCCCCGGTGACAGATACGAAATGTTGACGGTCAGTATCGACCCCGCGGAAACGGCCGCCCTTGCGTCAGCAAAGAAATCCGTGTATTTGGAACGTTTAGGAGAAACCGGAGCAGGGCCGAGTGCAAATTGGAGTTTCTGGACGGGTGAACAGGAACAGATAAAGAAGCTCGCCGACGCTGTTGGATTTCAGTATTTTTACGATAAGAAGAAAGGCGAATACGCCCATCCTGCAGTGGTATTCGTTCTAACCGGAGAGGGAGTCATCTCCCGCTACTTATACGGGATAGAATACCCGTCTAAGAACCTTCGGCTCGCGTTATTGGAAGCGTCTGAGGGGAAGATCGGAACGATTGTAGATCGCGTCTTACTATACTGCTACCACTACGACCCGGTCGGAAAGAAGTACACCCTATTCGCGATGAACATCATGCGGTTGGGCAGCGGCCTTGCTGCATTAGGCCTCGCAATGTTTGTCGGTCTCTTGTGGCTGAAAGAGCGGCACCCCTGCGCGTAATCGAACATTGCCGGACGCAAGGAGTTCGGCGTGAGAAATTAGTAGTTTCGAGATTTACCCCTTAACCGCTAAGCCATTAAGAACCGAACAGTAAAAACATTTTTTTCGAAGGGAAATATTAAATGCAAGGCCAGGGAACATTCAATCTACCGCCAGCCGCCTCAACGATCGCACCGGCATACGATTCCCTTTTCTACTTTATTTATTGGCTTTCTGTATTCTTTTTCGTAGTCATAACGGTAGCAACGATCGCGTTCGTCATAAAGTATCGAAGGAAAAAAGGAGAGGCCTTTAAGCTGACAACAGGCTTTTGCCACAATACCCCCCTGGAGTTGGTCTGGTCCGTCATCCCCACGCTTCTGATATTCGTCATTTTCATTTGGGGGTTTCAGATGTTTATGCGCTACTGGGTAATCCCGGGCAACGCAATGGAAGTGCGGGTTACTGCACAGCAATGGAACTGGAACTTCAAGTATCCAGAGGGCGCGAGTAGAGAGATCCTGGTTGTACCGAAAGGCCGCCCGGTTAAACTCCTGATGCAGTCCGTCGATGTACTTCATTCCCTGTTTATTCCCGATTTTCGTGTTAAAATGGACATCGTGCCAAACCGTTACACGTCATTATGGTTTCAAGCCGATCAAGAAGGTGAATATGACCTATATTGTACCGAATACTGCGGCCAGAAACATTCCAGAATGACTACCAGAGTATCCGTACGTTCAGAAAGCGAATATCGAAAATGGCTGGAGGAAAACAGCGTAACTCCAACCGGCGATGTCCTGTATAAGCGCTACGGCTGCAATACCTGCCACTCACTTGATGGAGGGACGGGAAATGGCCCGACGTTTAAGAATTTATTCGGAAGTACCGAAAAAATGAGTGACGGGACAATGGTCGAAGTAGACGACAATTATCTTCGCGAATCGATATTAGACCCGAAAGCTAAAATCGTCGATGGTTTCGAACCGGTAATGCCGACGTTTAAGAATACCCTAAGTGCCGATGAACTGGATTCTCTGATAGATTTCATTAAAACTCAAGCGGAATAGCGAGGAAAACCCTATGTACGGTTCCAGCGAGAAAAACTATTTGACATATCCGACGGGTGTCAAGTCATGGTTGTTTACCTTGGACCATAAGCGTATCGGAATCATGTATCTTGTTCTGATCTTGCTCGCGTTTGCGGCCGGCGGTTTTTTCGCCTTGACCCTTCGTCTTGAGTTATTTCGCTCGGGCGAGCAGTTTTTGGATCAGGATACGTACAACAAATTCTTCACCCTCCACGGCGCGATTATGGTGTTCCTATTTATAATCCCTTCGATACCAGCCGCATTAGGGAATTTCTGCTTACCCCTGATGCTCGGTGCGAAAGACGTCGCGTTTCCGCGGCTCAATCTCGCAAGCTGGTACGTTTACGTCCTAGGCGCCGCAATCACGCTCTACTCCGTGGCCATGGGTGCGGTTGATACTGGATGGACATTCTACTCTCCATACAGCACGCAAAGCGGGGGGGAGGTGATCTCAATGACGTTCGGCGTCTTTGTACTCGGATTTTCATCGATTTTTACCGGGCTGAATTTCATTGTTACCGTCCACAAAATGCGTGCGCCGGGAATGACCTGGTATAATCTTCCCTTGTTCGTTTGGGGAACGTATGCAACAGCAGTGATACAAGTGCTGGCGACTCCCGTCTTAGGGATTACGCTTCTGCTGCTAATCCTCGAAAGAGCGGTCGGTATCGGAATTTTCGACCCGGCGATGGGTGGAGATCCGGTATTATTTCAGCATTTTTTCTGGTTTTACTCCCATCCCGCAGTGTATATCATGATCCTTCCTGGAATGGCGATCGTCAGCGATTTAATTGCAGTCCATTCCCACAAGAAAATATTCGGCTACAAACTCATCGCATACTCGAGCGTTGCTATAGCGCTTCTCGGATTCCTCGTGTGGGGACACCATATGTTTATTAGCGGTCAATCGGAATTCTCGTCAATGGTCTTCTCGTTCATCACATTCTTCATTGGGATCCCCACTGGAATCAAAATATTCAATTGGGTCACGACGCTGTATAAAGGTCAAATTAGTTTAAACACTCCGATGTTATACGCTCTCGCGTTTATTATTTTATTCACGATTGGTGGGTTGACGGGCGTATTCCTCGGCGCCCTCGGTCTTGACGTGCACCTCCATGATACCTATTTTGTCGTCGCCCATTTTCATTATGTCATGATGGGCGGCACTGTGATTGCCTTTCTTGGGGGAATCCATCATTGGTGGCCCAAAATTTTCGGCCGAATGTACAGCGAGCTTTGGGGAAGGATCGCGTTTGTGTTTATATTCGTCGGCTTCAATATGACGTTTTTTAATCAGTTCATGCTGGGATCACAGGGGATGCCGAGGCGCTACCACGACTACAGCGGTTTCTATAAAACCGATCTCTTTGAGCGGTACCACGGATTCTCGTCATTCGGTGCCTTGATTCTGGGGGTTGGATTCGCTATAATCACGATCTACCTGATCGCGTCTCTGTTCAACGGAAAGAAAGCGAGTGACAACCCTTGGGGCGGACTTACATTCGAATGGGCGACAACATCGCCGCCGCCAACCGAAAATTTTTCATATGAGCCGGTGTTAAAACACGGTCCCTACGACTTTGACAAGGTGCTGCCGGAAGATATTTAGACTGCAAGCAGTCGAATTTTTTAACGACCTCGAATTCATCGCCGAGGGGATTCCGAACAATACTTGGAGAACTCGAAGTTGGAGATTGGCATTGGTCAGCTGTCTTCGTACGCTGGTTCAACTCTGTTGCCTATTTGACTTTTGAACGTCTGAACCCTGAACCGAAACAACCCGAATAGTTGTAACAATACGCTTATGGACAACACGGCCACAGAAGTTATTGATATTCACGGAGAGGAACATCACCGGGGACATCCGGCGCTGGCACATCATTTCCATAGTATGGAGCAGCAACACGAGTCCGTTAAACTCGGGGTTTGGTTATTTCTGGTTACCGAAGTTCTCCTTTTCGGCGGGTTATTTTGCTTCTACGCTATCTATCGCGCGTGGAATCCGGAGATGTTCATCAATGCGAACGAATACCTCGACGTAAAGCTCGGCGCCATCAATACGCTTGTCCTGATTTTTAGCTCGCTCACGGTTGCTCTAGCAACTCGCTCTATCCAGCTTGATAAACCGAAGCAAACCGTCGGATTCCTGATTGTAACCATTGGCTGTGCCGCCACCTTCCTCGTGATTAAGTATTTCGAGTACAGTCACAAATTTCACGATGGATTGCTGCCTGGGAAATTTTTTACGAACTTGGCTGTCGAGGGAACCAATCCGCATATTTTCTTCAGTATTTACTTCGCGATGACAGGCTTACACGGATTGCACGTAGTTGGTGGGATGGTGTTTCTCGGGTGGGTCACCTTACGAACGATGAAAGGCGCCTACTCAAGTGAATATTACACGCCTGTCGAGATGGGAGGTTTGTACTGGCATCTGGTGGATTTGATTTGGATCTACCTGTTTCCGCTGTTGTATCTAATCGGCTGACGGGATCTATTCGAGGTGCCGCCGATTCGAACACGGTGGATCCATAATCGTCACACGAGGTGCAACGGTTAAAAACTTAAAAAAATTGAGCTATGGTTCAGGGCTTTTTTGAGGCCTAAGGTTTGGAACCGTGAACCTCTGAACCGTTTAACAAACAACAACTAACAGCGATATCGAAGATTTTCGGAATCGCATTTTAACTATGCTTGCAGATACCCACGATCATAAACATCATGTCTTACCTTTAAGCCTGTACATCGGCATTGGCGGTGCGCTCTTCGTGTTGACGGGCGTTACTGTGGGCGTCTCGTATATCGACTTGGGCGGTACCGGGAATCTGATCGTCGCAATGGCGGTTGCAACCTTCAAGGCTACACTCGTAGCACTATTTTTTATGCATCTCCTTTACGACAGCAAACTTTATGCACTCGCTTTCAGCATCGGCCTGTTTATGCTGACCGCCTTCGTCGTCCTTACTATGTTTGACACGATGCGCCGAGACGGGATATACGAGGAGAAGGCGACACCGATCGAAAATGAGACCGCAGGGTTTTACGAAAAACTTAAGGCTGAGCCCCCCGCGGAACATCACGACTCCGGACATTACTAGGACACTTTATACGCGGTAGAACCGACACACAAAGTGCGGCGTGTCCCAAAAAGTGTTGATACTGGATATTTGATTCAAGATTTTAGATAAGAGTTGTGCTCTTATATCCGGTATCCAATAGCCAGGTTCTGGCTCATCTTCGACAGTTTGGGGCTGATTTTCATGGATTTTGAGCGTGGTAGTTGACTTCAGGAGCAATTTGTTGTGCCAACTAAATTTCATTTATTTTAATATACTATATTGAAAAGCATGCCGTTTCCAGACAGCTTAGT
>JAJFLP010000102.1 GCA_021772635.1 Verrucomicrobiota bacterium | reverse complement strand
TTGCTTTAGATCAAAGAGTTATGGAGGTTGCCGGGACGAAAAAATATTGAAATATTTTGAGATCCGGCGTTCTCTGTAACTCATTTATATGAAACAAGATACGCATTCGCAATAGAAAGTTTATGCATAATGTAGGCTAGCGAAGCTTCGCCTCAAACCGACAAGTTTTCGCTATCCTGGATACTGGTTGCTAGATGCCGGATAAAGAAAGTAGCTTCCGGCTAGTCTCCAGAATCAGGCATCCAGTATCAACATCTTTCAGGCAGAGCCGCACAAAACTCATCCGTTTCGTGTCGGTTTCGCCCTTTAAAGGTGTCCAGACAGGTTTTCTAAGTATTTGCCCGTGATCCCGCATGCGGGATCGAAAATTCGACTGTTTGCAGTCTACGTTAGTCGATTGCATGTAAATTGAATTGGGCAAGCGACATATAGTGATCAGGACAACCGGATCGAAAAAGACTGACTGCGGTCTATTACACGTATGCGAAAAATCATTCATATTGATATGGACGCATTTTACGCGTCCATAGAGCAACGAGATAACCCTCGGCTTCGGGGGAAACCCGTAGTCGTCGGGGGCCTCCCGGGCAGCCGCGGAGTCGTTGCGACCGCAAGTTACGAAGCGCGAAAATTCGGCGTGCACTCAGCAATGCCGTCCTCCAAAGCGAAGCGCCTGTGCCCCGCTGCAATCTTCGTTAAACCGCGTATGCAGGTTTATAGCGCGGTCTCCCGCGAAATCCGCGAGATCTTTCGCAAGTACACGAACCTCGTCGAACCGCTCTCGCTCGACGAGGCTTATCTCGACGTAACAGAGAATAAGGAAGGGATTCCATCCGCGTTGTGGATTGCCGATCGCATTCGCAAAGAACTCAAAAAACGTACCGGGATTACTGGGTCCGCAGGTGTCAGTTACAACAAGTTCCTCGCGAAAATGGCGTCCGACCTGAACAAACCTGACGGCTCCACTGTTATCACTCCCGGCAATGCACTCGATTTCATCGCGGCCCTCCCAATCGGTAAATTCTACGGAATTGGAAGGTCAACAGAAACTCGAATGCAGTCACTCGGAATTCGGACAGGCGCGGATCTACAGACAAAATCCGAATCAGAACTTATCCGCAGATTCGGGAAGGCAGGCGCGTACTATTATCACGTTGCTCATGGCCGCGATGATCGCCCCGTAACCCCTTTCCGGATACGCAAATCGGTCGGGGCCGAACGCACATTTCAAGAAGACATTCTGCGAATCGAGAATCTCTATGAAATCCTTGAGACGATAGCCAAATCAGTCGAGACCCGGTTGGCAAAAGCGAATGCCGCCGGGAAAACCGTTACCCTCAAAGTACGTTACAACGACTTCAAAACCATCACCCGATCCACAACCGTCCGTGACTTCACCAATAACGCTGGCGACATACTGGAGATCACCAGACCCCTGTTAGATTCCACCGATGCTGGCAATATTCCCCTACGCCTACTCGGAATAACCTTATCAAATTTAGATTTGAGTCTTGATCATTCGCCCTACGAACAGTTAGAGTTGCCTTTAGACTGATTAATTCATGCGATTTGTCGCGAGAGCGCTTAACTCGCTCATAATAAATCGATTAGAGAAAAATTGACGGCGAAAGTGAATATTCATTCACTGAGATGTAAAGTTGAGCTAATCGGTTTATTTGAGCAGAGATTAGGGCTTGTAGCAGAATACTGATGAATTATTCAGGTTAGACTGAAGGATGTTAAAATTTAAGAGAAAATGGGAAGATTGCTGCCCGCGAAGACGATCTCGTAAAATCAAAACTTCGGCCCCTTAAACCCTGCTTGTCACGCTATCGCTGCAAGCGACGGCGGAAACCCTGAACCTTCTCAATCCTGAACCCCTTATGAACTCAATACCCCTTTCAGAATACGGCCAGTCTTCCTCCGCGCCGTCGCCAGTAAACAAGATGATGGCTGCGTTCGCCTCCGATTTTCGCGACGACCGCGATATCAACCTTGGGGTCGGGTACGTCAATGAAAGAACAATCCCCCGGGAAACGCTGACGCGGGCGCATCAGGAGGTTGTCAGTAACGTCTCGAAGTACCGGGCCGCATACAACTACGGCGGCGCCAGGGGATCCGCCAATCTTACCGAATCAATCAAGGACTTTCTAATCAACAGCCATATCGGAGGCTTAAACGATTCCCTGCTGCAGGACAAACAAATAATCATCGGCTCCAACGGGGCGACAAGCCTGCTCGAAGGAATCGCTCAAGTGCTCCCGCGCGGAATCGTAATTACGACTGACCCGATTTATTACATCTATTGCAACTTCATCGAAAGAATGGGATTCGACATCGTTGCCGTTCCAGAAGATACGGACGGGATCGACATCGGCGTCCTCAATCACAAAATAGACGCGCTCGGTGACGAAAAAGAGAGGATTACATTTTTCTATATCACAACAGTAAGCAATCCAACCTGCACAATACTGTCGAACAACAGGAAAGAAGAATTAATCAACATCGCGCATCGCCTGTCCGACCGACTCGGAAAAACGATACCGATAATCTTCGACGCCGCGTATGAAAACCTGATTCACGACCCGGACGTCGCTCCTCTGAAATCCGGATTTCATTATGATCGGTCAGAAAACGTTTACGAAATAGGAACGATGTCCAAGATTCTCGCCCCCGGCCTTCGAATCGGCTATATGATTGGCCGCGACGGGGATTTTCTGCAGGCGATGATCCAAAGAGCAAGCGATGTCGGCTTCAGCGCGCCGCTGATAAATCAGGAAGTCACCAGCTACATGCTCGATAACCACGCGGCAAAGCAGATTCGTAAAGTGAATCACGAGTATCGCGAGAAAGCCGTGGCCGTTCACAAAGAAATTGATCGTCTTTTGGCCGGATTCCTCAGTGAATGCCGCGGTGGGAAAGCGGGATTTTACTATTACCTGACGTTCGCGGAAATCGAAACCCACGAGCGATCGGCTTTCTTTCGGTATCTAACACGGACCACTGGATCCCTGGATCTCGACGGCCCCCACGGCGACAAAGAACCGCGCGTAATTTACATCCCTGGCAGCTATTGCGTGCATCAGAAAGGCGACCTGGTAGCCGTCGGCAACCGCCAGCTCCGCCTATCCTATGGTTTCGAAGACGCGCCTAATCTCATTCGCGCGATCAGCCTGATGAGAGACGCCGCCGAATACGCCCTTCTCCACCAAGCCTAAGCCGCCAGCGCCACCTTCCTCCTGACTTCTAACTCCTTTCTTCTACCTCCTGACTTCTCCCGTCTATCTTTAATTCCTTCCTTCTACCTCCTACCTCCTGACTACTAACTCCTTTCTTTATACCTCCCCGCTCCGCGCTTGCCGTCACAGACAATCCTCGCCGGCGACGCTGCCGACATCTAGGTTCGCGATCCACAGGATCGAACTCCCGCTTTCTTCGTCCTTAAGAATAAGTGTTGCTTCATAACACGTGAAGATCTCAAGACTCTTAATCTTACTCTCCCCTCCCTCCGAAGTCGCGGATCGGGTATCACTGTTCAATACGATCTCTTGAGACTGCGTTAGAGATTCATTCGCATCCCGTAGATGCATGAAAACTACGCCGGCGAGCACCGCGATACCCGCTACGGCCTTTAGCCATCCCGCGAAAAGTATAGGATCCCTGGACTCCGTTATTTGGATTTCCGCACGGTCGGCGCGCGCCTTAAACTCGCGCCAGAACGCCTCCGGCTCCCGCATCGCCGGCTTAGCGTCCGTCCGCTTCAATTCTGATTCTATATCTTTCCACGTGTGTTTACTCATAATTATAGCCAGTATTCAAAATGTGGTATCGATTTATCCGAATTGAAAAGGGCCCAGTCAGTCCCCCAGCCGATCCGGTATACTGCAAGCAGTACGATTTTTCGAAAACCTGATGATTTTCGGGATATTACCTGGAGAGACGGCCGCGCATCGGCGGGGAGCGCCGCGTCAATCCACCAGTCATCAATCGTCATCCATCAATCCGTTGACCGCTTCCCGCAGTCTCTTTTTCCCATTAAACAACCTCGACATTACAGTCCCGATTCCCGCGCCCGTGGCTGCCGCAATATCTTTGTAACTTAACCCGTCTCTAAATCGTAAAAGCAGAACCGTGCGATGGTGCGCATCCAACCGATCCAATGCCGCGGATACCATGTCTGAAATCTCGGATTTGACCAATTGCTCCCCAGGTAGCGGTTGCTGATCTCTAGCGACCTCAGCCATCGAACGATCATCAAGATCGTCCTCCGGAAGTACAACAAGGCGGCTGCGTTTGCGCGCACGGATGAAATCAAGCGCACAATTATACGCGATCCGATATAACCAGGTCTTTAGCGAAGACCGCTCGTTAAAACGCTGAACCGCGCCCCATGCCTTCAGATATGTTTCCATCACGACGTCGTCCGCGTCATCCGCCCCTACAAGCCGGTACGCAATCGTATGAATAAGCGGTCGGAGTGCCTCGAACACCTCCGCGAATGCGGCAACATCTCCCTCTTTCGCTTGCCGCAGCAATAATTTTACTTCGTGATCAACCATAGATTAGACGCACCAGCGCTCGCTTTTATTCATTCTAAATCATAACATAATCGTAATACCTTTCCAAATTTCACCTCGAAAAACCGGAAAGATTGCGATTACGAGTAAGATTACGAATCGGAATGTTCGCTTATTTCAGGCCTAGAGTTGTTAGCATGCGTTAGACCAATGAGTTATGAAAGTTCTGACGAAAATGGAATAGTGGACTATTTAGAGATCCGAGGCTTTTCGTAAGTCGTTTATATGAAGTACGATATTTACTCGCGCTAAAAATCGGATCGGTATTAATCAGGCTAAACCGGATACCCGCTTTTCATTACCCTTTAATTCCGCTTGAAGAATCGCACGAAAAAATGTAATGTTGGCTAACTGCGGCAGTTATACCCCCAAACCTGAATAATTCATCAGTATTCTGCTACGAGCCCTACTCTGTGCTTAAATAAGCCGATTAGCTCAATTATTCATACGCGGTGTCGGAGTTTTTTGAAATACCGTTCGGCACATCATACGCCGTTGCATTTAAGTGGTCTATAAATCTGGACTGCTTGCAGTCCGGGATTATAATGAGCGGAAAATCCAAAGTTGGTAAGAGCGACTTCCTCGGCAGAATTCTTATAGTCGATGATGACGAAGGTTACGCCACCGTCTGCAAACTCATCCTGAGAAAAGCCGGATACGACTGTGACGCACTCAATTCTCCCGCCCAAACCGTATCGATAATACGAAAATTCGATCCGCAATTGGTTATACTCGACCTGAAGATGCCGGGCGTCGATAGCTTCGCACTTCTAACGGAAATAGTCAAAACCTTCCCCGATATCCCGGTAATAATCGCGACCGGTTACGGATCGATCTCCAAGGCCGTTGAAGTGATGAAACTGGGAGCCGTCGACTTCCTCGAGAAACCCGTTAAGAGCGAAGATCTCAAAACCATAGTCAAGCACAATCTGGCGCTGTTCAGTGACAGGACAAAACGCAAGCCGCCCGCAACCCAGAACGTTTACGACAATTTCTCTGGCATGATCGCGCAAAGTGAGTTGATGACGAATCTTTTCGTTAACATAAGAAAGGCAGCCCGCTCAGACGCGAATGTCTTCATCTTCGGCGAGAGCGGGACGGGAAAAGAATTAGTAGCACGCGCGATCCATCGAAACAGCCAGCGTGCCGGCAAACCGTTCGTCATCATCGATTGCCCGTCCTTAGCCCGGTCCGTTGTTGAGACTGAACTCTTCGGTTACGAAAAAGGCGCATTCACCGGTGCGAACAAGAGGCACCCCGGCCTCTTCGAAGGCGCGAACGGCGGATCGATATTCTTCGATGAAATCAACAAACTCGATACTGACCTGCAATCGAAAATCCTGCGTGTTCTCCAGGAGCGCCAAATCCGGCGCGTCGGAAGTCGCGATTATATCCAGCTGAACGTCAGGATTATTACCGCGAGTAATGTTGACCCGATGAGCGCGATCAAAGACGGCTCGCTATTAACCGATTTATTCTATCGCCTCAACGTCATCGACATGGAATTGCCGCCCCTGCGCGAAAGGGGGAACGACGTCGCGCTGCTGGCCGATCATTTCCTGACCCACTACAAGAATAAATACGAGAGCGGCATCAGATGCCTTTCGCCGGCTGTCACAGAAGCGCTCAAGAAATACCACTGGCCGGGAAACATCAGAGAACTGCAAAACGTTATTGAACGCCTGGTCGTCCTGGACAGCACCGACGGCAAGGTCCGGTTTCGCGACCTCCCGTATTACATCAAAACTACGGCCTCCCCAACCGACGACTATGATCCAACCGCAACGTCGTTCAAAGATTCCAAAAGATTATCTGTCCACAATATCGAACAGCAGTACATCAAAGACCTCGTGCGAAAACACGGCGGCAACAAATCCAACGCCGCGAAAGAGGCAGGCATCAGCCGCACAACACTTTACAGAATCCTCCGATCATAAAGAATGCTATACCAAACGCCTTCGAGTTTTCGACCAGGCGCTCTGCTGGCCAGCAGAATACCGGTTAAAAAAATATTGTTTCCACCGCGGCGGATTTCGCTAGGCTCAACAAAGATCTTAGGTAATGAATTAAAAGTTGTCCGAAAATTGTACTGCTTGCAGTATATCTAAAAATCCACCTAATTAAAAAAGGCGTAACGATATGAGAAAGGCTGTCGTTTTCACATTTCTGCTCGTTGGTATTAACTTTGCGTCACAAGCAGGGGTAATCGTTGGGTATGATCTGATTGAGCGTGATTTATTCAACCTAAACCTGCAGACGACGTATGTGGCCACGCAAACATTTGGGACACCGGCCGTTGGTGGTGAGTTGACAACATGGTCATTTTTCCCCGGCAACGGCACGGTTCTCAATGAATTAACGCCGCTACTCCTAGAGTTTTCAGGGGGGAGTGATTATATACTGCGTGCCATCGGTGAGACCTTTATTCTTGGTCAAACTCCGGGAGATGGGACCAACATCGCATTCAACGCCCAAGCAGGAGACGCCACAATAATCAATGCCAATTATGTTTTCGGGTGGTTCGATGATTTACATACCCTCAACAATAGTCGAAGCACCATTGACTATGACAATACCGGCACTTTCAATATGCGTGCGTTAACAGGATTTTCTTCTCAAAGTTTCTCTGGGACAGACGTCGGCGCCACGTTCGAATTCGGAGAATCGCTCGGAAATCGTGCCTATTCATTTCAAGCAGTGGTGGCTACCGTCCCTGAACCGTCAACCTACGCCCTCATCATTTCCGGCCTCCTAGGCATGACATTCATGCACCGTAAGCGCCGTAATCAATGCTGAGCAACCGCCCCACAATAACGAAAAATCCACTCTTACGCCACCCCGTATATGCCACATACCAATCGCCACACCCTGATTTCAATAGTCCTTGTCGTTACCGGTTTACTGGGACTTCACTTTGTCTTATCGCTAAACCTCTGCCATTTCATTGATCAGATCGGACTCCAACTGGAATCCATCCAGAAAGACCGTATTATCTGCATCTCTGCGTTATTCTCTCTAATACTTACCATCACCGGTGCAATTTGGCATCCTCTCTCTAAGGCAATCGCTTCTCGCAATCAGAGAGTTGTATGACCTATCTTATCTACACCGGCATGCCTCGACCAGACCCCACCGACGATCGCGAACCGACACCCCGTGAACACACAGGTGCAAAAACAGAGGACACCCCTTGAAATGTTCTCATTAATTCGTCCATGGACATGGATACTGGCGTACGGTTATCACTCATCGTCGGTAGGCTCCGAATCCTGTTCTACGTATATTGACACATCCATTCTGCTCTTTGCCTCCAGATTGCCATGATCGGCTGCCAGTTGGTAGTTTTCATAGGTTTTTTTCAGGTCGCCCATCTCCTGATGGATATTCCCGAGCAGCAGATAAATTTCTCCGACTTTAGAGACGGTCTCATACCCGTCAAGTTTATTCAGGCGGATGTCCAGGGCAGTCTCCAAATGCGCTAAAGCTTGTTTCCGGTTATGCAGGAGTGCGTAAAACACCCCGATGTCGTGATGCAAGGCGGTCTGCATATCATAAATCGGTCTGAGATCGTCGTGTAAATAAAAGAGGAATTTCTGCTGGTTTTCAATAAGTTTTAATGAGCGCTTATTGCTTTCTATGGCCTTTTCCAGGTTACCCGCCCGGCGTGAAGAATTAGACTCCTTTGTATGTTTCTGCACTAATTTGACGATCTTTTTGTCAGCGAAGTCACCCAGGAAATATCCTAGAATAATTATTGTCCCTATCGTGCCTGCAATCCGCCAGAGTCTCATAAAAGTTTCGTCTTTCATTATTGATCGATTCCGCTCCTCCCGTTTTGGGATAGTCGTTTGTTACGAAGATTGTCACGGGACAGTTTAGCATCAAAATTCAATTAAATGGATTCGCGTTGATAAATTCCTGATACTGACTCAAACGGTTAGCCCCGAATATGGAAATTATTATGGGCAAGTTAAGATTAATTACATTCATTACTATCCTATTAACGGCCACCGTTCGTGCAGAGATCGTTGCCGACGATGCCGCCGCCGGTATGACATAGCGGGGGAGGCTTGTACGGTATACAGGTCGGATCCTGCATTAGTCAAGCGAATGATTTGAGCGGTTTTCAGGCCGGCCTGTTCAGCATCGCGCAAGATATTAAAGGTGCCCAGATCGGCTTGACAAACTCCAGCAACAGAGTCGAGGGAGTCCAACTCGGATTGTTAAATATCTGTGAGCGCCTCAAAGGCGTTCAGGTCGGAGTGCTGAGTTTCAGTAAAAACCACGAAAACTACCCGTTTGTGCCAGGAATCAATGCCCGATTTTAATCGATCGCCAGGTTGCTACCTTGCCTATCACTCTGTAATTCTTGCCCCTACGGCCAAATAAGAAAAGCACTCGCCTCCTCCGCTGTCTCTGTGCCAATCTCATCCAGTAACTCCGGATTCCGACCCGCCGATAACCCAAGTTCACTACGGATCGTAGTTCCGCCACTACAGTAGTACATGTCCAGTTTGTCCTCCAGTCATAATTCAGGACACCCCTAGAATATAGCTGTTAAACGTCGACCACCCTGAGATATTCCTCCTCTATTCCTAAAATTTCGTATTTTCCTCTACTTTCTCGCCTTTCCGTTTTGACGCGGATGTATTTCGTATTTAGCGTAGCCCTTTCATATTTTACCATGCCCGTGATCGCAATAGGCTAAATAATAAAAAATATCGGGGGGGGGAAATACCTAGATGTCATTGACTAAGTATATTTCAAGGACTGTTGCGGTAGTCGTTTTTATGATAGTAACCAGCGCTGTTGCTCCGGCTGCCCCTATCTTATACGGTACTGACCACACCTCCGATCAGCTAGTTACGATCAACCCTGCGACTGGAGTAGCGACGGCGGTCGGTGCTTTTGGATTTGAAAAGGTTGTGGGTTTAGCCTTTGCGCCTAGCAGTGGTATCTTATATGGATCGGATATCGACTCAGGTCAGTTAATTACAATTAATACCACTACTGGAGCAGGGACAGCGGTCGGGACTTTCGGATTTACGAACATTTGGGGTATAGCCTTTGACCCTAGTAGCAATATCTTATACGGGTCTAACCACACGACGAATCAGTTAATTACGATCAACACCACGACCGGAGCAGGAACTGCTGTCGGCGGCGTTTTCGGATTCGGGAATGTTAGGGGTTTAGCCTTTGATCCTAGCAGTGGTATCTTATACGGATCTGATATCCAATCAGACCAGTTGATTACGATCGATACCACTACTGGAGCGGGGACTGCTGTCGGTGCGTTGGTACTCGATAACATTCGGGGTATAGCCTCGGATCCTAGTAGTGGTATCTTATACGGATCTCACGACTTATCAGATCAGTTAATTACGATCAACACTGCTACTGGAGCAGGGACTATTGTTGGCGGGGCTATGGGATTTCAAAACATCACGGGTTTAGCTTTTGAACTTTCTCCGGTACCCGAGCCATCAACTTATGCGCTCATCATCTCCGCCCTCCTCGGCATGACATACATGCGACGTAAGCGTAATCAAAACTGAATAATCGTGTCTCCCTCCCGCCAATCCATCGCCCGCAGGCTCCTATTCTTTACCGGTCTATTCTGCTTTTCCCTCGTAGTATCTCTACGCCTCGACGTATTCCTCGACTAAATCGCCCCGATCACGAATGATATTCTGCTGTATCAGATTAACTGCCTTGCCATGATAATGTCGATAGTGATGATGATCAGCGGCGTAGTTTGTCATCCGGCAGTATTGAAACGGTCATAATTCAGGACACCCCTTGAAATAAAGGCGACTTCGCCTGGATCGCATCGGCATTTAAGGAGTTCGAAAAGCTATGTGTCCAGAATAATGAACGACATTATTTTCAGGACTTGGCTACGAGACACAATGGCAATAAACGAAACGCTGTTACAGATGTTTATCATTGCAGCACAATACTTTACAGAATCCTCCGATCCTGGCGATCACGAATTACTGACGTCCGTGTTACTTAGCAGTTCTGACCTTCCATAGACGGATTTGAGGTAGAAAAAAATGACGGCGGCCTCGTTCCCATATTCCCATTATCTGTAACAAAAAATGTACGAAAAAATTTTGAGCTTGGAAGCGTCTCGTTTCGATAAGTTCCGACTCGAATAAATTTGCGACCGTCGTTCATTTTTTTGAACAATTAGCCGCTGAAATTATCCACTCTTCGCTTACCGTTCGTTCCCCGATTCCACCTTCTAGATCCTGTTACATTTATAAATCACCTTCCTATCGTTAGATCCATCGTTTTATTCTTCATTTGGCATACAACTTTCTATATATACGCAATTAGATTCGCATAGAAACCTGCAAACCTAGCCTGATTAATTCACGCGATTCGTCGCGAGAGAACTTAACTCGTTCATAATAAGATGATTGGAGAAGGCGCCACGGTGAAAGTGAATTTTCATTCACTAAGATGTGAAGTCAAGCCAATCGGTTTATTTGAGCAGAGATTAGGGCTCGTAGCAGAATACTGGTGAATTATTCAGGCTAGACTAATCATTCTACTCTTTTTCAATACAACAAGCCGCACTTGTCAATACGATCAATGTCACACTGCCAATCTACAGATAAAGAGATACTTCAAAAAGAATCAGCGCTCACCGCGATTATACGTAGTCATCAAACATCAGCGTGCAATCGTCTTGCCTCCTGCGTCGCCTTATGCCTGTTCAGTTGTCTCGCTTATGGAGACGTTATATATACCGAAGACTTTGAAAGCGGCTCGTTGGGACCAGAATGGAGCGTCACAGGTACTCGCTATTATACCACAACAGTAACGAGCATGCATGGGCCGAGCGGCGGCAATTACCACTTGACCATGGCGTCACGGATTGCCGGTCGCAGTTCCAGAAACGAGGCTACCTTGGCTCTGGAATTGGAAAACTATGAAGACGTCGTTCTTACTTTTCAGGCGAGGGATTACGGGGACGAAGGAAACGGGCCGCCACCGATTCCATATTCTACCGGCTATGATTTCGACGGCGTCGCGATCAGTACAAACGGGTTTGATTGGTACGAGGTTCATGGATTACGAAATGAATTGACCTCGACGTATAAGGAAATCACAGTCGATATTGACGCAGCCATTGCCGAACATGGTCTCTCGTATTCGTCGCCGTTTTTTATTCGCTTCAACCAGTACGATAACTACCCGATTCCAATCGACGGCATAGCCATTGACGATATTGCCGTAACAGGAAAAATCGCCGATCACCTCAAGGTAACCCCAGATACAAACCTTGTATCAACTGGTTACGAGAAGGGACCGTTCGATCCTGAGCACGTCGAAATCACGGTAAGTAATACCGGGACAGGTACGCTTAACTGGTACGCCAATACCACCGATCCGTGGGTCGATATTGCGCCTGCCGCGGGAACTTTGGAACCAGGGGAGAGTAAGCGCGTCGCTCTGAATATAAACGAAAACGCAAAGTTCTTACCTTGGGACACCACTCCCTATGCATCAAGTGTAACCTTCACCAACCACGGAACACTTGCCACCCGAATAATCGACTGGGAATTGACGGTGAATCAGCCGCCACCGGAAGTCGAAAGGTCCGACGAGGCGGTCACCGTCATACTCGAGCCCGACTCCGCCTACACAGTTAATCTCGGTCTCGGCAACAACGCACTTCCGGACCACGCCGATCTGTCCTGGAAATTGAAACCACAGTCGACTGGCGGTGGATCTCAAGAAATCGACGTGATTGGCTCGCCCCAATATAACTGGCGCGGACGTATGAGATATCGAGGAGATACCTACGAAGTAAAAGAAACTACGAAACTCACAAAAATCGACGCTTATTTGAACTTTTACGGTTCTCAGCAACTGAACTACGTGGTCTTCGAATCCGGTAGTTTAAACGGAAAATTCGTTCGAGTCTACAATGATTCGGTGACCGTCAAAGGATCCGGTAGCCGATTTTATTCGTCGCTACCAATGAATGTCGACCTCGTAGCCGGCAAGTTCTACATCATCGCAACGGGGTGGCGCGGCCGGATCGACTATACAGGTTCACGGGGCTCGTACAATGAAACTGTGAGCTTCGGGAAGCGGCGCAATGGCTTCTACCACAATCGTTTTCCGATCGCTGGTTCGGTACGGAATACACGTACATCTACACAATATCATCAACGATTGACAACGATTGGGGGCGAATGGTTGTCCGCAACTCCGGCGTCCGGCGCGGTTTCGCCGCAGTCTTCGGACAGTATAAATGTCGACATTAATACGAAGCGCATGTCATCAGGTTTCTATGAGGGCAGACTTGATTTCGAAACCAATGATCCGGAGCAAGAGGAGTTCACTATACCGGTCCGCCTCGCCGTCGGTGACGTTGCCCTGGTCGATGTACCGTTAGTTGTACGCGAAAATGATGGCCGCCTGGGCGGTGCCGGATCGGTCAGTATACCCCATCCCATCGGATACGATCTGCCGGTTACGATTACTTCGAACGATACCTCGGCAATCGAGGTTGAAAGCTCTGTGACTATCCCTGCCGGCAGCACGTTTGTCGAATTCGATATAACAGTGATCGACGATACCGACTCGGAAGAGAATCAAGAGGTAACCATCGCCGTATCTGCACCAAGCATGAAAGGAAGTTGGAGTTTACTGACCGTGGAAGACGACGATGTCGACCATTTCGATTGGGAAATTATAGATTCCCCCCAATTTCGCGTCCACGAGTTCGATGTAGTCGTTCGAGCCAAAGATCCGTCCCGTCGGACGGTATCGCATTTCAACCGAACCGTTTCCCTGGGGGGATACGTTGAACGTGAGCCAAAGCCGGTCGAAATATTGTCGTTCACGAAATACGCGGATACAAGGTCAACCGGGGAGTATAGAAATACCCTTGCCGCGTTATCCAATCATTTTACTGATTTCAATGAGACCAGCACCAATGTCACCGACCCGACGGCTTTGGCTGTAGCGCTGCAAGGAAAAGATGTATTTCTGATACCGGAACAGGAACGGTCCCATTCGTTTAATTTGAATTCTCTTGGACAATCATGGAAGACGGTGCTCCAGGACTTTGTCGCGAATGGAGGAGTCGTCATTGTCTGTTCCTTCTACGGATCTGAACACTTGATCTTACATAACAGCGAGTTGATCGATTTGGTTAAGGCTGGCAGCTCTGGCTCGGCGACCGTTACGAAAAGCGAAGAACACCCACTAACCAGAGATATTTCCGATTCATTCCCGGTAAAGTGGATCGGAAGATACCGGACGGCATCGGGTATCTCACTGGTCAATTCTGGCGCCGAAAGCGTAGTTGCCACCCAGAAGTACGGTGAGGGACACGTTGTGATGGTCGGTGCCGACTTCTATACGATCGGAACGGACATGGATCGGATTCTGGCCAATGCCGTCAAGCTTGGACAGAACAAGCCTAGACAACCTGTCGCTATCACTCCGGTTGTTAGTGGAACATTCACAAACGGGGTTTGGTCGGGCACGGTCACGGTAAACGAATTGGCCGAAGATATGTTCTTGATGGCGGATGACGGTGGCGGCCATAGCGGCGAAAGCAATAAGTTCGATACCTATCGTGCGCTTTATGTTAACGCTAACGATGGCAACGACGACAACAACGGACTGACTGAAGCGACCGCGAAACAAACAATCCAATCTACGATCAACAGTTCCAACGACACGGATTGGATATTTGCGGCCGCGGGTACGTACTTCGAGAACATCGTTCTCGGTGGAAAAGCGATAACTCTGACGTCATACGATCCCGACGACGACTGGACGGTAGAAAATACGATTATCGACGGGAACCGGACCGACTCTGTAATTCGGTGTAATAACGGAGAAGGCCCCGACACCGTAATTACAGGATTTACGATCAGGAATGGTTTCGGTAACACCGTCATCAGCAGCCGGATCATAATAGGGGGAGGCATCTCATGCGTATCAAGCTCACCCACAATCAATGGCAATATCATTACAAATAATCGCGGTTACGACGGCGCCGGAATCGGCTGTGCGAACTTTAGCGCACCGATCATTCTTAATAATCTAATCGAAAAAAATAGCGCCACTGGCCAAGGCGGCGGGATTCTTTGCCTGCTATCGTGGCCAAGAATTATCAAAAATGACATCGCCGAAAACCAGGCAACAGGCGGTGGTGGGGTTTACGTAACATCAGCAGCACCGTTAATTTCGCACAATAAGATATCATCCAATTCCGCGTTACATGGTTCAGGGTTATCGTTGCAACACTCGTCTTCCCGGCTTAGCAACAACCTCATTGTCGATAATTCCGGCCACTCGAATTCCGGTCCTGTTCGTCTCATTGCCTCCTCTCCAGTCATAACGAACTGTACGATTACCCGCAATAGTCCAAAGGAACTGGCGGCGAATAATGTGATGTTGCGGGCCGGTAACAATTCTCACCCGGTAATCGCCAACTCGATCATACGATCCGACAAAGAGGGCGTGGACGCTGCAATCCTGGTGGCAGAAGATTCCACCGTTTTAATCTCGTACAGCAATATCGAGGGCGGGCATCCTGGCGAGGGAAATATGGATACTGATCCGGGTTTTGAAGATCCAATAGCCGGCAATTATCATCTCGCCGATTCATCGGCGTGTATTGATGCTGGTACGAACGACGACCATTGGTTCATGGATATTGATGGCGATCCGAGACCGTTTCCATTGAGAACCGGCATTATGGATATCGGCGCTGATGAATATGTCGAATATCTGAGTCTGGACGTCACCGATATTAACAACACTGCAAGCCCGCCTCCAGGAAAACACTTTTTTATGAAAGGATCGTACATAAAATTGGAGGCTGGCACCGATCCAGTCGGGCACGGCCGCGGTAGCCGTTATGCTCCGGGTGGCTGGCACGGTACCGGGAGTGTTCCAGCGAGCGGGACAACCCAGTCCACCGGGTTCATTCAGATTAACGATGACTCGGCAATAACCTGGAATTGGAACATGGAGTACCAGCTGGAACTCCGTACTGACGGTAGCGGTGTAATAACCGGCAGTTCAGAAGGGTGGTACTCCGCGGCATCGGTGGTTGATTTGACTGCTATCGCCCAAAGTCGTTCGGAACGATTCCTACGCTGGGTCGGACACATAAACACGAACGTAACTGATAAAGATATATCCTTACCCATGTCGCAGCGCCGGATACTCACGGCGGTATTCGAAGTCCCGCAAAGGCGCACCCGCTCTGCGATCGACAATCCGATCCGATTCGTGCTGAAACTATATCCCGGATGGAACTCGATTTCCCTTCCGATTGCTCCCCTGGATAATTCGCGAATCTCTGTACTTGGACGAGACGTTGTTGGTTGGGTGTGGGGATGGGATTCTAGAGGATTTACATCCGGTGTTCAGACGATCGAAGCGCTAAAGGGGTATTGGGTTTATGCGTTCGACGAAACAGAGATTCTTGTCACCGGGAAATTACCACGGTCTTCGACAACAGATCTGCACACTGGCTGGAACTTACTCGGCCCCGCGTCTCACCGTAGTGCACCGGAGGCTATGACATCAGCGATAGTGGGCTGGGATGAAAAGAATCAGCGCTATATCCCAAGTCAATTCCTAAAAATCGGCAAGGCATACTTCATCGACGGCGACTCAATGCCGTCATACGACCGTGAACTCGGCGTGCCGGGCGGTGACTACGATGCTGACGGACTATCAGATGTTGCAGAGACCGTTTACGCGACTGACTGGAATGACCGCGACAGCGATGATGACAAAGTGCTTGACGGCAGGGAGGTGGCCGCGGCGTTAGGGCCGATGGAGAACTATAACAGCGACGATGACGGCCTTCCCGACGACTGGGAGATCTATTACTTCGGGAATATCACAGATTTCGATGGCAACGACGACTCGGACAGCGACAACCTCACGAACGAATACGAATTTCAGTACGGAACCGACGTTAGTCTGAACCCTGTCAATCCCGATTCTGACCGGGATGAGATGCCCGACGGTTGGGAACTCAGCAACGGGCTGGATCCGCTTGATCCCGCGGATGCGGTTGCGGACGCCGACAATGACGGATTGACGAACGTCGACGAATTTAAGAACAATACGTTAGCCAATAATAACGACACTGATGATGATGGTTTAACCGACGGCTGGGAAGTCTCCAAGTCGACGGCGAGTTTCGTCTTTGATCCGACGAAGCGGGACAGTGACGACGACGGTATCGACGATGCACAGGAAGACGGAGACAGTGACCGTATGCCCGACTGGTGGGAGATTGAAGTTTTTGGCGACCTCGATGAAAACGCAAGCGACGATTTGGACGTCGATAACCTCAGCAATATCGATGAGTATAGCAACGGTACTCTACCGACCGTATCGGATACGGACGGAGATGGCATGACTGACGGATGGGAGACCTTATATGCCCTGAATCCATTAGTGAACGATTCAAATAGCGATCCTGATGACGATAGTTTGTCCAATCTCACCGAATTTGAGGCCGGAACAGATCCGACCAACGCCGACACCGACAATGATACTCTTTCAGATGCCGAGGAAATCGCCGTCGGTACCGATCCCACCAACGTTGACACCGACAATGATACCCTTTCAGATGCCGAGGAAATTAACTTCGGTACCGACCCGCTTACGCGTGAATTATTCGTTCATGACAATCCCAATATAAACTTGGACGGGCTCCTCCCATTCATCCACGGTGCACACGGCCCCAAGAATGCTATCCAAGAAGCCATCTCCATATCCGTCACGGGATCCAAGGTCATCGTCTCGCCGGGACGATACTACGAGAATTTAGATTTCCTTGGCAAAGCCGTAACGTTGACAAGCACCTATCCTAACAATCCCAACATCGTATCAGCAACCGTTATCGACGGTAGTCGAGTTGACAGTGTCGTCGCTTTCGTTAACGGTGAAGGCCCCGATTCAATTCTATCCGGTTTTACGATTAAGAACGGTAGTCGACCCTTCGGAGCTGGTATTAGATGCGAAAATTCGAGCAGTCCAACAATTTCAAACTGTGTGATTGCGGATAATAACGCCGTAACGTTTGGCGGAGGGATTTACTGCGCTGGGAATAGCGACGCGACTATAGAAGACACCATCATCACGAGAAACAACGGGGACGTTGCGGCCGGCGGAGTTTATTGTAATTCGTCTTCTTTGACGATTCGGAATTGCTCTATATTCGATAATTCTGCAGATATCGGTGGTGCTTTGTATATTCGGGAAAGTACACCCACTATCGAGAATACCATGATTTCAGCTAACAACGCGTCGAATAACGCAGGTGGCATTTATTGTGATATCCGAACTTCTCCAATCATTCGTAACTGCACGATATTCGACAACTCAACTAACGGTGGCACTGGTGCTTTATACTTAGCCACCGAGAGCTCCGCAACTATCGTTAACACAGTATTCTTTGGAAATACTCGTAATAGCTTCGCGACGAATGAAATAAGCTCCGCTAATACCGTTGCTCCGACTATTACCTACAGCTTAGTCAATGCGGCGCGAGTCAATTTCGCCCTAGACTCTACGAACATTTCAGACGGAGTAGATCCACAAATAACGGTAGACTCTGAAACGGGATACTTACACCTGAAATACGGTTCGCCGTGTATCGACAACGGAACAAGTACCAACGCTGATACAACCGATTTCGAGGGTGAAGCACGACCGTTTCCGTCAGGCGGTTCGGTTGATATTGGTGCTGATGAATATGTCGATACAGACAGAGATACGATTTCCGATATTCGAGAGCTGGCCGCCGGGTCCGACCCCGTTAACTCCCGTAGTTTACCCACAAGCACACCTGACGACGTTACGCCCCCCATTATTATTAGCGGGTATCCGCAAGACGGTGATTTAATTGCAACAAATGGGGAAGCCGTTGAGGTTCGTTATAGCTTTGGAGATCAACAAAATACCGTGAATCTAAATCGTATTAGCCTAGTCGAGAGTTTTATCGGCAATGTTACGACTGCAGCCACCATAACGAATAATACAGTTAGTTACTTAATCAATGATCCAGTACACCGCTATTATTTCTTCCTTCTAACGATTTCTGACGTCGGTGGCAACATCGCTGTTATTGAGATCGGATTTAGTGTTGATCCTACGATACTTGGGACGAGTACGAGCGTCCCCGGTGGTTCCTTTACCCAGCCATTTACGGTCGATCTTACCAGTTCTGGAAACGCGGTTATCCATTATTCCACTGACGGATATCCACCAATGGTTGGTGCGTCTAACACAACGTCAGCCTCTTCGCCTATAATCGGAATTCCTATAAATCAGACAACTCGGTTGCAATATTTTGCGGTGGACACCAGCAACAATAGAGAACCAACTAAATCTACAGTTTATTTATTCGATGTCTCCCCAGATGCACCATCTGGTTTGACGGTCGGGTTTGATGCGGTTTCACGTGGAATGAGTCTTTCGTGGAATACTGGCGAGCCCGATAATCAAGGACATCATATTTACCGAGCAGTAAATGCTCAGGACATTGCAATTCTTGATGCGAGTAGAACCGCAAGTCACGTACCTCCGAGTAAATTGCGGGTCGCACTGAAAGCGATATCCTCCTATAACTGGTTCGACAACGACGTGGTTCTCGGCACAACCTACCATTATGGAGTAACCTCAATTGGTGCCGACGGATCCGAAAGTCTGATTTCCGACTTAATCTCTGAAACTGCAACCGTAACGGTTGGAGCAACAACGGTGAATGAGGCTATTGAGAGGTCCGTTGGCTGGCTGGAGTCCAATCAGCGTTTTGATGGTCTTTGGGCCGATAAACCAGCACTACAAATACTTGCCACTTCACAGATTCTTACAGCCTATAGCCTAGTCGACAAAGACGGGTTGGACGTTAGGCAAGCGCTTTATGCTGTTAAAGGACTCTATGCGGATAATCATGACAGCAGAGCGAGACAGATCTTATGTCTCGAATACTACGGTCACAATACCGACAAATTGTACAACCGTATGGTGGGTCTCGGTTCTTTTAATTCCACATCTGAAATTGCGGGGTGGGGATTTAAATCCGATTACCACCTCAGCGCGATAGACACTGCGCTCGGAACCCTGGCGCAACTGCGACACCTCAACGTGGACACAAGTCTACCGATATCCATTGCGCAGTTTACGCCCCTCCGCACTTTACTAAACACCACAGAGATCAAGAGTTCCGACAATATTACCTTTAGTTGGGTACCGGGTCGGAAGCCCTCGATCTTCGTCTCGGCCTTGGCTTATAGGATCTTATCATGGACTGACAGTTGGGCGGGATATGAAGATGATTGGATTGTGAGCAATCAAAATATCATCGCCGGAGATGAATTGTTCGGCTCGTACGGTAATGGCAGTGTCGTCGATACCGCTGCTGTCCTAATGTGGCTGGATATCTCCTCTGACGAAAGAAACAACGCCAGAGATCATCTGCGCCGTCAACAGCAACCAAACGGAAGTTGGGACAATGATCCGTATCTCACAGGACTCTGCTTAGAGGCATTAGCTAAGGAATAATTTCATGATTTTAATGTTAATTAAAATAACAAATCATGTACTGAAGTTTGCGAAACGTAATGGTCCCGTGATTACTATTATCTTTTCTGCAGCCCTATCGGTCAGGCAAATTAACGCCTCGGAGCCTCTACCCGATGATCCAGTGTATTTGGCTGAGACGATGGAATGTCAGTTTACTGAGGAATTGATCCAACTCGCTACAAATCTCAATCATGATCCGGTCGAAATCTATAATTTTGTCGCATCGGAAGTCAGTCCAGAACGATACATAGGATCGCGAAAAGGCGCACACATGACATACTTGACCGGTCACGGGAACGCGTTCGATCAAACCAGCTTATTAATCACGTTGTTGCGAATTTCGGGAGTGCCGGCTCGTTATGTTAGTATTGATAAATTCGGGAAGCACTCAGGAGCATGGTGCGAAGCGTATGTGACAGTGGATAATTACCGAGGGGCACACGGATCCGGGGCGAAAGATTGGATTCCTATGATGGTCAATTTGAGGGGACGTGTTGTAGATAACGGCATAGATCTTTTTTCGAGCAGTAGCCTTACATCGGAAACAACCCCGGCGACAATTACCGCCGTGGGTAGTCCAAGCGGTGGGGGCAGCGTATCCGTCACGGCCGATTCCAAGGGATTATCGTATTCACCGACGCCTGGATTCCTGGGAACCGAAGCGTTTACCTATACCGCGACTGACAGCGAAGGAAATAATAGTGCGGCTTCGGTTCGGGTGACAGTCAGAAACTCGGGCAGCACCATGGTTGCTGTGGACGATCATTACGCTATTGTTTCCGGAAGTGACAAAACATATGTATCATTGGAAGTTGTTCACAATGATATAGTTAATAACGAAACATACTATTCTATTATCTCAGTCACCGATCCAAACCGCGGAGGAACTACGGAGCTATCACAATTCTCTGACGAATTTGTGATTTACAGTCCTGCGCCAGGTTTCGTTGGAGAAGAATCCTTTCAGTACACGATCCTGAATGATGGCGGAAGTGTAGAGGATACGGGTCGGGTAAATATTACCGTTTTGGCACCGAATAGTCCTTTGTCATCCGCAGAGGATCATTTTGTCGTCGACTCCAGTAGTAGTGAATACATTCTTGATGTACTCGCAAATGATCAGATTTTCACCACTAGCATACCGAGTGAACTCGATTTTGATTTCAATAAATACTTGAATGGGGAATCACTCGTCGGCGGAAGTTCTGGGAATACGCGTTATAAGTCAACCGTTGAATTATTTGAAGAAATGCTACAAAGCTATATTTCAGATGAACCTCTATTCTCCGGGAAGTCACTCAAGGATATACCGAGAAAACGCGTTCGCGTAATTCGCAAATCGTCATTATTACCTTCGAGCCTACCAAAGTTCTATTATTCAAATCTAGATCAATCCAAGTACCCACGATCGAATTATCCGGAAATACCGCAAGAATACCGAGCAAGCGTGGATCTCGAAGTGCGGAATACCAACTCCAATGGGTTGCTGCTGTCCGATACCATTTACTTCCCCGAGATATCCGGCAAGCGGTTCGTACTCGATTGGATAACCGGTACCGACTCCACATCGTCGCCCGTTTTCAAAATCAATGGCTCACAGATCGGACCGTTGGGCACACGATCAGCGAACAGTCAGGAATTCACTGTTGCATGGCGACTTGGAGGCGAAACAACATTCACACCGAGGCCCAGTAAATCCGTAGGCACTCTGGTTTTACTCGCCTTCGACCGACTATCAGTATCAATCGATAGTATTCAAAACCTAACTGATGAACTGTCAAATCTAGACGTGGTTCTGCCGTTTCCCAATAATTCGGCCCGGGAGGCCTACTTGGGACGCATGGCTTCAATAATGGCTATGACCTGGCTACAGCGCGCCAATAGTTACGAAAAACGGATTCTGGAACTACTGCACTTAGATGAAGTATCTATACAGGAAAGTCCGATCATCATTTATACGACGGGCGAAAATCTCGAAATTGATAAGAGAACAAAATTCTTGTTACACCCCGTATTTCATATTGATGCGATCAGTTACAGCTATCAGTACTACAACATTAACGATCCAGAAAGGTTGGATATCGATCCTCTTATTCATCCGCTCGGAAAGTTAGTAGGCAAACTAGTCGGCTTCGCAACCTCGTACGATGAAGCGCGAATTTTCGAAGATTGGTTGTATACGCCGGGAATGAGTACTGTGACGGGATTGATGTTAGCCCATGACCTTGGAATTCCGGTTAAAGATTTCACTCCCTCCCATGTCGTTAACGGGACAATTCCCGATCTCCAAAATCCGCCGAATGAATTCCTACACCTAAGGTATTCCAACGCAGATATTGATGCGATTGTTGCAGAACTGCAGGAGCATCCCGAAACGATCGTCCAAGCCCCGGTAACCAAGATCCCGTACGACGGGAACACCGCTGCCGTTTGGTTCTCCGAAAATCCTGACTTCATTTCGTGGACTTACGATGGTGACAACGGCGGCGGCTCGATTCGGGATAATTTCTGGGGCAAAACGCAAAGTTTCTTTAGCGACCTAAAGAATGTCGTAGCAGATGCGATTAACTTGGTTCCGAACTTCGTTACAGAAAAATTAGCGGGTTATTTTGGCGAGGGAAATCCGGAGATTGGACCACTGCAGGAACACATTCGCGGTGAAACTCTGGATAAAGGGTCGGGAGAAGCTCAGGAACAACCGGGCGCCGATCGGGTCGCCGAAGGCGATCCCGTGGATATGGTTCGGCGTGAGTTTTATACGGAAGAACATCCCGATATAAGTATTCCCGGCACAGGGTTCGCGTTGGAAGTCACGAGGAGCTATCGCAGCCGAATGGTCTATGACGGCCCCTTTGGATACGGCTGGGGGTGGAGTCATGCCGAGCAGCTGCTATTCAAAGAAAACGGCGATCCGATATTTTATAACACTGAGCGAATCCCGCATGAGTTCTCGGATGATAATCAAGACGGTGTATTTGAAGGTCCGTCGGGAATAACGTTCATCATTAGAAAAGAAGCAACAGAATACATCTTACTTTATAAAGACGGAAAGGAGACGGTCTTTAATCAAGGCGGACTACTTACCCGGAAAACGGATGCTAACGGGAATTACTTGGAATTCGAGTATAACACCAATTTTCAGATCAATTCGATCCGTGACCGAGTCGGTCGGAATCTTAGTCTTATTTACAATCTCAATGGTAAAGTCGAAACCGTCAGAGATTTCTCTGGACGCAAATGTCACTATAGGTACGATGACAATGATTTAGTTTCGTTTATCGATCTCCAAGATAATGAAGCCAAATTTGAATACTTAAAAAATCAGCAAAACGAACTCAATAACCATAATATGAGCAAATATATATTGCCAAACGGTGATTTTCTGGAGATCGGATATTACAAGGATGATTCTGTCGCCTTCCATAAAAACACAAAAGGTTACGTCTTTAATTTTCAGTATAGCCCCGGGAATCGATACGCCGAAACCTGGAACGAATCCGGGTACTATAAAAAGCTTTTTTATAACGATACTTACGACGTTATTCGCGTAACTACTTTAGATAAAACCTTCGAGACAAGAGCATATGATGATGACCACAATTTATTAAGTATGACCGACGGCAACGGTAATACCTGGACTTATACGTACGATGATAACAGAAATTTGACTTCAGTGACAGATCCGCTCAACCATACCACCACCTATGAATATGACCTAACATTCAATAAAATGTCGAAATTCGTCGATGCTCGCGGCTTTCAGGGGCGGTTTTATTATAATGATAAAGGTAATCTGACAAAACAGGTTGATGGGCTGGGATACGAGAAATCATTCAAGTACGATGAATTCGGAAATATGACGTCACAAATCGACGACGATGGAAATATTACCCGTTTCATATACGATTCCCAAAACCTATACGTGGTTAAACATCTTGACAACAAAGGACTTACGACTGAATCCGACTATGATAATATCGGCCGGATAATATCGCAGACCGACCCAGAAGGTTTTACTACAACCTTCGATTACAATGGATACAATCAAGTCACGAAGACAATTGACGGCGGGAGTAACCTAACAACATTCGAATACAATGATAATCGCCAATTGACAACACGTCACGAACCAAACGGGGCGATTTCGACAAATATCTACGATACCGCGCGGGATATTGTATCGGGATCCGATATTGTAGAATCGATAGATTCACTCGGATTTTCGACAACCTTCGAATACGATGCCGTTGGCAATGTTATTTCGAGTACGGACCAAAACGGAAATACAACGTTATTTCGTTACGACGAGTTAAATCGATTGATACTCACAGTCGATCCCTATCAACGCACCGAATTTAGACGATATGACGGCGCTGGAAACCTGGTGCAAATTACCGACAAAAGAGGGAATATCTACAAATTTGTGTACGACAAAACCAATCGAAAAATTGAAGAGGTAGATCCACTCGGATACGTCACGAAATATGAATACGATGCGAGCGGAAATCTAACCAGAGTAATAAATCCGAAGAATATCGAAACGAGGCTTGAATACGACGCGTTAAATCGCGTCATTTCGCAAACAGAGGCACACGGTACACCCGTCGCACGACTGAAGTCGTATTTCTACAATAATCTCGGACGGCTTGCTCGCGAGATTGACCCGGCTGGCAACACGACCGTTTATGACTACGACATAAACGGAAATCGGATTCGGATTCGCCGGTATGACGATGATTTCAGTCAATTTCAGGACACCAGCTTTGAGTACGATTCGAGAAACTTGCTGATACGCTTGACGGATCAAAATGGTCACAGCACTCGGTACAAATATGACTTTCGGGGTAACAAAATAGGTCAAATTGATCCACTGGGTAACCGAACTGAATGGGGGTATGACCCTGCCGGGAATCTCTCAAAACATATTCAGCCCAATAGTGCAAGTACTCAGCATCACTATAACCTGCGTAACGAAAAAATTCTGACTATTGACGCGCTCGGTAAGACCAAATCATTCGACTTTGATGGCATTGGAAATCTGGTTGGAGTAACCGACGAACAGGGCAATAAACAACACTTTTATTATGACACCCTCAACCGAAAGATTGCTGATGTGAACGCCGCAGGGCATGCAACTGTTTACGAGTACGACGAGAACTCCAATCTCGTTGTCGAAGTTGGTCCCCAGGGTTACAAGAAAGAATTTACTTACGATAAAAATAATAACCTTATCAAAGAAACTTACGCATCTGCCGAATTCCACAAATTTGATGAATTCGGTGCCCTCGTTCGGGATGATATCATCCACTCCACTGTTTACGAGTATGATGAATTAAATCGGCTCACGAAGAAAATCGATCCTTATGGCAACCCCACTGAGTTCTCGTACGATGAATTCAATAAAAGAACTTTAGTTGCCGACGCCCTGAACAATCAATCCACCTATCAATACGATCAGCGCGGGCTTCTCGATCAATCTACCGACCCGAGGGGAACGATCACTAAGTATGAATACGATTATCTGGGACGTATGGTAAGAATCTTACAGGGGTTTACGACTGGAGAGGAGACCGAAACCCATTACGAATACGACGCTGTGGGGAACCGCACTGGAGAGATCAGGAAACTCAACGATTCTAAGGATGTCAGCACAATTTACGAATATGACGAAAGAAATCTATTGACGAAACAAACTCGAAAAGGCGATCCCGCCGTTAACGAAATAGATATCACCCTTAGTTACGAATACGATAACAGAGGATTACGCGTCAAGGAATTCGCCCCGGAAGGAGGAATTACTTATTTTCAGCACGACTTGCTCGGTAGGCAGACCGCTGTCGTCGGCCCGGAAGGCGATCGTACATCCTTTCAGTACGACGAGCGTGGGAATCTAACGCTCCGGACCCAACCCAATGGCGAGCAAATCACTTACGAATACAATGAGGAAAACCAGAGAATAAGAACTGTTCAGGACGGCCGCCAAAAATCGACATTTTACAATGAAAAAGGGTTAGTTGAAAAAGAAATAAATTTCAATCAAATCACCACTTTCTACGAATATAACTACAACGGTTTTCTCACGCGAGAAATTTCAGCTTCTGGCACACCCGACGAAGTGATCTATTGTTATTACTATGACGCCAATGGTAATTTACTCTCCCGCAGAATCGACAATGAATCAGTGGACCGATATGCATACCGGTATGATGAGTTGAACAGGGTCCGTCAGGAAATCGACGGAAACGGTAGGAGTTCGTTCAGACAGTATGATTCCGTAGGAAACCTGATACTGGTGACTCGGAGAGACAATACCGTTATCAGCCGCCAATACGATCGCTTGAATCGTTTGACCCGTGTGACCGTAAATAACCACATACGGCAATCATTTACGTATGACAATCTTTCCCGTATTCTCACAGCCGACGAATTTAACGAAATCGGAGCATTCACTAATCAGGTTGTATTCGAGTATGACTCTTTCAACCGGGTAGTGAAGGAAACTCAGAATGCGCACGACGTCCTTAAATCCTACGACTCGAACTCAAACTTAAAAACACTGTTATATCCGTCTAGAAAACAGCTCGAAATTGACTATAACAAGAAAAATGAAGCGACGAAGATTTACGATCAATATGGAAACATCGTGAACTATACCGATTATATCAACGATAAAGTTCACTCTGCTATACTAGATAACGGCTTCGATTTAACCATTGATTATGACCGGCGCGGACAGGAGAAACGGCGTCGCTACAATCGCCAGGCCATTACTCCCTTCTCCGCCGATACCGGCTATGACGATCAAGGGAACATAACGAAGGAGACGATTCTTAACTTCGGTGTTGCGCGAACTACGAGTTACGATTACGATCCATTGAATCGGATTGAAACAGCGACCGATTTCGGGCAGGTATCGCCCTACGAAAAATGGGATTATAATGACCTCGGGAATTGGACCTACACGACTCAGAATGGTTTTAGCGAGAATCGTCAATCGAATAGTGCGAACGAGTATGCCGGAACGAATTACAATTACGATAACAACGGCAACCTGACTTACGACGGCAATCAGTCGTATGAATATGACTGGAAAAATCGGTTAACCAGCGTATTCGATTCGGATGATAATGTAATCGTTGAGATCGCTTACGATGCGTTGAATCGACGAGTGACAAAATACTCGCCGGAAGCTGGTGAGACAGTCAGATACATTTACCACAATGACCAGGTTATTGAGGAATATATCAACGATAGATTCGACCGTGCTTACGTCTACGGTGCCTATATTGATGACGTACTTTTGATGGAGAATGCGGCCGGAAACCGTTACTTTTATATTAAAGATCGCCAGTTTAATATTCGTGCGATTTCTGATGCTTCCGGTAATTTGGTTGAAACATACGATTATTCTGCTTTTGGTTTGGTCGATATTTATGATACGCAGGATAACAAGTACTCCCAAAGCACGATCGGCAATCCATATGGCTACACCGGCCGGCGTTGGGACAGTGAAGTCGCATTGTGGCATTTTCGAAATCGTGCATATAGTCCAACCCTCGGCCGCTTCCTCCAGCGCGATCCCGCTGGTTTCGTCGACGGCCTCAATCTCTACGCCTACGTCAAAAATAACCCGCTGCGGTTCTTGGATCCAATGGGGTGGAAGGCGAGAGATGGCTTCGCGTTACCGAATCCGGTTGAAGAAATATTGAACGCTATTCAAAATACCTATATTCAGTCAAACAGAAGTCTCTTGGCACTAACTAAAACTCTGAGCGACACATTTAATGGAGGATTCAATACGTTCAATCCGTTGTCCGCTGAGTTCGCCGTATATGAGTTGACACGCGGCACGCTGAAGACGGCAGGCTTGACGGCGGGAATACCCACAAACTTTCTGTTCGGCGATATCTATGATACACCTCAAACAGAACGTTCTTTGTCCGGGGCATTTACTGCTGGGGAGACCGCCACAATATATACACCCGGAGTTCTCACAAATGACGATAGGGTGCGGGATGCCGTCGAAGAATTTTCGGATCATGGTATCAACGACCTAACGGTAGTAAGTAACAAAACACATTTCTTTGGAATAGGGGACTTACTACAAGTTCTCGCGAACGAACTGGGAGTAACAGATATTACTCAAATCCGTTCAGAAAGCGTCCTTAACGCGGCCAACGCCAGTGGAGTTTCTACTATCAATTTGTATGCGCACAGCCAAGGGGTAGAAGTTACGCATGGTGGACTTAGCCTAGCAGACTCTAGTAGCCACGAACGCATAAATCTTATTGGGCTAGGGGGACAAACTACGATCTACAACGGAGAATTTAATGTCCAATCAATCCGAAATGTCCGAGCTGTTGATAATCCCCCGCTTCAACGAGACCCCGTGCCAATCTTGCAATACGCGAATCCAATCAACTTAGTCAGAGGAGCCGTCAACTCGTTCGATGTAAATATTGAAACGATAAGATCAACTCCGGGGTTTAATCAAGGCATAGACCGGCATAATGTCAGCAACTACTTAAGGGCGATACTGCCATGAGGATTCGGATATGAACAAACGCAATGTCGTAATCGGAATGTTTTTACTAGGAGCGCTTAGCGGTGGTTGCGAAAAGATCATTACAGTGGACGATGCGGTCTACAGGGCGGAATTTATTGGCAAGAAGTTTTCCGTCAGTGAAGATTTCTTCATAACCAAATATCGCAGCGATATCATCACGAAAAATATGATCCATGTATGTGGTAAAACGATCGCCCCGAAGAAAGAGGCTTACTTAAGCGGTAAGGTTACGACGTTTGGTAACTATGAAATTTTGGGATTAGGAAACCAAGGAGAAACCTTCGTGATCACCAAAATCAGAGCATACTCTGATGGACCATCAGCAGGATTCGTTTTTTTTGATATCGAATCGCTGAGAGATGGCAAAGAATTCGTTTTCCGTCAAAGCGCTCATCGCTATGGGATTAAAAATGGCTACATCCGAGAGATCGAATGAGCCGGGCAGACTAGGGTCACCCATTAAGGTTCATTGCAAGCCCGGTAATTATACGTCGGTGCCGGGCACACTTAAATTATTAAATACGATAATGTTATATTTTTTTCTAAAATCAATCGAGTAATGAATCATATCTTAAACTGGATTGTTTCCGGTGATTATCGCGTATAAGCGTTATTGATCTGCGAGAGATTGTATCCTCTATTCCTTAAACAGAATAAGTACCGATTAAAATTTACTTTAAGATATTTCTCTGAGTATATTACATGCATTTTAAAAGCTATTAAATGCTAATAATAAAGATGTTAAGCGTGCCCGGCACCTAGTTTGTCCT
>JAJFLP010000101.1 GCA_021772635.1 Verrucomicrobiota bacterium | reverse complement strand
GGCGGCAGGCTTTGATACGAGTACGCGTCCGCTGCAGGATTTACTGACGAATAACGCGCCCTCCAGTTTAGTTGGTTTCAAGGTAACGGGCCTGGATCTTGGCGCAGCGTTATTCGATCCGACGTTCAATGCGATTCTTGAAGGCCTGGGCTCGGACTTTCAGATTCCTAAGTTCACCGCGGCGAAGGCGACGGTGGACACGTTCGAGTTTATCGGTGGCGATGAATCTGTGGCGTTGACCGGTCGTGGATTGACGCTGAACCTGAACGATGGTGAGAACTGGAAGTTCTTCGGCAAGGAATACGGTCCGCCGGTCGTCGATTTCACAGTAAGTTTTGATGAGGACATCAACGGTAACGGATTACTGGACAGAGAGGACCTTGACGGTGACGGCACAGACGATACCACTGAGGACACCAACGGCGACGGCACATTGAATGTGGGCGATGGTTTCTTTGAGGTTGCGGCTGGCTCTGGCACGGTATCGCTGGACTTCGACGGCAATCAGCGCAAGGGCGTATCAATTGAATATGGTCTACTTGGGTTAGCGAACTATCTGTTTGTGGAAGGCAGTTTCTCATATGAGGAAGGTCCGCAGATGTTTGTGGATATCGGTACTGGTATTCCGAATAATATAGGGCCACTGGCGCAGACGGTTCTGGGAGACGTGTTCAATCTGATCCCTGAAGCGGTCCGTGGTCCGGTACAAGTGCTGAATGGTGCGAGTTTGATCACCGGGTTGGATGTCGGCCGGACATTATTAGGCGCGTCGGGAGTTGGTGGCTTTATTGGTTCGGGTCTGGTGCTGGGGGATACGGACATTTTGGCCAGAGTCGCAGAGCCTGATTTTGATACCGCGACACGTCCGCTACAAGATTTATTGACCAACAATCCACCAACTAGTCTTGTGGGTTTCAAAGTAACGGGTCTGGACTTAGGTGCCGCGGTGTTTGATCCGACATTCAACGCGGTACTTGAGGGTTTGGGCTCTGACTTCCAGATACCGAAGTTTACGGCGGCGAAAGCAACAATCGATGCGTTCGAGTTCGTAGGCAGTGATGATTTTATCGCGCTAACGGGCCGTGGTCTGACGCTGAACCTGAATGACGGCGAGAACTGGAAATTCTTTGGTAAGGAGTACGGCCCGCCGGTCGTTGATTTCACAGTCAGTTTCGATGAAGACGTCAATGGTAACGGTGTCCTGGATACTGAGGATGTAGATGGTGACGGTACTGACGACACGACGGAAGATCTAAACGGTGATGGTTTAGATATTGGCAACGGTTTCTTCGAGGTGCCTGCGGGTAGTGGGACGGTTAAGCTTGATTTCGACGGAAACCAGCGCAAGGGCGTATCACTTGAGTACGGCTTATTGAGTCTTGCGAATTATTTGTTTGTTGAAGGTAGCTTTGCGTATGAAGAAGGTCCGCAGATGTTTGTTGACATCGGCACGGGGATTCCGAACAATATTGGTCCGATCGCGCAGACGTTTCTTGGGGATGTATTTAATTCCATCCCCGAAGCGATTCGCGGGCCGGTTCAGGTGCAGAACAACGCGAGTTTAATTACAGGCCTTGATGTAGGTCGAACGCTTTTCGGTGCGTCGGGCGTCAGCGGTTTCATTGGTTCCGGTCTGGTTCTGGCGAACACAGATATTCTGACAAGGGTCGCAGACCCAAATTTCGATACGGCAACCCGTCCATTACAAGATCTTCTAACAAACAACGCCCCATCGGGCCTGCTCGGATTCAAGGTGACCGGCATGAATCTGGGTGCGGCATTATTCGATCCAACCTTTAACGCAGTCCTTGAAGGGCTGGGCTCAACCTTCCGAATTCCGAAGTTCACTGCCGCGAAGGCGACAGTGGACGCATTCGAGTTTGTGGGCAGTGGCGAAATTGTCAACTTCATCGGTCGCGGTCTATCGTTAGAACTTAACGACGGCGAGAACTGGAAATTCTTCGGAAAGGAATTCGGTCCGCCGGTAGTGGATTTCACGGTCAGCTTCGATGAGGACGTCAACGGTAACGGTCTTCTTGATACCGAGGATGTAGATAATGACGGTACGGACGACGTGACGGAAGATTTAGACGGTAATGGTTTAGATATTGGTAACGGTTTCTTTGATGTCCCCGCGGGTTCCGGAACGGTGCGGCTGGATTTCGACGGCAATCAGCGTAAGGGCGTGGCGCTTGAATACGGGATTTTAAGCCTTGCGGATTACGTCGTTGTGGAAGGGAGTTTTTCGTACACGGACGGTCCACAGTTGTTCGTTGATATCGGCACGGGCATTCCCAATAATGTAGGTCCGTTGGCTCAGACACTGCTCGGTGATGTAATTAACTCGATCCCCGAGGAGGTCCGTGGACCGGTCCAGGTTCAAAACAATGCGAGCCTAATCACTGGTTTAGACGTGGGTAGTACGTTATTCGGCGCGTCCGGCGTCGGTGGCTTCATTGGCGCTGGCCTGGATTTAAGTGATACGGGTATACTCGCGTCTTTGGCGGATCCTGGCTTCGACACGAACTCGCGTCCACTGCAGGAGTATTTAGCGAATAGTCTCCCCGCGACCTTGCTCGGATTTAAGGTGACAGGTATGGATTTAGGCGTTGCGCTATTTGATCCAACATTCAATTCAGTGCTAGAGGCATTGGGCTCAAGCTTCCGAATACCGAAGTTCACGGCAGCGAAAGCTACAGTTGACGCCTTTGAGTTTACGGGAATCCCTGACGTCGCCTCAATCGTCGGTCGCGGGTTAACATTGAATTTGAATAACGGCGAAGACTGGGAATTCTTTGGCACGAATTTCGGACCGCCGGTGGTTGATTTCACGCTTACGTTCGATGAAGATATTAATGGTAACGGCCTGCTAGATACCCAGGACCTGAACCTCGACGGGACCATCGATGTGACGGAAGACACCAATGGTGATGATGAATTAAACGTTGGCGACGGTTTCCTGGCAGTCCCGGCAGGGGAGGGTGTGGTCAATCTTGACTTCGACGGTAACCAACGCAAAGGAGTATCAATAGAATACGCGTTGCTGAATATGGGAGATTTCGCGTTCCTGGAAGGAAGTTTTGCTTTCGAAGTAGGCCCACAAATGCTTGTGGATGTCGGGACAGGTATACCGGCAAATGTCAGAGCATTGTTAGGGGCAATTTCCTTTGATGAGATTATCAATCCTATACTTGAATTCGGTAGTGGCGCAAGTTTTTCGTCCGATTTTTCTGTATTGCGTAACCTGGACGTATCACAAGCATTAATCGGTGGTTCAAACTTAAGTGGGTACACGGGATTAGGGTTGGATCTGGAAGACGACGGAATACTTGACCAGATTGATGCGGCGGATTTCGATACCGGTTCGCGTCCGCTCAAGGATTTTTTGGATAACAATTCGTCGGCCGGCGATCTGTTCGGATTCAAGTTAACCGGCCTGGATTTTGGCGGTGCACTGTTTAGTCCGACGATTAATGATGTCTTGTTTGCCGCTGGATTACCTCCTCTGGTTCCGAAAATGATGGCCGGGAGACTCGACGTCGAGTCTTTTGGTTTTGTTGGCGGTGGCGGTTCAATTAACGTAGAAGGCAAAGATTTTACGTTTCTTATGAATCGCGGAGATAAATGGGATTTTAAGGGCGTGAGATTCGGTCCGCCTGCCGTAGATTTTAAGAACGGCTTTGACGAAGATCTTGACGGCGATGGCGTACTTGACACGGCAGATCTGAATGGCGACGGAATTAATGATTTCACTGAGGATAGAAATGGCGACGGTCTATTGAATATCGGTGATGGATTTTTCGAGGTGCCGACGGGCGGGGATCCGGTGATACTCGATTTTGATCGTAATAAAAGATTCGGCGTCGAACTTGGGTTTGCCCAGGTTCAATTCTTCTCATTCTTCTATGCCAGCGGAACTTTCGGATTTGAACGAGGACCGGAAACCATCGTTGACACAGCCACGGGAATACCAGGCGATCTCGGCGACCTGGCTACCCCTCTTATTTCCGAGGTAATCAACCCATTGACTGAGTTAGCAGGACTGAGTTTCTCGGATGACCTCACACGCCTTTCCGGTCTGGGTGTTACGCACACCACTTTCGGCGGTAGTAATATAAGTCTATTTGCCGGGTTAAATGGTCCGTACAAGACGGATACGAACGGTGATGGCGACCTCAGCGACGAGACCCCGAATCCTGACGCCATCGGCTTCGTACTTGAGGACCTCGATCTAGGTTATTCTATTTTTAAGCCGACGCTCAGGCAGGTTCCTGGACTGAGCGAGCTGGTACCAACCTTTTTTGCGTTAAAGGCGGAAGCGAACAATATCATGACGGTGGGCACCGACGATTTTGTCGAATTATCGGCGGATAAAATCACGGTAACCGCAAATACCGGGACGAAGTGGCTGGGGCAGATCGGCCCAGCCGTCATCGACTTCGCAAGTACGTACCCGACCGAGCAACTGAGTGAATTCCTCCAAAGTTTCGATTTGAATGTCAATGGGAAGGTTGATGTTGAAGAAGTCGCCGGATTTACAGGATCTGATGACCTTAACAGCGACGGCGAGATCCAGGCGAGCGAGCTGCTTGCTCGGTTCGACACCGACAACAGCGGCATTCTACTTCTAACCGAGTTAGAGGCTGCCGGCATAGAATCGGGCCGGGATCTCGACGGGGATGGGATCCTGGATTTCGAAGCAGAAGACCGTGACAACGACGGGAAGTTGGATCCGACCGGTTTCGAACTTGTCACTGGGGGCGACCCTATTTATCTTGACTTCGACGGTAACGAGCGTTTGGGTTTAGCCGTAACCGGTGGGACTGTGAGCATTGCTCAATTTCTTCATGTTACCGGGAATCTTGCTTTCGAACTCGGGCCGAGATCGCGTGTTAACCTGGCAACCGGCTTTCCCGGTGATATCACCACTGCCATCAATACTGCCGGGTCGCTGGTTCCCGATGCTATTACCGATCTTGTCGGCGATATTCCAGACACCTCACGAATCCTCGACGTGGAAGTCCGTAGCCTAACACTCGGCGGGTCCGATGTGTTCGCCTTCGTCGGTCTTGGCGGCCCTTATCTTGAAGATACCGATGGCGACGGCGATCTAAGCGATGAAACACCAAATTCAGAGGCCCTCGGGATTGCGGTCGAAGACCTCGATTTCGGATTCGTAATGATGGCACCTACGCTTGCTAGCTTCCCGGGGTTAGCAGGGTTACTACCGAATTTTTATGCCTTCGAAGGGTTTGCAGAGAGAGTGGCTCTGGTCGGAGCACCTGAGGTTACACTCGAAGCAGAGAATATCGAAATACGAGTCAATCATGGCGACTTTTGGTTGAAAGCCGTTGAACTGATTGGCGGTCCGACAGTCGATTTTCTCGGAAGTTTCCCGAGCGAACAGAACAGCGAATTTCTCCAGGCCTTAGACTTAAATGGCAACGGCGTTATCGATACAAATGAAGTCGACGGCGGAAGTTCCGGTGATACTGACGGTGACGATGAACTGAGCGTTCAGGAATTGCTAGACCTACTGGATAGCAGTGGGGATGGTCTTTTACAGCTCACGGAAGTTCCCGGGGAAATCGACCCTGAGGGAGATTTCGACGGGGACGGGGTCCTGGATTTGCTGTCAGAAGACCGTGACGGCGACGGAATGCTTGATCCGGCCGGGTTTCAAATAGCGACCGGTGGGGATCCATTTTATATCGACCTCGATGACCAGGGCCGGATTGGTGCCACACTTGGACACGGGACGTTGCAGATTGCAGGCTTTGTCTATGCGGCGGGAAGTCTTGCCTTCGACCGCGGTGTCACGTACGAACCAACAATCAACGCGCATTTGCCGCCGATTATTAAGGACGCGCTCGCCTTTGCACGCGAAACGGTCGGCGACGCGGGCGATGATATTGAGGATATAATCAATCAACTCGGCTTCGATTTTGTTAATGGTACATTCTTTCATCAAATTGAAACATTAACGATAGGGGGCGCGAACCTCAACGCGTTCGTCGGTTTAGGAGGACCCTATTGGCTTGATCGCGATGGCGACGGCGCAATATCATGGGCGTCCGCGTCCGAACAGAACGGTGAGACCGTTTACACCAAACTTTTCGACGATGACAACGACGAGTTCGTCGATGTCGTTACTGTTGATGGAGTTGAATACGGCGATAAGAATCAGAATGGTTTTGTCGATGTTGGTGAGACAGCGGAGCTAAACGAAAAAGCGATCGGTGTGACGGCAGCGGACATCGACTTCGGCTTCATGATCGGGAGGGCTACCAACCCTATTTTCGAACTTCTTTCTGAGCTCGTAAGTTGGGCGGTTACGGTTGCATCGCAAGCGCTTGTCGGCGTCGGCCAGGCAGCAACCGTCTTCACAAAGACACTGGCGAAGGTTGCAGGTGAGTTTATCGTCCCCAAATACTATACGCTTAAAGGCACCGCTGATACGGTCGGCTTTGTTGGTACCGAAGGCGTAAAAATGCAGGCACGGGACGTTGAAGTGGGGCTGAACCTGTCGACCCCGTTATCGAGTATTGCGATCGATTACCAGGCGTCGTTCCCGGATCCTGATGGGGATGGCCCGGAACAGGTTGGGTTAAGAATCGAAACTGGCGCGGAGCCTGTTTATTTCGATTTCAACGATGTCCTGATTCGCGCGTCTGTTGGTGACGCCCTTCTACAGCTCGGGGATTTTTTGCATGTTAGCGGAAGTTTCGCTTTCGAGGCAGGACCGACTCATCGAATGGGATTAACAGTGCCGGTCGGTAGCGGTATCGAGCTTCCCAGCTTTCTGGATCTGGACATCACGACGATGACCGTCGGCGCAACTAATTTGAACGCATTTGTCGGTCTAGGCCCCTATTTTGTCGACAGCAACGGGGACGATATTATCGATGAAAACGATACCCCGGAAGAAGGGGCAATCGGGCTGGTGCTTGCTGATTTTGATCTTGGTTTATTTATTGGTACACCAAGTACTTCGACCTTGCTGCTTTTTCCTCCACTGAACGTAATAAGTCCTGTATTCGTTGGGGTTAGCGCGAGTGCGAGCCAAGTCGGGTTCATCGGCGGCGGAGATTTTATGACGTTTGTGGCGCGCGACGTTGCTTTCGAGATGAACGCCACCTTCGCGCTCGGGGCGAGGTTGCCGATTCCGTTACCGATATTCCTTAATCTCGCAAGCAGTTTTCCCGCTGAAGATATCAACGGGAACGGTGAACTCGACACTGAAGATCTCAACGACAATGGTGTTCTCGACGACAACGAAGACGCTAATGGTAATGAAGTACTCGATACCGAGGACGTCGATGGCGATGACATTCTCGATCCGGCTGGATTCCAGGTCAATACGGGCGCGGACCCGATTTATCTTAATTTCAGCTCCGGCCTGATCCGGGCGTCTGTCGGTTACGCAGAAGTGAGTTTATTCAAAACGGTTCAGTTCAGCGGTAGTTTTACATTTTCCGCCGAAGCAAGTCGCCAAGTAGATTTAAGTGACGGTTCGCAAAAGGTTGTTTCCTTAATGGCGGTGTCGGCATCGAATGTACATGCGTTCGTCGGCATCAACGGTCCCTATCGTACCGATACAACTGGAAACAATATCATCGATAGTGACGATGAAGTGAACGGAGGTGCGATCGGATTTGCTGTCCAGAATCTCAACCTGGCCATGGTTTTTGGAGCTTCGACGGAAATTCTGGATCCGAGTTTATACTTCGCCTTCAAGACCAGCGCCGATGCGATAGGTTTCGTTGGGATCCCCGGAATCTCGTCGGATATGAACGGATTCGACCTGGCAATCAACGTCGGTCTGGGGCCACTGGGTCCGCAGGCAGCCATTGATTTCAGCAAGTTCAGCAATGGCGGGCTGGAGATAGCGGCCGAAGAATCTGAGACCAGTCGACGGCGCGCAACCCGTGCGTCGCCATCCGGGTTTGTTATCGATATGGACGGCCAGACGTTTGCTGGACGATTCTCCGGGTCTCTGGCCCTGGAAGGGTTGGTTCTGAGTGGGTTCTTTGACTTTGCTGAAGCAGAGAACGACTCGACGGTATTCTCAATAACCGCGCAATTTAAGTTGGTCGTTGGCTCGCTGAGTCTATTCGAAACAGAAGCCGGTGGGACTCTCATGTTCGGCAATAACGGCTTGGCTGGAAAATTGAGGCTTGACAGTGCGCTTTTTGACGGTTCTCCATTCGCCGCTTTAAGTATACCCGGATTAGATTTTGGATCGAATTCTGAATTTGACGTACTAATCAATACAACTCGAAAAGAAGCGCGAATCCCGTTGCCGGACGGATTTGATATTGAATTGGCATTTGAAGAACCGGCGGATATTGATTATTCGAATGGAGTTGTGCTCAGCGATGGCGTATCGACACTTCGATCCGAGAACGATGAGTTATTCCTTTATATTCCACCCACTCTAAAGGCTCCTCCTGATCCGATCGACACGACGACGGCAGCTGGTTTAGTAAATCCAAATGGCCTCAATAATGCGTTGGCGTTGGTGGCGAATCAGCCAGGTGGACGTTTTCGCGGTCTTACAGTGGTCGTCAGCGAGGACGGTACCGCTGCGGGAAGTGCCTCCTATGACGCGGATCAGAATGCATTAATTCTATCTATAACGGGCGGCGTGACCACTGCGAATCAGGTGATCACTGCGATCAACGATGATGGGACGTTTACAGCCTATCTTGATACATCACGAGGCGACAACGACGGCACCGGCACGTTCACGAGCAGCAACTTTCCGAACGTGACGAACAAAGTCACGGGCGGCGTGAATCCTGCCGGAGATCATAACGGCCTGACCTTGGTTGCAACGGTCGAAACGATCGATGTCGACGGGATCACTGCGGATTTTATTGATGGGGGGACGGCTGGCGCTGAGGTCGCAACTTTTGACGCGGAATCACGGACTCTCACAGTGGAAATAGAACCCGGAGTCTCGACTGCACTGGATATTGCAGCGGCAATTTCTGGACAAGGTACGTTTGTTGCAGTTGTCGATCAGCATCTCGATCCTGATAACAACGGAACAGGTACATTCATCGTAGAGACGTTCGCCGAAGTCACTCCGGCCTCTGGCGAAAAATATGTCCGTCTTCATATCTCCGGTGAGATGCGACTACCGGGTATACTACTGGCAGGAACCTTCGATCTGGAGGCTTCCGAATCGTATGCTATCCTGGCGGTAACCGCGACCTTCCAACTTGGGATCGGCGAAACCCGGGCGATGGAGTTAGCGGCAGTCGGAGTCCTCCGCATTGATCAGGCCGGACTTTCGGGTAAGCTCAAGATGCGAGCGACAGGAACCGATCCACTATTCGAGGCTCTGAGTATTCCAGGATTCGACTTTGCTGGCGACGCCCGATTCGACATGATCGTAAATACTACGAATGCGGAAGCAGTGGTACGGATACCGGGCGATTTTGCTCTATTTGCGGCATTCAATATCGACGCAGCAGATCAAGGTGTCCTTGAAGCTGTGACGTTGAACAACCCCGTTAACATCCTTCTCGACGACGATGTCAGCCGGATCCGTGCGACACTCATCGAAAATCCAGACGCGACAACCGTTATTGTATATGATCTGGTGATGCCCGAGACGATACGCAATCCAGACGACGGCCCGCGTTCTTATCTCATAATCAGTGCCGCTGGTCGCTTGCTGTTTCCTGGGTTCGCGTTAAGCGGCACGTTCGACATTGAGGCTAGTGACAGTCACGCTCTTATGCAGATTAGCGCACGTCTCGTAATGGGACTGGGTGAAGGCGCATCTGCGTTGACATTACTGGAGTTGAACGCTGGTGGCGCGTTTATGATCGATGAAGACGGATTGGCGGGTAAACTGACAATGACCATTCCCGAATCCGATGCGGTGGCGCCGTTGGCGGAGCTTGCGGCGCAAAGCGGATTAAACATGGCGTTGAATGCTGAGTTTGACCTGATCATAAATACGACTGGAAAAGATGTGATTATTCCAATCCCTGACGGGTTCGATGCTATTACAGTGTTCAATGTCGATGACGGTGCTGCTGCGCAACTTCAACTGCCACATGGGAACCCGGTTAACGATGGATCCGGTGTATTTGCCAATGCCGGATTCGCTGATGTTACCGGATCAGCAGTCGGAACGATCAATCCTAACGGTCCGAACAACGCGATCACACTGATCGCGAACGAACCCGGTGCGGACTTCGCTGGGGTCGATGTAATTTTTGAAGACTCTGCGTTGGCCGGTGGTGAGCGAGCGATCTACGACTTTGGTCGCGGCGAACTAATTATCCAGATTAAGGCAGGTATCACATCGGCGCGGCGCGTCATCGAAGTGATCGCCGCCGAACCGAACAAGGCTTTCGTCGCGATACTGAATAATGATTTAGACGGCAATAACTCCGGAACCGGATCAATCACGGAGGCAACATACACGGGCGTAACCACACTGAGCGGCACAGATACGGTACCGGCAGTGGGTACTATCAGTCAAAATGGTCCAAACAACGCCTTTACCCTGCTTGCAGATGCACCCGGCAGCAATTTCCGAAACGTTGATGTTGTTTTTTCAGATACCGTATCGGCTGGTAGTGAAACCGCGACCTATGACAGCAACTCAAACACGCTTACCATCGCTATCAAAGCAGGTGAGGGCGGTTCAACGGCGATACAGGTGGTCGCGGCAATCAATGCGAATGCCGGGAACGGTTTCAGCGCGATCCTCAATCAGGCCCTTGAGCCTGAAATTGTTCTTATCGATGGTCTTACACGGTTGCGGGCAACGCACACGCCGACAGCGGATAATCCGGATCGTCTAAGCTACAGTCTAGCGATACCGAATACGCTGACTGGCCACCGTGCTGAAGGTGCATTTTTCATTATCGTCCGGGCGCGCGGTGACCTGATATTGCCGGGTTTTACACTGCAAGGTGCGTTCGATCTGGTTGCATCTGAAGACGTCGTTCGAATAAGTGTTTTGGCCCTGTTGGACGTGGGTGTCGGTGGCTTTTCGCTTGCCAAGTTCTTCGCCACCGGCTTTCTGCAAATCGATGGCGACGGTATTGCCGGCAAGATTCATCTGGGATTCGTGGATCAGTTGTCCAGCTCGCCGTTGCCGTTACCGTTTGCGGAATTGGGCGATGGATTAGGTTTTCGCCAGGCGGGCAAGTTCGATCTATTGCTGAATACAACGAAGAAAGAGGTCCCGATTGTATTGCTTTCCGCATTCCCGTACGAAACCGCATTTGGCTTGGACGACGCTGAGAGTGCAACGCTGCTGGATACTGGGGTCTTACCACTGGACGACAATATTACGACGCTGGTTCGTCGTCCTGCGCCGTTACTCGGTGAAGAGAATCTACCGGTCTCGGAGCAGACTCATGAGGTTGTCTTATTTATACCGAAATCGCCGGAGATTCCTGCTGCTTCAGTTCCGGACGCGCAGCCTGGAACTGAAGGCAGTCTCTATATCATTCTTCATATGGAGGCAAAGTTCGACATGCCGGGTGCGACCCTCTCAGGCACGTTTGATTTAGAGGTAATGGACGATCCCGCAACGAATGAAACGGTTGCGGTAATGACAGCTACCGGCGAGTTCAAGATTGGAATCGCGGATTTTAACCTGTTCCAACTGAATGCAGTTGCGGTCTTTAAGATCAACGGAGACGGAATCGCTGGCAAGGTCAAGTTACGAACTGAAAATCCACTGTTTGATGCGCTAGAGGAGCTGAGTATCCCGGGATTTACGTTTGCTGCAGATGCACGTTTCGATCTTCTGCTGAATACGACCAAGAAGGAAATGGATATTCTACTGCCGGACCGATTCGATTCCATCGAAGGATTTATTCTAACCGGCGATGAAATCGCTACTCTTGAAGCGGACGGTCAAATCCTGCTTGCGGATCACCTGACGACACTGACTCAGTCAGACGCGCCGACTTTAGCGAATCCTGATCGAAAGGAATTCCACCTTCTCGTTCCGAAAGAGCCGACATTCAAAGAAGCACCGGGTGCAGATACGGAACCGGGAGTTGAAGGAAGTCTCTATATACTACTTCATATCGAAGGAACTCTGAAGCTTCCGGGCGCCACGTTGTTAGGCAGCTTCGATCTGGAAGTGAAAGAAGACCCGGACACGGGTGAGACTTTCGGAACAATGACAGTTCTAGCACTCGCCAGGATAGGACTGCCGAATCTGACACTATTTGAGATGTTCGCCTCCGGCGCGTTAAAGATCAACGGCGACGGTATCGCGGGTAAGATTCATCTGGGATTCGTGGATCAGTTACTCACTTCACCCCTTCCGCTTCCACTCGCGGCTCTTGGCGATGGCTTCGGCTTTAAGCAGGAAGGGCAGTTCGACCTCATCCTCAATACAACGAAGAAAGAGTCCGCAATCGTTCTCCCGGAGCGATTCGATGTTTTAACGGCATTTGAGGTTGACAGTGATGGCGAAACGACGCTTAACGACGGCTTCGATGCAAGCGGATTCGGTTCACTCCCCCTGGCTGATAAACTCACCACCCTCGTGAAACGCACTGCAGTGGCAGTCGATTTTGAGCATGTGCTTTTCGTCCCGAAAGTCGCGACGATCCCGACGGCGGCGGTTCCAGATGCCGCGCCCGAAGTCGAAGGAAGTTTCTACATAATTCTCCATATCGAAGGTGAACTTGGAGTCCCTGGCGCGACGCTGTCCGGGGCGTTCGATATGGAGATCCGGGATGACGACGGAAACGACGGTACACACGCGGTATTGACCGCAACCGGCGAGTTCAAGGTTGGAATTGCGGATTTTAATCTCTTCAAGATGAACTTTGTTTCGGTGATGAAGATTAACGGCGATGGGATTGCCGGCAAGATTAAATTATTCACTGAAGACGCGTTGTTTGACGCTTTTGATGAATTAGCGATTCCTGGTTTTACCTTTAACGCTGAGGCTAAGTTCGATCTATTACTTAATACAACCAAGAAAGAGATGGATATTCTGTTGCCGGAGCGGTTCGACCCGCTAACGGCTTTCCAACTCGATTCCGAGCAGACTTCTGACCTCTCTCGCAGCGGACAAATACTCTTTGGAGACCATCTCACAACACTGACGCAAACCGCCGATCCTTTACCAGGGGAGGAGGCACTTCATCCGGATCAACAGCATAAAGAATATCATCTCCTCGTTCCCAAGGAGCCCACATTCCGCGAATTACCGGGTGCTGACACGGCACCTGAAGTGGAAGGCAGTTTTTATATCCTCCTGCATGTTGAGGGTGAACTGCTTCTACCGGGAATAACACTACGTGGAATATTCGATTTAGAAGTCAAAGAGGAGGCGGATGGCAGCGGCACATACGGTACCATCACTGTACTGGCACTTGCCCAGGTCGGCTTACCGAACCTAACACTGCTCGAGATGTTCGCAGCCGGGATCATCAAAATCAACGGTGATGGAATCGCGGGTAAGATACATTTACAATTTCTGGATTTGACCGGTTCTCCGATTTCAATTCCCGGGCTGATCCCGGGTTCTGTTCCACCGCTTGCGTTCGCTGCGCTCGGCGAGGGATTTGGTTTCAAGCAGCAAGGCGAGTTCGACCTGATCTTGAACACCACGAAAAAAGAGTCTGCAATCGTTATCCCTGAGCATTTCGACACGATTGTGGCATTGCAGGTCGATAGCGCTGGTGTCGCTACGCTCGACAGCGGTTTTGATGCGACGGGATTCGGCACGTTGCTATTAGAAGACAATCTCACGACGCTCGCGAAGCGAACGGCGCCAGTCGTTGACCATGAATTCGTCCTATTTATTCCCAATAAACCTCAAATACCTGCGGACGCCGTACCAGACGCTACCCCTGATGACGGCAGTTTCTATATTTTACTTCACGTTCAGGGTGAACTGGGAGTTCCTGGAGCAACACTCTCCGGGGCATTCGATATGGAGATCCGTCAGGACGACGGAAATGACGGTACCCACGCTGTATTAACGGCGACGGGTGAGTTTAAGATCGAAATAGCTGGCCTGGAGCTCTTCAAGTTAAACGCCGTCGCCGCCTTCAAGATCAATAGTGATGGAATTGCGGGTAAGGTGAAGCTACGAACGGAAGATGCCTTATTTGATGCATTGGAAGACCTCAATATCCCCGGATTGACCTTTAATGCGGACGCGCGATTCGATTTACTACTGAATACGACCAAGAAGGAAATGGATATTCTATTACCCGATCGCTTCGATCCGCTTACCGGTTTTGTTTTATCCAGCGATGAGATTGCGACGCTTGATAGCGATGGTCAAATATTGATGATGGACCATTTGACCACACTTACGCAGACAGATGCCCCGTTGTCTACAGACCCGGATCACAAGGAGTATCATTTACTCATACCAAAGGAGGCGACTTTCAAAGAGGCGCCCGGCGCGGACACAATGCCGGCAGTTGAGGGCAGTTTTTATATATTATTACATATCGAAGGTGAGCTATTGCTTCCGGGAATTGTCTTACGCGGAAGTTTCGACCTCGAAGTTAAGGAAGAGGATGACGGCAGCGGCACGTACGGGACCATTACCGTGTTAGCGCTCGCCCAGATTGGTCTTCCTCCTGATCTTACGTTATTTGAAATGTTCGCCGCTGGGGTCTTGAAGATCAACGGTGACGGCGTTGCCGGCAAGGTTCACCTGCAATTTCTGGATCTAACCGGTTCTCCGATTTCTGCGCCAGGCCTGTCGCAACTACCTGTCTCACCAATCGCATTCGCTGTTCTTGGCGAAGGATTCGGTTTTAAGCAGGAAGGTGAGTTTGACCTGATCCTGAACACGACCAAGAAGGAATCTGAGATTGTACTCCCGGAGCGGTTCCCGACGATATTGGCGTTGCAGGTTGATAGTAATGGTGAGGATTCCTTGGATGCCGGATTCGACGCAACTGGTTTCGGTTCCTTACTATTAGAAGACAATCTAACGACACTCGTAAAGCGCACGGAACCGGCGATCGGACACGAGTTTGTCTTGTTTATTCCGAAGAAACCTCAAATCCCGGCGGACCCTGTGCCGGACGCCGCTCCAGACGTTGAGGGAAGCTTCTATATTCTGCTCCATATTGAAGGTATGCTCGGACTTCCCGGAGCGACACTCTCCGGCGCGTTTGATATGGAAATTCGACAGGATGATGGGAACGAGGGAACTCACGCCGTGCTCACAGCCACCGGTGAGTTTAAGATCGGAATTGCGGAATTCGATTTATTCAAGCTAAATGCCGTCGCCGCATTTAAGATTAACAGCGACGGAATCGCGGGTAAGGTGAAGTTACGAACGGAAGATGCCTTATTTGATGCATTGGAAGACCTCGAAATCCCTGGATTTACGTTCAATGCGGATGCACGATTTGATTTACTACTGAATACGACCAAGAATGAAATGGATATCCTGTTACCGGATCGCTTCGATCCGCTTACCGGTTTTGTTTTATCCAGCGATGAGATAACGACGCTTGATAATGATGGTCAAATATTGCTGATGGACCATTTGACAACGCTTACCCAGACAGACGCTCCACTGTCTACAGATCCGGACCACAAAGAGTATCATTTACTCGTACCAAAGGAGGCGACTTTCAAAGAGTCACCCGGCGCTGACACGATGCCGGCAGTTGAGGGCAGCTTATACGTGCTACTTCATATCGAAGGTGAGCTATTGCTTCCGGGAATCGTCTTACGCGGAAGTTTTGACCTCGAAGTTAAGGAAGCAGATGACGGCAGCGGCACATATGGTACGATGACTCTGCTTGCGCTGGCCCAGATTGGTCTTCCTAATATTACGTTGTTTGAGATGTTCGCAGCCGGTGTCTTGAAGATCAACGGTGACGGCGTTGCCGGTAAGGCTCACCTGCAATTTCTGGATGCAACCGGTTCGCCGATTTCAGCTCCAGGCCTCTCGGAACTACCTATTTCACCGATCGCATTTGCTGCTCTTGGCGAAGGATTTGGTTTTAAGCAGGAAGGTTCCTTTGACTTGCTACTGAATACGACGAAGAAAGAATCGGAAATCGTATTACCAGAGCGTTTTCCAACGATATTGGCGTTGCAGGTTGATAGTGATGGCGAGGATACCTTGGATGCTGGATTTAATGCTAGCGGTTTAGGGACGCTCGTCCTGGAGGATAAGATTACCACACTCGCGAAGAGAACCGCGATCGGGGTCGATCATGAATTTGTACTCTTCGTCCCGAAGGTTGCCGTAATTCCGCCGGCGGCGGTTCCGGACGCTGAACCAGCCGTGGACGGTGCATTCTATATTCTCGTCCACGCCGAGGCGGAGCTTGGGATTCCGGGCGCAACTCTTAGCGGTTCCTTCGATTTGGAAGTTCGGCAGGACGCTAATACGGGAGCAACGCATGCCGTGTTGACGGCAGAGGGCGAATTTAAGATCGGTCTGGCTGGCCTGACACTTTTCCAGTTGAACGCCGGCGCAGCGTTCAAGATTAATGATGATGGAATTGCAGGCAAAATAAAGCTTTCTACCGAGGACCCGCTATTCGACGCCTTTAATGGACTGAACGTTCCTGGCTTGAATTTCAATGCCGATGCGCGTTTCGACCTGCTACTCAATACGACGAAGAAGGAATCGCAAATTCTGCTACCGACTCGTTTTGATCCAATCGCGAGCTTCGGAATCGACTCATCTGGCGAAGATACGCTGGATTCCACGGGGACATTGGTCCTGGACGACAACTTGACAACGCTACAGCAGGTTGACGCGCCGTTGCCGAATGATCCGGATAATACGGAATTTACACTATTCGTACCGAAGACTTCTGTCGTTCCAACGGCAGCGGTACCTGACGCGAATCCTGAGGTTGAGGGTGCGTTCTATATCCTGCTGCATATTGAAGGGACGTTAGAGCTGCCTGGAATTGAGATGCGCGGAATATTTGATCTGGAAGTTATCACAGACCCGGATACCAGCGAAACCTACGCGATTATGACAGCGGTTGCTATTCTTGACGTGGGCATAGGTGATTTGAATTTGGTATCGGTGTTGGCAACTGGTGTAACGCGTATTGATAGCAGTGGTATTGCCGGGAAGTTAGGTCTTCAGATTATAACCGGTACGAACCCGCATCCTCTGTTAACGGTTCCGGAAGTACCAGGTTTGCCGCTTTCCGCGCTTGGCGACGCCTTTGGATTCTCGGAAGAAGCAACATATGATCTCATTATTAACAGCACCAAAAAAGAATCTGTAATTCCGCTTCCTGATAGATTCGATTCGATTGCAGCGTTTGGAGTCGATAGCGCAGGCGTGGCAACCTTAGGCAGTACAGGAACCTTAGTGCTGGCAGACAATTTAACAACACTGAAGCAGGAAGCGGCACCGATCCCGACTGATGCCGAACGCCAAGAGTATACGCTTTTCATCCCGAAGACGACAGACTCTCCACCCGCGTCGGTACCCGACGCTAATCCTGGTATTGAAGGTGGATTTTATGTGATCGTTCGCGTGGCCGGTGAACTCAACATGCCCGGCGTATCGCTGCAGGGGAAATTCGACCTTGAGGTATCCGAAGATCCCGACACGAATGAAGTCAGTGCTACCCTCACCGCCACGGCAACACTCGATTTTGGTATCGGCGACTTCACTGTCTTCAGCTTTGCTACCAGTGGATTCTTACGCATCGATAGCAGCGGTGTAGTCGGTGTATTAGCTTTGACGCGGGATAACGGTAGCGTTCCTTCTGCGTTCGGGTTCGAATTGCAGGCTTTATTTCAGGTCGAACTCAATACGACAGCGTCCGATGCGATGGTTAAACGCTTTCAACTTGATGCGAGCGGGAACACTGTTACCGACGGTGACGGCAATCTCGTGCTTGAGGATATTACGATCGCAGCGCAGCAATTCCGACTCTTCGGCGGTGGAACAATGACGATCGGTGCAGGCGCCGTTGAGGTCGTCGGCGGATTCGAGTTTATCGTTAATAGCACCGGTATTGCTGTAACATTCGATGCAAGTCTGACTTTGCTGGGTCTCGTGACAACAGAGGTGGATGGCGCAGGGTTACTGCAAGCCGCGCCAACGCCGGGCCTCGCGCTTGATCTTCAGTTGACGCTGCCGGATGGATTCACGATGGGCGGACTCATCGGGCTTACTATTGATGGCGCATTTCGTCTGCAACTCAACACCACCTCCAGTGAAATCACACAGATTGGTAGCGTAACACTAGCAGAACCTCTATCAGCGGGGCCCTATCTTAAGATCTTGGTTAGTGCTCCTGACAACTCAGCCAATCCGGCCAGCCTTACAATAACAACGGCTGGGGTACCGGTGACATTTACGGCGCTCGGTGTGTTTGAAATAGGAAGAAACCCCGACGACAATACCCCTTTCATCGACGTTAGCTTAACAGATGTTGGAATCAGTATCTCCGGGGTAGAGAACGACTTCGGTGCAGCAGCGATGCGGATTACTACTGCGGGGGTGGCGCTGGCGGCGCGCATTGGTGATTCATCGACGCCCAACGTAATTGAGATAGGATCCGCCAAGGTGGAAATTACGGGCGAACTCACCGCAGAAATCAATACGACAAATCAAATCGTGGAAATCGGAGAGTTCGAACTTGAAGCCGGACCTTCGGCAGAATTCGGTGGCGTATTCGGCGCTAAGTTTTCTTTGGATAACGTCGTCCTGTTTGAATTAGTTGGCGATTTTACGGTTGCGCAAGTGCAGCAAGACGACGGCGGTATGCCGCCAGTACCCACCTCTAATAAGACGACCATCACGGGAACTGGAAAGGCAAGGATCGCAGCGCTTGGACTCAGTTTCGATGTGACGGCGGACTTGAGTATAGAAAGGATACCGACGAATCCTGATTTTGGCGTATTCGGCGGGTTACAGATCGGTGCCAGTACCGGGCAGGTCCTACCGGGGCTGCCGGCGATCGTCGAGATGAATACGGTTCTCCAGATCGAGTTCAATTTTACGCTGTCGGACAAGACCATCGAGCGTCCTAAAGTGAATGACGACGGAACGATATCAGCAACACTGGAGACCGTGACTATCCCGTCGTTGTCGGCACGATTATTTGCCGGTGGGTCATTAGATATCGTTGGGTTAATCGACCTCAACGGTTCGTTCGAATTCAGCCTCGATCCCACGGCGCTTGAGTTTACTATTGTTGCTAAGGCAGAGATCTTGGGAATTCAGTTTGATGCTTTAGGGGGTGCAGGGCTTTATCTGCCAACCGGCGGGGATCCGGGGATAGCCTTGGTCCTTTCGTTAACGGGAGAATTGACTGGCCCAGGATTTGCGCTGACCGGTGCATTTGGACTGAAAATAAACACGACCACCGCCTCGCGGACATTCGGCGCAACCCCTAACGAGTCCACAGTAGCTGCGCAAACGGCGCAAATATCCATTACAGGGCCGCAACTAAGTATTTTGAGTGGTCTGGCGGTTTTGAGCGGCGGGTCGGTGACCATCACGCTCGACCCTGATAAACTGGAGGTCGTCGTTACGTCGGCTAGCTTGTCGATTGCTAACGGTGATATTGGTGGGTTGAGTGCGTCTGGTGTTTTTGCCATACACTCGGATGGTGGGATATTCGCCGCTATTTCTGTGGAGAGCGGGACAGGTACCAGGAGCGGCACATCGTCTGCGGCGCCGGGATTTGCAGTCTCCTCCGCCGCCCCGGAAGAAGTTGAAATTAATATCGGTCCTTTCGCGTTGTCGGGAGCGTTTCAGTTGGAAATTAACACGTCGGGCAGCAGCCAAACAATAAAGACATTCACCTTCGACACAAGCACCGGCGAAGTGACCGGGACTACTGACGTAAGCCTGCCGAGTAACTCGGTCCGACTCGCGATTGCTGGTTCGTTGACATTCGATCTGACAGATGTCGTTAGTATTCGGGGTGGATTCACGCTTCAGATAACACCAGGGGATATTGACGTTAGCCTTGATGCAACACTGGCATTGGGCGCCTTTGGCGGACTCGCAATATCCGGCGACGCCCGGATGAATTTCGGCAGTGGCGCGTTCTTCGCGATGCAGGTAACCACATCTGCGACTCTAAGCGCGCCACTTATATCGATCAGCTCTACTGCGGTGAGTGTTGCGATTAATACCAGTTCAAGTGTGCAGGACTTTAATGATCCAGGGGTTCCGGATGACGAAAAAGATCCGGGTTTGATTCTCGCGCCTCAATCGGTTTCGATTGATATAGCGGACGCGGAGATTGGGGTTTGGGTGTTGACAATTGAAGGGTCCGCCAATGTCACGGTGACAAAAACGTCGTTTAGCATCGCAGTTTCTGGAACCATGAACTTTTTCGACGTCGTTACGATGGATATGTCAGGTACCGTCAATTCAAATGGCGATTTCTCCATTTCCGGCGGTCTCGGTTTCACCATCGACATGGGACCGTTCAACTTTAACGCCCAAGTTGACGCTACGTTCGCCGTCACTAACGGATCGCCGGCATTCGCAGCGTCGGTCAGGGGATCGGTTAATTTCTCGTTGGATTTCTTTTTCTTCTCGGTTGACTTCGAGTTTGCGTCGGTGAGCGCTGAGGTTGAGTTCGATATCGGCGGCGGCAAGATTTTTGTTATGCTGGAAGTGTGTGCTGCCGGGATCTGCGTCGGCGGTGAAGTAGAGTGGTCGTTTGGTGATGAACCTGTGTTAGCGCATACGGAGGGGAGTACGTTGGTTGTTCATATGGGCGTAGATGCCGGCCTCCGCGGGGAGGGGTTTAGTTCCGACAATGCGGAATCTTTTACACTCTCTGGAAGCGGTAATACTGTAGAAGTAAGCGCTTTAGGGTATAGCCAGGACTACTCAGGCATAACACACATTGTGGTTCGGGACATGGGCCAGGGCGATGATGAACTGACGGTGCTTCCGAATATTAGCCAGTCAGCGGAAATCAATGGCGGTGTAGGTGATGATCTAATTCTTTACTTCGGATCCGGCAATGTAACCGCAAACGGCGGTGCCGGAAACGATAACATCAGTACCGGGCGTGGATCGGATACTCTCAACGGCGATTCCGGTAATGACACCTTAAACGGCGGTAGCGCAACAGATACCTATGTTTTCAATCCGGGGTGGGGAAATGATTCCATTCTCGAACAAAATAGACAGGCATCCGGATCCTTTTCTGATGCAACCGATGTGCTTGATGCTGTTGATCTAAGTTCGATTACAACAGCATTGACCTTTACGCTCGGCACCCAGCAGACGGTCACGGATGGAAGTAATACCGTGTCCCATGGGAAACGCCTGATTGAAGTATTCATCGGAGGCAGTGAGAGCGATACCTATAATGTCACGGGGACGGGCGCTAACAATCATATTCTGCGCGGTGGCGCCGGCGATGAAACGTATAATGTCACGTTCAATAGTGACGATGTAGTCGGGGCGCTTACCATAGATGACCAGAATGGCGACGAGGAAGACATACTGAATCTCTCGACCGACAACACTGCGCAGCTCCGAATGTCCGACGCCACAGGCGACGCGAAGATCACGCAGGGTAGCGAAGAGATTAATTATGATCCTGCTATAAACAATGTTGATAACGTCAATATTCAGGCAGAAAGCACCCCAGTGTTACTAACCGGCCCCGCGGCGTTCCAGGAAGCGCCGAACGAGGCGATTGATCTGCGTAGGGTGTTTACCATAAACGCAGATTCTATCGACTGGGAAGCTCGAATACATGCTGGTGAGATTGATTTTGACAGCGACTCGGAGATTAATGTCGATTTCGATATTCTCGTCCGCAATAACGGCAACATCAATCTGAGGAATTCAGACGGTGACATCGTCATTGCAGCCGGTATCTACGCGGCCTCAGGTGAGGGCGATATAGGCGATGGAAATAGTACCATAACAATCATATCCGATGCGGGCGCGATTTCGACGAATGGTCGAGGTTGGCGGACACTCCCGTTCGGCGCTGGATTTGATCCGCTGCTTAACTTCGGGATTCGGTTGGGTAAATATTCTGTAAGCTCAACCGAGTTTGATATTGGTCGGATTCGGATTGACAAAGTGGAACCAGGGGATGTAACCAATCTGGGTGTCACAAATAATGTCACTGTACTACGCGAAGCAAAAGGTGCTTTTATCCAGGTGGATCAAGGTAGACTCAGGCTTAAGGCCCAGGATTATATTGGAGCTTCCGTAGTTGGCTTCGAGATTAGCCCAAGCGCGTTATTCACTGATGTTAGAAGGATCTCGGCCCAGGTCATCAGTAAAGGTCCGGTTTTTGTGACTGACTTAGATGCTGTGGAAGTCGTAACGATAGATGACTCTGACAATACGGGCGCGGGAAATCTCAATGTAGTGAGCTTGTTTGGCACAACAGTGACCAATCAGCCGATTGACGGAGATGATAAAGAAGTTGTACTCTCAGGAAATCAACAGGAGATTCTGCAGCCGGTAACGAGTCAGGAAGATATCACCGTTGTAACCAGCGACCCTTCACTTAATATCGTTATTATTCCCACGACTGATACGGCGTTTAATGTTACGGAAGCGACGACTGATGCCGACAACGACGGCGTAATTGACGCACTGGTGCTCGTACAAAGCGAACTTAACCAACTGAGAACTCCAGCGACCGTATTTTTGGGGTCCGATGAGTTATTGAATCGCGTAACCATCGGTGACGGTTTCGATACAACGCTCCATATTCCTGGACCAAATTTCGTAGTCCGGGCGGGCGAAGCTATAATCAATTCTCCGATCATGGGTGGAAATTTTGAGATTCGCGGAGACGGGAGTACCACGTTCCTTAACTCGGATATCACGGTGACAGGGAACCAAACCTTTTCCGACGCGGTTTTAGTTAACGGAGCCCGTCGTATCGAAGCGGGTGGCGACATCCTTTTCGGATTACCCTCCGGCACTATCGATGGAAACGCTGCTAACCCCAATGGCAACACAACGCCGGATTCTCTTACTCTTTCTGCCGGCGGTCGCATTGTGATTGAAGGCGAGATCGGCGGTGCCAATCCACTGACGTTTCTGACTATTGAAAAAGCGACAGAAGTAATTTTTAATGGTCAGGTTATCGTTGCCGGACCGTTAACGATTTCAAGCACAGGCGTCGTGCTTTCGGAACTCGTCGCAAATGACAATATCACAGCGACCACAATTTTCATCGAGACCAACGACGGGATTAGCGTGGCGGGTAATGTGACGACGACCACCGGCACCCTGGCCATGACGGCTCAACTGGCATCGGGAGACATCGTTATAGACGGCGCATTGAATACAGCCGCAACAGCAGCGTTCAGTCTGTTAGGGAACCTGACGTTTCGCGATACCGTGGACGTAACCGGGAATCTCGTAATCACAACGCCGAAAGATGTACAGTTCGACCTGGCCGTCAGGGTAAGCGGGGCACTCACGCAGGGTGCTGGCAGTACGGGAAGTACACGATTTGAACAACGTGTTCAAGCCGCATCTATCAATTTAACCAACGCGACGTTAATCGACTTCGGCGGCAATCTTGATATTACCGGGAATGCGACACTGAACGCGGATGAAGTCACTCTCGACGGAGAAAGTATCATAGGCGGTAGTTTGAATATCGACGCTGCCGTACAAATCGTTTCATTTGCAAACGACAATATCACCGCCGCTGATGTTGTGATGACCGCCGGTGATTCCATAATCATCGGTGGTGGACTGACCGCGACGACCGGAACCACTCAATTGACCACAGAAAACGCGGGCAGCGATATCGTGGTTGCCAACGACCTTTTATCTGCCGGGACGCTGACCCTCGATGTTCCGGATAATTTGACTATAAACGGAACCGTCGACGTAACGGGCGACTTGCTGATCGTCACTAGTTTAAAGAACGCAACATTTGCAGACAGCGTTTCAGTCAGTGGCAATATCTCGCAGGTTGACGGTTCAGGGAACACACGATTTTTTGAAGGTGTGGAGGCAGCGATGATCGATGTCACCAATAAAATACTGGTTTCCTTCAGAGGTGAAGTAACGACGACACAAAGTATAACAATCAAGTCCGACGAGATCAATTTCACAGCTGGTGCGGACTCGGTGACGGCTACCGGACAAATACTGACTTTAATTCCGCATACTGCAGCGAAGATCATCAATATCGGTTTGCCACCCACTGGGGATCCGGCGTTCCTCGATATCATTGATGCGGATATTCTCGCTTTCACGAACGGCTTCGCTAAAATCATAATCGGTCGTGCGGCCGATGGTAGCGGGTTAGTTCGTGTCGGTGACTCGGCATTCCTCGATCCGCTCGAAATCTACGGGGGTAGTTTGAGTGTGACCGGGGCGTTGGAGGCAGCCGAGACGGTCCTCTTTGATTTTATGCAGGACGTTGCGTTTGCAGCTGACGTGATTGCAACCGGCGATGTCACGATACTGGCGGAAGGGGGAAGTATTTCCAACACCGGCGGTCGTGTGCGGACGCCCAATCTTACCGCAACTGCTGCCAATGGTATCACTATGTTAACAGCCGTCGACACGATCCAGGCAACTGTCACGACCAATGGCGATATAAACATCAGCGAAAACAACGGATTAGTGATCAGCGGCACGGGACTGACGACACCGAACGCTGTTACCGAAAATGTGCTAGTTGTTGTTGATGTCGGAAACTTAACGTTGGCGACGGCATTGAACGTAGACGGTACCGGCACAGCAACCCTGACGGCGACCGCTGGCGACGTGTCACTGCAGCAGAATATAACAACTGCTGACGGCAACGTAGAACTAAATGCCGGGCACAATATTTTGGTGATGTCGGTAACTACCAACGCGGACGTATCGATTACTGCAGATCTGGATGGTGACGGCGATGGCGCGATAGTTGATATTCTCGGCGGGGAAACCGCGAACATCATCAGTGCAGGGGCGATCCTCTCAGCCGGAGACGGAATCGGAAGCGGCGACGATATAGATACCGATATAACAACTCTTAGCGCTACAAACACAGGTGTTACCGGTAATATCGAGGTCACCGAATTAGCCGGCGGCGGAGACTTGGGTATACAAAGCGCGTCGCAAAGTGCGGCCAGCGGAGTGGGGAATATTATTATTGTAACTGCCGGCGGGAAGTTAACGGTGCTCGGTACCGGTGCCGGGGTCGCAGTCAATGGCAGCGGCACTGTTGATCTCGACGCAACTGGAGAACTGGAGGTCGCTGCGGGAATCTCAACGGCTGGCGGCGCGGTAACGCTTGATTCGACCAGCACAACCACACTCACTGCTGCCGGCGATGTCAGTACGAGCGGCGGGGATACAATCTTTGGGGCTGATAAGACAGGTACGGTCGCTACCGCGGGCGATGTTAATACGGATGATGGTGGAAATATCACCTATAACCGGGCAGTTGTACTCACCGGTGGCGTTGCATTGGATACCGGGACTGGCGGCGGAACAATTACGTTCGTAACGACCTTAGACGGTACGACAGACTTTACCGAGACTTTATCCCTAACCGCGGGGACAGGGAACATCGATTTTGACGGGGTTGTCGGTGGAACCATTGGTCTCGGGGATGTTGTTATTACGTCAGCTGCGGATGTCACCGTTGACGATATTATCAATGCAAATAGTATCGAACAGCAATCCGGGACGGGGACCACGACGTTCCTGGGCATCGTCACGCTTGAGGCAGTTGCAGGTCTGAATCTCGGGTCAACTGGTGTTGTCACGAATGTCCGTATCGAAATGGCCATCGATACCGCTACCGCGGGTAACGGTGGGACGGTAACGATTGACAATGACGGGGAATTAACGATACTCGCGGCCGGTGATCTTGATCTTGACGGAGCGTTTAGTCAAACCAGTACCGGCGGTACGGGAACAGTCGTAACCACCGGCGATATCAATACAACGAATGATGATGTCAGCTTTGCTTCCCCGACAACTTTAGCCGGAGACGTCGAAATTGATACAAACACCGGCGCTGGCACTATTACGTTCGGCAACATCTTAAATGCGTCGACGGCGTTTACGGAGAAATTAACGCTAACTGCCGGCACCGGGAATATCGATTTTGATGCAGCTGTCGGAGCAGTGGCTGAGTTAGGCGACGTTAAGATTATTAGTGCTGCCGATGCTACAACTGACGCGGCATTTAATGCGAAGACCCTGGAACAGGAAAATGGAACTGGAACAACCGCCTTCGTCGGGCCAGTTACACTGCGAGCTATAGGCGGCATGAATCTCGGTTCTACGGGAACCGTGAACAACGTGCGCATAGAAAATACAATCAACACGTTGAACGGCGGGTTCAGCGGGGTCGTGATGATCGACAACGACGGCGTCCTGACAATTCTTGCAGGGGGCGACATGAGTCTTGCTGGTGCATTCACGCAAATCAGCACCAGTGGTACCGGGTCAGTTGACACGGCCGGCGACATCACAACAACGAACGATAATATCAGTTTCGCCTCACCGGTCGTGCTGACCGGTCCTGTTGGCCTGAATTCCGGTGCAGGCGGCGGCACAATCACCTTCATCCAGACACTTGATGGAACGACAGATTTTACTGAGAATCTGACGGTAACGGCCGGGACCGGCAATGTCGATTTCGACGGTATCGTCGGTGGAACCACGGATATCGGAGCTCTGATTATTATCAGCGCGTTTGATGTTACAGCAGACTTCAGTATCAGCGCAAATTCGATCGAGCAGGAAGCCGGCACCGGAACAAGCACGTTCAAGGGCGCTGTTGTACTGCAAGGCGCCGCCGGTATGGATCTGGGATCTACCGGCGTCGTCAGTAACGTTAGAATCGAAAGCACTATCGATACTTCGGCAGCCGGTAACGGCGGACCGGTTTCAATAGATAATGATGGCGTTCTGACAGTTCTCGCCGGTGCAGATATGACATTAGATGGTGAGTTCGCTCAAACGAGTTCGGGTGGCACCGGAACGGTTGTGACCGCTGGTGATATAGCAACAACGGACGACAACATCAGCTTTGCGTCACCGGTTACGTTATCGGACTCAATTTTATTGGATACCGCTGACGGACTCGGCACCATTACATTTAGTAATACGCTTGACGGATCGACGGATTTCACCGAAAATCTAACCTTAAAAGCGGGCGCAGGGAATGTCGAATTTGTGGGGGTTGTCGGGGGTACCGTAGATTTGGGGGATATCCTAATCATCAGTGCAGTTGACGTAACGGCTGATCTTGCCATAAATGCAAACACGATCGAACAACAAAGCGGAACGGGAACAACAACGCTCAAGGGTTCGGTGACGCTCGAGGGTGTCGGCGGTATGAATCTTGGCTCAACGGGTGTTGTAAATAACGTACGTATCGAAATGATGATCGATACTGTGACTGCAACGAACGGTGGTCCAGTGACGATTGACAACGATGGTGTACTAACTGTTCTTTCTACTGGCGACCTGAAACTGGATGGAAAGTTTGAGCAAACCAGCACCGGTGGTACAGGATCGGTTGTGACAGCCGGGGATGTCACCACGACGAATGATAACATCAGTTTTGCATCTCCAGTTACGCTTGCCGGTGATGTCTCTCTCAATACAGATACGGCTGGTGGAACGATTACGTTTGGACAAACGCTCGATGGCACAACCGATTTTATAGAGAACCTGATACTGACGGCCGGCACAGGAAATGTCGACTTTGACGCTGCCGTCGGTGGACTGATTGACCTTGGAGACTTGAAGATCGTAAGCGCTTTTGACGTAACCGCTGGTGCTGAGATCAATACGAACACGATTGAACAGGAGAACGGTACCGGGACCACAACGTTCAAAGGCGCAATTTTACTGGAAGGTACTGCCGGAATGAATCTCGGATCGGTAGGTGTTGTCAATAATGTTACGATAGAAAGTACCGTCGATACACTCGCCGCAGGAAATGGCGGGACAGTGAAGATCGATAACGATGGACTGTTGACGATCCTGTCAGGCGCCGATTTCAGCCTGGATGGGTTATTCCAACAGACCAGTACCGGCGGGACGGGCACCGTTAGGACAGGAGGAGATATCACAACGACCAATGATCATATCAGATTCGCGTCGCCGGTGGTTCTGGCGAATAACGTCGCGTTCGACACCGACACAGGCTCCGGGACGATTACTTTCCAGAATACGCTCAATGGCATGAATGCGCTTACCGAGTCACTGGATTTGACGGCGGGAACGGGGAATATCGATTTTGATGGAATCGTCGGCGGCATGACAGCGCTGGGGAATGTAACGATCAATAGTGCATTTGATGTCACGAGTGATGCGGCGTTCAACGCGAATACATTGACTCAAATTGCCGGTACCGGTGATACGCAGTTCGACGGCACCGTGACACTGGATGGCGCCGGGGGATTGGATGTCACAACTGAGACAGTCACTATTAATGCCGCGGTCGATACGCTGACCGGCGGCAATGGCGGTACCGTTAGCATCACAAACGCCGGATTATTGACCATCGCAGCAGTTGGCGATATGCAGCTTGACGGTGCCTTCACTCAGGATGGTGCTGGCACGGTATCAACGGCTGGAGATATAACTACGACGAATGACGATATCAGTTTCGCCTCGGCAGTAACTTTAACCGGGGCAGTAGCCATGGATACCGGTGCAGGTGATGGCACGATCACTTTCGGCGACACGCTGGATGGTACGGCTGATTTTGCCGAAACGTTAACGGTGACCGCCGGGACGGGCAGTGTGGATTTTACCAATGCGGTCGGCGGGTCAACGGATCTTGGGGATATTCTGATAACGTCCGCGATGGACGTTACTTTCGCGGATGTCGTGAACGCTAATTCGATTGAGCAGCAGAGTGGTACAGGGACCACGACTTTTAAGGATGCTGTCATATTGGACGATTTGGCAGGAATGAATCTTGGTTCGACCGGCGTCGTAAACGATGTCAGGATAGAAAGCACGGTTGATACCTTGGCGGCCGGCAATGGCGGTGTGGTGAGTATAGACAATGACGGTGTCCTGACCATTTTGATTGACGCCGACATGACACTGGACGGATCATTTTCGCAGACCAGCACCGGCGGAACCGGATCGGTTGTCACCGGAGGGGATATTTCAACAACAAATGACAGCATCACCTTCGACAGTGAGGTCGAGTACATCGATAACGTCTCCTATACCACGGGAGCCGGCGCTGGATTAATCCAGTTTAACGACAATATCAAGGGTGATTACCTATTGTCGTTGACGGCGGGTATCGGAGATATTGAGTTCAATAGTACCGTTGGTAACGATATCCTGCTTAGCGGACTGCTGATCAACTCGGCGGCGACAGTGACTTTTACAAATACCGTTGCGATTCGTAATGAGGGTCTGGATATCATGGCCGGCGACGTAGTGTTCAATGATACGGTTAACGTGAGCGGCACCGGGACAATCGAGATTACGAACACAGGGACATTGACGATTGATCCGATAGCCGATATCACATTGGACGGCAGCTTTGTTCAGGATGGCACAGGTCCTGTGTCTCTTGGTGGGGATATCACGACGACACGTGATGCAATCAGTTTTGCAACCGAGGTAACGCTGACGTCAGACGTTTCTCTGAACACAACGCTCGTGGGACTGTTGCAGCACACACAGCATCGCGGTACGATAACCTTCAATTCCAACATCCAGGGGATGCACCTACTGTCCTTGGACAGCGGACCGGATAATATTAGTTTTGAAAGTACCGTGGGTGCTACTGCTGCGTTGTCAGGTATCATCGTCGAATCTGCCGGCGATCTGATTTTTAAGGATACGATTGCAGTGAAGGACGCTGGGCTGGATATCACGACCGATACAGCGAGGTTCCAAAACACGGTAACAACTACTGCCGCTGGTGGCATTGAAATCACAAACACTGGTGTTCTAACGATTGATAACGCAGCTGAGTTTACGCTTGATGGACCGTTCACGCAAGACGGGGCCGGTACGGTTACGACCGGTGGCGGAATCACGACCACGAATGACCCAATAAACTTTGCGACCGAAGTGACCTTTACCGAAGATCTGTCATTCGATACGAATACGGGTGACGGCGATATCATGTTCGGCAGTAACGTTTCGGGCGATGTTCTGCTCACACTAACGGCTGGCATCGGCGAGATCGCCTTTCAGGATAAAGTCGGATCGATTGTGCCATTAAGTGGACTGTTGATAACATCAGCTGCCGCCGTGACATTCGAAGATACGGTCGATGTTGATGACGAAGGATTAGTTGTCACAGCGGTAGATGTAACGTTTAAGGACCAAGTGACCACTGCGAACGGTGGCCAGATTACGATCAATAACACGGGGAATTTGACACTTACGGATAATGCCGGATTTAACCCGTCCGGGCCATTCACACAGGGAGCGGGCGGACCGATCGTACTTGATACAGATTGGACGATTGACACTTCGGCTACGAACGCCGATGTCAGTATTACAAGCGCCTTAAATGGTCCGCATATCCTCACGCTAATCAGCGGTTCGGGTAACGTAACTTTGGATGATGCGGTCGGGGGAACTGAAGCGCTCGAAGGTGTACGGATTGTCTCGACCGGGACGGTAAACCTGAATAGCTCCGTTCGTGTGGACGGTAAAGGTGTCGATGTAGACGGAGCGATTGTTAATATCTCAGATACGGTTACGGGCGAAAACGCCAGCACAATCTATATAAACGCTTCAGCTGGAGCGATCACTGTTGCTGCAACCGCCGGATTAGTCACCGCCGATCAGAACATTCGCTTGATCGCATCAGGCGACATAAATATTGCCGGAGTGAATGCTGGGACGGCAGATGTCAGTTTAACGGCCGGTACTTCGATTGTCGATAACGGCGACACATCCAAGGATGTCACGGCAGGCAGCGTTCGTTTGGTCGCTGGTGTAAGTGTTGGTGATTTTACTGGGAATGCTCCAGGCGGACCGCTAGAGATCAGTGTGGAGACTGTTGCAGCACTTTCTGGAACCGGCGATATCAGTCTCTCCGAAATGAATGAGATCACAATCGGTATTGTTGGTATCGTCGAAGTCACCCGTATCCTGGATGACGGCGGAATGTTAATGGAAGGGGAGGATACGTTCCTTGCCGGGCTCACCGCGTCCGCAGATGGATCGATTATCCTCCGTACAGACCTTGGTACGATCAATATTGACCGTGAGGTTATCGCTGAGGGTAGTGGAAATATCCTTCTGGAAGGGCAGGGCGCTACTTCAGATGTCAATGTACATGTTCTGGTTCGATCCGGTACTGGCGATATCTCGGTAATCGCAGGACGCGATGTATTCCAAGGAGCCACGGTCGACGAGGGCGGTACGGCACTGATTTCAGGCCGGATGCTGGCTTTCAGCGACTCCGACGGTGTGAACGCCGAACTTCTTTACGTCCTGACCACAGACCCACATAACGGCTCGCTTTTACTGGATGGAACGGTCTTGACCGTCGGCGAATCATTCCGACAAAGTGATATAGACAAGCTGCGCATCAGTTATACGCACGATGGCAGCGAAACGGATAGCGATTTCTTTGAGTTCACTGTTAATGATGAAAACGAGGGGGTCAGGACCGGCCGATTCGACATCGCCATCGATCCGATTAACGATGGTCCCGTGAATAACTTTGGGAGTACAACGGTTTTTTCGAGTATAGGAACAAACGAAGGCAGCAATATTATATTCTCCGGAGATCGTTTAATCACAATCACTGATCCGGATTCGGGCGAGTTCCCGATCGTCGTAACGTTAAGCATCAGTCCGTCAACTCCAGGCGCTGCTGAACTGCAGATAGTACCAGCCGGCGCCGCTGATGTAGACGGAATTACCCCTGTCACATTGACTATCACCGGTACCGTCGCGGATATTAACGAAACGCTTAAATCCCTCGTTTATAGACTCCCGGATACCGATGTATTTATCATTGATACGCTTACAATTAGTACTAATGACCAAGGCAACTACGGGAAAGGCGGCGCGAAAACAGATGTCGACACAATCAGTATCAAGGTAAATGACGTACCGGAAGTCGGGGCAAATACAGCGGTAGCCGTCGCCGAGGGTGGAACCATAACGATTTCGAACACGGCGTTGCGGGTCGATGATGGTGATAATATACCAATATTCACTCTCACTGCGATACCCGCGAACGGCGTGTTGACGAAGGGTGGAACTGGAGATTTATCACTTGGTGACACCTTTACACAAGGTGATATCGATAACGATCTAATAGTCTATACCCATAGCGGCAGTGAAACCGCCACTGACAGTTTCTCGTTTTCGGTGGCAGACGGTGACGGTGGTGAAATTAGCGTAGCAACAGCGTTCTCCATTACGATCACTCCTGTAAATGATATACCTCTTCTTACATTGCCAGGTAGTCAATTTACGCCCCTGGGAACGCCATTGACCATAGATACTATCAGCGTTTCGGATAATGATGCCGGGGCACTCTTTGAAGTTACCCTGTCCATCCTGAGTGGAACCAGCGGGCAGACGCTTGCCACCTCTGTCACGATGAGCATAACCGGCTCACATCCGGATGTCACCATCAACGTCGTCGGGACGGCGCAAATAACGCTCTCCGGATCGCTCTCTGCCATCAACAGTGTCCTTGATGACAATATTAGACTCGCCCCGAATGCGGGCGTCCTATTTACCGGACGCTTGTCCGTTACCGCGGATGACCAGACGGACACTGCAAGCGGCGAAATCGTGTTCAAAGCGAACAAAGCACCCCAGGTGATCAACGTAGGCAAGGCTATTTTCGAAGGCGATACCCTTCAGGAATTAGATACCGGGAGCCTTGAATACTCAGACACGGATAGTACCCCGGCGGAACTCGTTTATACACTCAATACAGTTTCGACGAATGTTCAGTTATTTAAGGATGTCAATGGAACATTCGTTCCGCTGGGCGTAAATGATTCGTTTACGCAGGCTGACGTGAACAGCGGTCTTATCCGCTACACCCACGACGGTGTGGAAGCGCCGGATTCCGATCAGTTTACATTCTCGTTGTCGGATAGCGCCGGGGCAATGATTGGTCCGCGAACATTTGAATTCGATATCTTTCCCGTTAATGATTCTCCGACAATCGATCCGCCGGTCCAGGCTGACCTTTTAACAAATGTTGCGATACCTCTCTCGATCACTGGCATGAGCGTCGGTGACGTTGACGCGGGAACTAACGATGATCTGACATTGATCTTGGCGGTCACACAAGGATCTATAATTACGGTCAGCAGCAATAGTGTAACAGTTCAAGGCGGCACGAACACTACCGGATCCGTTACCATCATCGGGACGCTCACTGAGCTGAACCTATGGTTGTCCTCCATCGGGATAGGATCTGAAGATTTGCTTTATAGTCCGGGACTGACTGCGGGGAACGGGACGGATACACTGACGATTAGTATCGATGACGGTCGCGGTGTCGCATCCAGTGTGACTGTCTCGAATGTCGATATTCGCGTTAATGCAGTACCGGTCGTCGCGGCTGGCGGGCCACTTGATATTGCACGCGGTGACGAGGGAGTAATCAGTACCGCCGATCTTGAGTTCACCGATGCCGACGCAACTGATACCCTTACATATACCATCACGGCGTTGCCGACGAATACAATATTGCAACTAAGCGGGGATCTTCTCGCTGTCGGCTCCACGTTTACCCAGAGTGATATCGATGCAGGCATTGTCACTTTCGATCACGACGGGACGGAAATGACCAGTGATTCCTTTACATTCACACTGACCGATGCTTTCGGCGGCGATATTGCCTCTACTTCATTCGTGTTCGATATCGACGCGATTGTTATCTCCACGCCGGACTCGCAGGATACAAACGTAAATGACACACTCGCGTTGGCGCCGATAACAGTATTTGATGATGATAATGGGGTCACCTCCGTAACGCTGACGCTGCTGAATGAAGATGGCACCGCGCTTTCCCTCGACGGCATCTTAAATATTCTCGATGCACCGCATACTGGAGTAACTATTACCGGTAGTGGCGCGATGATTACATTGGCAGGCAGCCTGAGTGATATTAACGCCGTTCTCGACGATAATTTTGAGTTCGTGCCGATCGCGGTAGATAAGTTCTTTACCAACCAGTTGGTTATCAGCGCGCAGGATGGATCGGGTAACTTTGAACAGATAAGCCTGATTCGGGTGAACGCGGAACCGGTCAAGGTTAATAACACGGGAATCACGGCGGATGAAGGAGAGACCACGACGATTAACGAGACAGAATTGCTGGTGACCGATGCGGATAATATCAACCTTGAGATCGTTTTCACAGTAACCGCACTACCGTTACACGGTGATTTACGGGTCCTTGATACCGTTCTTGGGCAAGGTGATACATTCACGCAGGATGATATAGAGAGCGGACACTTAAATTACATACACGACGGCACGGAGGATCCGAGCGATTCGTTCAACTTTACAGTATCAGACGGGCACACCGGTACGATTGCGGAAATGACGTTTCCGATCACGATCACTGATATAAACGACCCTTTGACGGTAACGGCAGCGGCAGCGATCGAAAGGAATATCAATCAGTCGGATCAGCTAATATCCGGACTAATGCCTGACGTAGACGACCCTGATCTTGATCCTGGTGCGACCACGACACTGACGCTGGCTGTGGACGCGGGGTCTGTACTGAACGTATTGATTGAAGGCGGATTAGTTCTTACTGCCGGTGGCGGGACTAATGCCGTCACGCTTACCGGGACCTTTGCGGACGTGACGGAGTGGCTTGAAGTTACCCTCGGGACCGGAGCGCTGAGTTACTCTCCACGGGCAGGTGATGGAACCGACACATTGTCGATTACGGTAGCCGCGGGTACTGAGATAGACACCAGCAATACGACGATCATCCTTGAGAACTATGTCCCGCAACTTGTGAATACGCTTCTTATTATCGATGCGCGCGGCGTGGCGAATACTGGTATCACCGATTCGGATCTATTGTTTACCGATCAGAATGGTGACATGATCACCTACACCATTACGGCGATTCCGACGAATGGTGATTTACTAATCGACGGTGTCCTAGCAGTCGTCAATGACAGATTCAATCAGGATCATATTAATGACGGGTTACTGACTTATACCCATACCAACGTCAACACGACCACCGACAGCGTCGAGTTTACGTTGAGCGACGGCAACGGCGGCGAGATAAACAATACAATTTTTGAAATCAAGGTATCGAAATTAACGGTACCCGTAAGTTACATAGAACTTCAGGGTACCCAGGAGATTGCACTCACTGGAATCGTTGTTAACGATGATAATCCTAATAAGGAATTGACCGTGACGTTAATGCTCCTGGAAGGCGTGGACGGCGATGGTTCGCTGGCCGGGGTCAATCTACGAATCAATGAGACGCTTAGGGTGCGTATCACTGGTAGCGGCAGCACCCTGATTACGCTGATCGGGAGTGTATCCGATATCAATCTTGCACTCGAAACCTTCCGCTATGAGTCCAGCCGTAGTGACAGCTACACGAACCGGTTGAAGGTAACGGCGGATATCGACACTGAGTCTGTGATGAAAACATCGTTGATCAAGCTCAATAACGTGCTGGGGCTCGATAATGATTCCGGCACGTTCAACGAAGGTGCTACTGAACCACTAACTGTTTTAATCACTGATTCCGATAATACTGCCGACGAAATTACTTACACGGTAGCGTCGCTGCCTGTTCACGGTGAACTCGAACTCGACGGAACAACGCTTGAGATCGCGGACACATTCACACAAGCGGATGTTAACGCTGGCCGCGTAACGTACTCTCACGTCGGTGATGAAATCTCAACCGCCGATTCCTTTACGTTTACCGCGACGGATGGTGATGGGGGTGATGTGGCCCTCTCTACGTACGCAATGACGATTGAAAGAACAAATGACGCGCCGATTAACGTGATTCCGGAGTCGGTTCTGACAGTGCCTCTTAATGTCAATGAAGGAACGTTTCTGTCGATTAACAACGTAACCGTTACGGACGCTGACGACGCGGGACAGAACTACGTTATAACGATTTCTACCGACTCCGGGGACGACACGGTTGCGGCTTTGACCGTCACGGCAGCAGTTGGCAGCGTGGTTGTATCCGGCACTTCAACCGCGATAACACTAACTGGAACGCTGACGGATATTAACGCGACGTTGCTGTCGTTAGTTTATACGGTGGTCGCGGACGATGCGCAATTTACGGATTCGGTTACCATCGTGTCAAACGACGGTGACGCGACGGACACGGATACGATATTTATTCGTATCAATAACGTGCCTGATCAAACCGTGGTGATTCCTGCCGCATATATTATCACGGATGGTGGAACGATTGATGTGAAGGGGACAACGGGCTTTGTCAGGATGGCAGACGGTGCATTCTCAACCACGATCGGGCCGCTCGACGGCGGGGCTAGCGTCAATGTGTCGACGAGCAGTATCCGCTACTATGCAGCGACTGATGTAACGCTTGGCGGATTAGATGCGGGTACCGGGAATGTCAGTGTAATTGCTTTTGACGGCTCGATTTTTGATGGCGCTACTATCTACGAGATCGTGTTTAATGATTCGTCTATCACCTCCGGCGACAAGCATACCGATATTGCTGCAAACGGACTTCGTCTCGATGCTGCTGACGGCATCGGTGAGTTAGGAGACTTAACCGATGTGTTGGCCCCGCCGAATCCGATCGAAACTTCGGTCACTAATGTTTCCGCAACTGCCGGAAGCGACGGGATTAATCTGGATGAAAGTGATGACATTTCGGTCACAGATGTTGGTGTCTCTGTTGATCGAGTTGGTCCGACTGCAAGTACGTCGCCTATTGTCGATGCTGCGCAGAGTGATCTGAGGACGTCGGCTGCTGGAGACATTGTTCTCGTAGCGGGCGGATCAATTACTCTCACCGATGGCGGCAACGATGCGGTCGCTGGAACGTCTGTAAGTGCGGATGCCGCAGGTAATATACTCATTCAGTCGGGTGCAGATATTAGCGCAAATGTCGATGTGACATCCGGATCGGGTAACATAAGCGTGATCGCCAGCGGTAACATTACCCAGTTGGCGACCGGCGACTTCATCACTGTTGCCGGAGATATTTACGTCGTTGCGACTTCAGGCACAATTACCATGAATGATATGGCAATCGCATCCAGCAGCGGCGGTGATATTAGATACTCTGGCGGGACCGATGTCAGGCTTGGCGGATTAAACGCAGTCGATGGAGATATTAGTGTGCTTGCACTCTCCGGGACGATATTCGATAACGGCAATTCTGACCGGGATATCATCGGCGATAACTTGCGACTTGAAGCCGGGACAGGCGTTGGTCAACTCGGAGGGAGTAATAATCCTTTGGAGATCACAGTCGTCACCGTTAGCGCAAAGGCAGGGGCGGATGGAATTAACTTGAACGAAGCAACCGGAATAACTGTCGACAACGTGTCCATAGCGCTGCAGCGCGTTCAGAGCGATGGAACGACAACGACTGTTACTGACAGTGCTCAAGCAGACCTGGCCACCACCAGTAGCGGATCGATCGTTCTACGCACGGACAACGGCACTATAATTGTAAATGACGGCGGCGCCCGGGGCCTTGGCGTTGACGCGGTCGGGAACGGTAATGTTCTTCTTGATGCTCCTGGGACGAATAATGATATTATACTGAACGGTATCGTTTCCGGTGGAACGGGCAGCATTTCCATTATTGCAGATCGTCATATAATGCAGAATGCCGACGTTACAACTAACGGTGGCGATATCGAGGTCGAAGCAGAGTCCGGTTCGATCACTATGGCTGAGGGGACTTCGGCAACTTCCGGTAACGGTGATATTCGGTATCTCGCAAAGGTCGATATTTTCGTTGAGCTATTGGATGCCACTTCGGCAAGCTCAGGACAGGCCGGAGATATTGTCATGATCGCAACGGACGGCAGTATTATCGATGGCGACACGGATATTGATGTCATTGGGAACGGATTACTGGCTACGGTTGGAATCGATATTGGGGAACTGGATTCCGAAGTCGATCCGCTTGAGACAACCGTTAATAATCTAAGCGCACGAGCTGCGAATGGTGATATAAATATTCTCGAAAGCGACTCACTCACCGTTACCGAGTTTACGGTCGTTATCAATCTTGTCGAGGATAACGCTGGTTTAACTACTGCTACTCACACGCAAAGTGACGTTCAGACGGGTAACGACGGGATGGTTGGGAATGGCTCGATTATCCTGCAGACAACGAACGGCTCAATCCTGGTTGAGGAAGGCGATGCCGATGATACCGGGGTTTCGGCTCGCGGGTCAGGTGTCGTCCTTATTACGGCCAACGGCGCCGCAGTCACGGTTACATTAAACGCTGACGTCGATAGCGGAACGGGAGCGATCAGTGTTCTCTCAACCGGAAGCGTGAATCAAAATGCTGGTATCTCTACGGGTGGTGACGGCACGGTCGATGTGTTGTCGACATCTGGTTCGATAATAATGGCTGCCAATGCTTCTACCGAGACCGACGCACAAAATATTCGTTATCGTGCATCAGTTGATGTCGAGATCGGAACCTTGGACGCGCGCACGGTCACAGATCGTACGAATATGACACAAATTAATCAGAATACCGGTTGGGGTAGGGTATCAGTCATCGCTGGCGATACGGGATCTATCAAGGACGCTGCGGCAATGGGAGATTCGGATCCTGATATCTGGGCGACTGCCACACGTTTAGAAGCCGGAATCAGTGTCGGTGAACTGGGGAGTGCGGAGAATCCGCTTGAGACAGAGGTTGCTACGGTAACCGCTATCGCCGGATCTGGCGGAATCGCCTTGATTGATTCGACGAACGTGGTCGTAGGTACTGTTATAAACGTCCCTGTTGAACGGGTTCTAAGTACGGCTTTAACCCAGACGGTAGGGGATAACCAGTTATTAAATGGTCTTGAAACTAGAGCGGGTACGGGCGGGGCAATCGTACAACGCACGTTGAACGGAACTCTGACGATCGCGGACTCGGTTGATGCGGACGGAAACATCCGCTTGGAAACACAAGGGGGTTCTAGAACCCTTACACTGGATGCAACCGTTGATTCAACCATCGGTAGTATTTCGGTACTCGCAACCAGGACGATCAAGCAGAATGAAAATGTGACAGCAACCGCTGGCACTGTCGAATTTGATGCGGGCGGCTCGATCGAGATGGGAGATGGTACGGTCACCCTTACGAATGGCCGCAATATCCGGTATACAGCCGCGGTGAACATAATTATTGGTCAACTGGATGCGCGAACGGCCACATCCAGGGTAGAAGTGTCGCGCAGCGATCAAGCAAACTGGGGGGAGATTTCACTTAACTCAGGTGCACAGATTACAGACGTCGCTGACGAATCGCCGAATGGCCTGGAAGTCGTTGTCGACGTATACGGGTACAAAGCGCGCTTGACAGCCGCCAACGGAATCGGTGAATTCGGGGCGATCTACGATGAAATAGAAACGGAGTTAGCGTTCATTTCCTCTGATTCCGGCACTGGTGTCACAAATATCGCCGATCGTACCAATGTTCTCGTACGCGAAATTGGAAAGGTCCCCACCGACCGGGTGAAATCGGATGGTACGATTGCAAACCAGTCTACAGAAGATGGTGCGCCCCAAGGTGGACGGACAGGTACCGGGCAGCTGTTCGTTAAATCCGAGACAGAAGACCTCGTAATTGACGATCTGACGATTTCGCATGTGCGCATCGGCGAGTGGGATGTTGTTCCGCTGCAATTTGTCAGCAGCTCGGCAGACTTCAGTGAATTGTTCTCGGGAGAGAAAGCGATTGACGGGAATCCAGCGACGACATGGAGTACTCCTCGTGGGCATGTCCCAGGTGCGACGGAAGAAATAATTTTTGACTTGGAAGCGATTACCGCGGTAAGCCGTTTTAGAATTCTCCCAAGAACCGGCTTCCTGGATGTGTTCCCTCAAGAATTCGAAATTGCTCTGAGCAACGATGGAATAACCTACGACACGCCGGTGATTGTCGAGAGCTTAGATAATCAGGGCGATCCAAGCTTTACCATTGAAGACGGCGAATGGTACTCAAGGAGCTTTGCTGAGGCGCAGGCTCGTTTTGTTAAATTCACTGGAACCGTTCGCGAGCAGCAGAGAGCCGACGGATTACCTGGAACGTATTTCCTTGAAATCGCGGAATTTCAGATACGTGAAGGCCTACCGGTTGAGTTTATTCAGCTTCAATGGACCGCGCCGGGGAATCTTGGTGTAGAAGTAGCTGCCGGGAGTTATGAGGTGCGTTGGGCAACCAGTCCAATCGTCGAATCTGAAGAGTGGTTTGCTGCAACCATTGTGCCGAATCCACCTACCGCGTTGAATCCAGGTGATCTCCAAACGATGCTGGTACCACTGGATATTCTGGCGCAGGATTCTGAAATTTACTTCACCGTGGAGGCCATTGACCTGGATGGGTTGGTTGGTGCCTTCTCGAATACAGTCAAATCGTATACCAGCGATACAGTTACTCCAGCAGCGATTACTGACTTGGTCGCTCAATCAGATAGCGTCGCTGAGACTGTCTTACTGACCTGGACCGCGCCGGGGGATGATGGTTATGTCGGAAGCACGAGCAGCTATGACATACGCTGGAGTCTGGTGCCGATCGACTCCGATGCAGCATTCAACGCGGCAAATCAATTGGCAGGTGAGCCCACTCCAAGGCCGGCTGGCGAAGATCAGTCGATGCTGCTTAGCTTTGACGACTTGGGAAGAAACGCCAAGGTCTATATAACAATCAAGAGCACCGATGCGCAGGGTAATGTTTCCGTAGTTTCGAACGTCGTTACGACTAGCCCGCCGGCAGTTACCGTTAATGCGCTTGCCACGACAGATACGAGGCCTGAAATAACAGGTACAGTTAACGACACGACTGCGCTGATTAGAGTAGAGATTGCGGGAAAACGTTTTACTGCAGTGAACAACGGGGACGGGACTTGGACATTAGCTGACAATGCTGTCGAGGCGTTAGCACCAGGCCGTTATGATGTAACCGTGACGGTAACCGACCTGAGCCGTAATATTGCAACCGATACGACAACTCGCGAGGTGCAGATTGGAACGGCCGCATCATATCAGTTAACCATTAAAGCCGGGTGGAATCTCGTAAGCCTACCTATAGGTGCGCAGCAGAGTGTTCGGGCTGCCCTTCAGGGCCTCGTGATAGGGACAGCGTTTGAGTGGGACGGAAATGGGTTCGCTGCCGTGAATCGGTTTACTTTAGGTAAGGGTGTTTGGTTGTATGCGCGCTCTGGCGATACGATCAACGTCAACGGTGTTGCGTCGCCCACAGAAAATATTGAATTATCTCAGGACTGGAATCTCATCAGCGTGTCGAAAGATGTGAACTCCTCCATCTTTGATGTTGCCGAGATATCCGCTGTATGGAGTTGGAATGCGCGAAGTCAGCGTTATGAATTTGTCGCGTCGGGAACTCAATTGACGGCCGGGACTACTTTATGGGTGAAATCGAAGGTTGCTGCATACACCTTGAACCTGATATCCGGGCGACGCAGCAGTGCTGCATTCTCGCGAGAATACACCGGGCCGAAAGTTTCCGGAATCTGGCCGGGAGCACTGGAAATTACAGATACTGGCACCGCGGTCGCAGGGGTTGAAGTAACGGAGAATTCAATGGAGGACAAGAGCTCTGGCAATATAACCACATCGAACTCAGGTACAGACGCATCGGTCCGTCCGAACGGAACACTGCCGCACCGCGCCTCAGTGGTCGACTGGTTATACACTCAAACCGCAGATGACCGGAACGATGCCGGACGGGTCGTTTCCTGGGCCGGGTCCAAGGGCATCGCATACAGTCTCTACGATCGGGTGATCGAAGACGTTTTTACGAGCGAGAATTTAGAGGAAGAAAACGACCTCTTTTCCCCGTCCCTCGATTAAACTTCACTAGCCTGATCTATGCATGAATTTCGTCACGAGAGTTCGCAGTGTGTTTGAAATCAATGAGTTACGAAGGTTTTAAGGCTGAAGGAATAGCGAGCTATTTCAAAGTCTTGTGTTTTTTGTAAGTCATTTAAGTCATGTACAATGCGTGCTCGCAGTAGAAAGTTCGTGCATAGATCAGGCTGGTTCGCGTGGTCCCCCAATTGGATTTCAAATCCATGTAATCTTGACTTGGTCCTTTATACTGTTTCCAATCAGTTTTCGTGTAATTCGCTGCGGCGAAAACGCGACACATCTCGACACGTTCTAACAAAACCTTTGCATGCAATGGAAATGAATGTTGAAAAGTCCACTGCTTGCTAGTCTAACCAGATTCATTCTACTTTCTAATCACACCCAACCGATTACCATAAATCGGCGTAATTCCGAGGTGTCCCCACGAAATAAGGTGATTTTGGCACACTAAAGTGCGAACTCCAACGCGCTTCCCGTGTTGAATTGACCGATTCATTCAGAAATTTTTGGAGTTCGCACTTTAGTGTGTCTTGTCGGTCACCGTACAGATAATTGATCTCGCCCCAACGTATTCCGAACTCAAGTTAATCGCCGTGCCAGAGGCCGGAGAAGCCCCCGGCGGACCATATGTTCCAACAATCGCGGAGTTCTCGAAGTATCGTTCGGAACCCCATGCGCAGTTACATTTTAGTTATCCAGAATTCGCCTGCTTGCAGTCTAGATTCCCGCAGTCGCGAGATCCCCCTTATCGGGACCGAAGTCCGGGACGCTGATACGGTTTATATAGTTGCAACCCATAATTATGGGTTTATGTTAATCTTTATGAAAACGACAATAGAATTGCCGGATGAACTGCTAATCGCGGCTAAGAAAAAGGCGGCAGAGCTTCGTAAACCGTTAAGGGCATTAATTGAGGCTGGACTGCGGGAGCAACTAACCAGCTACAGCGACGGGACCAAGAGAACGAAACCGAGGAAGATTAATTGGGTCACGGTCGATGGTGGGCTTCCTGAAGGCTTGGACATACAAAGCCGTGGCACTATGGTTGAGTGGTTGCAGAAGTCGCAATGATAGCTATAGATACAAATCTATTAGTCTATGCTCACCGGGCATCTACGCCGGAGTCAAAGGACGCGCGAGATGCGATTGAGCGTGCTGCGAATACGTCAAAAATCGGGATTTGCCTCCCATGTATCGGTGAATTTTGGAGTGTTGTCACGCATGTAAACGCAATCGGGCGACCATCTTCTCCTACAGAAGCCGCAGATTTTATCCGTATGATCATAAACGGGGTTGGTGCAAAAATTTGGTATCCAGGTGAAGGTTTCGAAGAACGCTGCTTTCGATTAGCGATCGAATTGGGAGTCGGCGGCGTACGCTTTTCCGATCTTCAAATTGGTTTAATCGCTGTCGAAAATGGCGCGAACGTGATATGGACTCATGATCGCAAGTTTCTTAAGATTCCCAGGTTGAAGATTAAAGATCCGATCGGGTGACGTAATTGACTGCCAATCGACTACTCCGGACGGGGATCGTTTCTTAGATCTTTCCATAGCTCGTACAGAACAAATCCTGTGATATCGTCGAAAGAGTACAAATCGCATCGATCAATCAGGTTCGACTTGTTACTAATCCAACCCGTAATCATGCTAACCACTGGCACGCTGACTGTCTCGCAGTAAGACTTTATATCGGCTTCACTTAACCGGGCTATTTCCTCCAGATACGCTACAGGCATCTCTGACCGCAGGCGCACCGCGAAATCTTCTATTGATTTACAGTCATCGTTCATAATACGATAGGAAACTCGGGTTCGGCGGTAGTTTGGAGTTCAATCCCGCATGCGGGATTGCCTCTGCCAATCAACAAATAGCGCTGAAGCTCGAACTCCAAAGGGGGACCTTTGCAACACTAATCTTTTGGTATGCAAGTAGCGCCCGTTGGAGTTCACACTTTAGTGTGTCAAAATGACGAAGTTAGGGTTGTGCAAAATTCGTGAATTTTGCTTTTGACGCCGATTTTTCGTGGTCGCTTCATTTTCTCTTTTTGAGAAATGCGCGTTATCTTGATCCTTTTATGTTTTCTAAGGTGAAAATGAGAAATTAGGACATACTACAACAGTCAAACGCTCCGTGAGTTTCTGTTTTTAATAGTACCTTTAAGCCGCTTGGGCTAACGTTCGATAACACCGGATTTTTTCGGGTCTTTTAAGTATAATGGCGGCCGCTGCAGCCACCAGACTCATCGATAAATGAGCGATAGTCATTTGGTTTTTAACAACTTTTAATTTGTAATGTGTAGTCTGCTCAACCTCGCGATCGCCTAGGCGTGAAAAATAACGTTCAACGGTTGTGCGCTGACGGTATATTTTCTTAAACTTGTCGGTGTTTCTATGAAGTTGATATCGCGGATGATCAGAGGTTTGTAAATATTTGGTGCAGCCATACTGAGCGCCTTCGTTAAAGCGTATATGGTTAACGGGACATTGATGATCGCACCGTTCTGCCATATTCGCATTGGTTTTGATGGGGCACCGGAATTTCGTCTTTTTTCGGTTGCCGTCAGTCCAGGAACTGGTATATATCATTTCAATTTCGGCCTCACATAGTGGGGCATTGTTAGGGCCAAGTTTATGGGGCGGTTTTTGAGCTCGTTTCTGCATGGGGATATAAGCTTTCCCCTTCAACTGATCACGGACCAGTTCATAAATATAGCCGGCATCATAACCGGAATCGGCGATAAAAATGCAGCCTTTCTTGACTGGATAGAGTCGTCTGAGCTTTCGAATCAGCCTTTTGGCAACTTGTTCGTCGGTTTGATTGTTGGGTAATGTGGTTTCAACTAAAGGGATGCCCTCTTTCGAAACAATCACGTGGGTTCGGTAGCCCCAAAAGAGGGTAATTTTTTTCTTTTCGGGTAGCTTCTCATGGGAATAATAATGCAAGGTTGCTTGTGGGTTCCGTTTAGGTTGAACCTGTTTGTTCATGCTATTGCGGGTAGGATTCTTAAAATTATTCTCTTTGCTTGCTGCCATAATCGCTTTCGAATCGATCATTAAAGTATCCATTGAGACGATACCTTGGTCAATTAAACCGGTAATGACCTGATGCATTATCGATTGTAAGGTCGAATTCTTGGTTTTACCCAGAAACCGATAAAACTGAGAGTTGTCAGGAATATTGCCCATTGAGAAACCACACATTTCTGTGAGAACTGGATGGGCATCGAGAAATTCAATCAAACGCGGGACTGATTTGATCTCTTCGAGGTGCATCACTACGAATGCTTTAACAAACGATGACCGGCAATATCCCGTGCGGCCAACACCGCCATTGCAATCATTAACGAACACGCCATTAGGTAATGAGCGAAAAATCGCATCGTACTTCCGATAGAACGATGAGGTCAAAACCAATTGTTCAATGTCGTAGAACAGCGAAAGCTGAAAGTTTTTCATCATTTTTTCCTCCGTATTTGGTGTTAACTATATGGTCTTCAACTACTTATATAGTATCACCTGCGGAGGAAAATTCAATCTCATATTGCAATATAACTAATTAAATACTAACAACTTATGCATTTCGCATAAGCCTTGACGAAGTTTCAGAGGAGCCCACCAGTGGGTTTCTTTTTTGACCCACTTATTACAATACGAAACGGGCCCACAATATCGAAGATTTCCGCCAAGTTTCAGAGGAGCAATCTGCCAACCGTATAATGCTTTACAACCATGAAGGACATGAAGAGCATGAAGGGGAAAATATAAAAAGTCTTTACTTCATGCTCTTCATGCCCTTCATGGTGAAAATCTCAGTCAAATTACTCAATTATCAAGGGAGCCTGTACTGTGAAGATCACTAGACTATACAGCGGTGACGATAATGAGTCGCATTTTGATGAGATTGAAATACCACAAGATAACATAAGTGATATAGGCCGACTATCCGACGTTCAGCTCGCTCAGGGTGTAGTCTTCCGGGAAAACGATGCGGACTATAATCTTGACTGGCATAATGCCCCGCAACGGCAGTACGTCGTATTCCTGAATGGCGAAGTTGAGATCGAAATCGGCGACGGCTCGAAGCGGCGTTTTAGGGGCGGAGATGTGCTTCTGGCCGAAGATACTACCGGGCGCGGGCACAAAAGTCGGAATATCGGAGAAACACCGAGGAAGTCGATTTTTGTGGTAATATGAGGTTGACTCTTAAATTGCCCTGAAGCCCACCAGCGGGTTTCCTTTTTAACCCACATTTTACAATACGAAACGGGCTCACAATATCGAAGATTTCCGCCAAGTTTCAAGGGAGTTAAACTGCAAGCAGTATAGATCATTAATGACATCAATCTTACAGCATCCGCGGAACCTGCGACGAGTGGTGATGAACGATCGGCGACGGATGACTGATATCGACGAGAAACGTGAACCTCGCCTCAAAGTTTAGAAGTTCCCCATCAACTTCAAATCGCCAGCAATAAATTCCACTAATAGAGAATATCGTCGCGGCGAGGCTTTGAATTAAAAGTGTATTGTCATGTACTTTTACTTCCAGATCTTTGTGAGTAGACAGCTTCTCAAAATAATCCGTGATCCCATTGACCGTGTTCAGAAACTTATTCGAAAACGTAGGTAATAAGATAGCGTGCGCGTCGTAAAGGCGAATCACACCAGATAGGTTGTGGGCATTTACCTCTTTGATCCATAACTTGAGCAGGTCCTCAGGTGAGTCGAACATGGTTAATATCGTCCTTATTTGTTTTTTCTAGACTGCAAGCAGTCCAATTTTCGACGATCTCTTGTCATCGTAGGCAAAGATCTTAGAAAAACTGTCGAAAACCTAACTGGAGTTAGTATAACCTAATTACGACCCGCAACGAATCGAAAAGTCGGTGTAAAGTGGTTGTGTGAATGGTTGACCACTGATTATCTTGTATGGGGTAATATACTCGAACTCTAGTACTTTTCCTTCGACCAGAGTTGACTTCCTTTCTTCAACTATAGCAATAAATATTCGAAACGGGAAATCAATAACTCCTAAAAACTTGAGTGATGAATCAACTGCCTCGGGGCAAGCCCGCGAGGCATGAAAGACTCTTAGAGCCTTACTACGTTCGTGCTGGACAGCAGAACAGGGAATTAAACCCACTGGTGGGATTAAATGATACGGTTAACAGAAATTAAGTTACCCTTCGGTCACGAGCACGAAGCACTGGTGGCGGCGGTAATTGAGAAACTGGATATTCAGGCTGAAGACTTGATTGCTTTCACGGTTTTTAAGCGCAGTACGGATGCTCGGAGGAAGGGGCGAATTTGCTTCGTTTATACCGTCGATGTAGACACAAAATGCAATAGGCAACTACTGGAACGTTTTGCAAATGATCCCCGAGTCTTTGAGAAACCGGATACGACGTATCGGTTAACCGCGCAAGTGGAGAATTATCATGGGACGCGCCCGGTCGTCGTGGGCTTTGGGCCTGCTGGTCTTTTTGCAGGTCTTCTCCTGGCGCAAATGGGGCTAAAGCCGATCATCCTGGAGCGCGGAAAGAGCGTAAGGGAACGTGCTGCCGATACCTTTGGGTTTTGGCGTAAACGCAAGTTTAGTCCCGATTCGAACGTCCAATTCGGAGAGGGCGGTGCCGGGACCTTTTCTGACGGGAAACTTTATAGTCAGATCAAAGATAAGAATAATCGGGCGCGCAAAGTCCTCACCGAATTCGTTAATGCTGGGGCGCAGGAAGAAATACTTTACGTTTACCGGCCGCATATCGGGACGTTTAAACTGGTTAAAATTCTAGAAAAAATAAGGGCGACGATTGAATCGCTTGGTGGTGAAATCCGATTTGAGTCGAAGGTTGAGGAACTTTTGCTAATTGACCGCACGGTTGCAGGGTTGAAGTTATCTAACGATGAGAGCCTAGATACAGAGCACGTTGTGCTCGCTATTGGTCACAGTGCTCGGGATACCTTCCAGATGTTACACGATAAAGGGGTCCATATAGAGGCAAAGCCATTCAGTATCGGTTTTCGCGTCGAGCATCCGCAAGGAATGATAGACAGGTGTCGTTGGGGGGCGGATGCCGGAAGTAAGTTACTTGGATCGGCTGATTATAAGTTGGTTCATCATTGTACCAACGGTCGTTCTGTCTACACCTTCTGCATGTGCCCGGGCGGCACGGTTGTGGCCTCAGCGTCGGAAGAAGGCCAAGTCGTAACGAACGGTATGAGCCAGTATTCCAGAGATGAGAGAAATGCGAATAGCGGACTAGTCGTTGGGATCACTCCGGAAGAGGACTATCCCGGGCATCCGTTGGCCGGGATCGATCTTCAACGCAAAATTGAGGAGGCGGCGTATGTTTTGGGAGGTAGTAACTATGATGCACCGTGCCAGCTTGTTGGGGATTACCTGAATGGTGTCGCGTCCACTGAATTCGGGGCTGTAACACCGTCCTATACCCCCGGTGTGAATCTTTGCGATTTAAGCAATGTCCTTCCGGGTTTTGCGACAGAGGCTATTCGTGAGGCAATACGCGCTTTTGCAAAGAAAATCCGTGGATTCGATAGATCCGATGCTGTCCTTACCGGCGTCGAAACACGTACATCCTCTCCTATCCGGATACGGCGTGATAGCGATAGCTATCAGAGTATTAATACGATCGGTTTATACCCAACCGGCGAAGGTGCGGGGTATGCCGGGGGGATCCTATCAGCAGGGGTTGATGGCATTAAAGTGGCTGAGGCAATTGCGCGGAATGTGCTGAAGTAGAAAGGATCCTCTGAAACTTCGTCATTTTGACACACTAAAGCGTGAACTCCAATGGCCTGTCCTGCAGTATTTCAGATTACACCGGCGAAGCGCACGTTGGAGTTTACGCTTCAGCGTGCCTTAACCTGAGTTTCGTTATGTAATAATTCTGCTGTACAGCAGAAAGCGCGTCGGTCGACGCTCCCGTGAAACAGACATAAGTACGCGAGTTGATAAAGTAGTGGACTCTGGAGTTTCGCTGGGTTTACTCACTTGGCTTAATAGTCGTCCACGATCTCCTGGCGCCGGTAACAGTCTACGGTATGATCATTGACCATACCGGTTGCCTGCATATGCGCGTAGCATATCGTCGAGCCTACGAACTTGAATCCGCGCTGTTTCAGATCCTTACTCATCGTGTCTGATTCGGGAGTGGTTGCCGGATAATCGGTCATCTTACGAAGGTCATTGACGATCGGCGTCCCATCTACAAACTGCCAGATATACGCGTCGAAAGTCCCGAATTCCTCCTGAATCGCGAGGAAGAGCTGTGCGTTCCGGATAGCAGCATTGACTTTTAAGCGATTCCTGATTATACCGGGGTTCTGCAACAGCGTTTCCACATGTCTCTCGTCGAACAGCGCCACTTTTTCAGGATCAAAATTCTTAAATGCCTCCCTGTAATTCTCTCGCTTTTTTAAAACGGTGTACCAACTCAATCCAGCCTGCGCCGATTCCAGTGTGAGGAATTCGAATAACGTTCGATCATCGTGGACAGGGACTCCCCATTCTTTATCGTGATAGTCGATATATTCGGATTTCGTCAAGTCCACCCACGGGCAGCGACAGGGAAGGGGAGGGGGTTCTGGTTTAGGCTTCATCTGGCTTCATCTCAAATTTCGCCGTGACAAGTGGTTTCTAAGGGTATGGTTAACGGAATCCACTGCCCGTTGCAAGCTTCCGGCCGTCTCGTTCTACTAGTCTTGCTAGAACTCGGCTCACTATGACACAGGATTGAGACGATTGCCTATGGCGCCTTGCAAGTTCGGCTGTTGTATTGAGTGGACTGAGGCTCGCGTTTGCTACAGCAGAAGTGGGGTAAAACCTGCCTCTGCGGAATGTTGATCTTTAGGGTTCATACAGAATTCTATCAACCTGTTGATTAGAAAGCGTCCCGCCATATTCCGTCGCGCATTCACTTATGGAATAGAAGGGATCGTCACGGCTTATTTTCTCATCAGGTATCGGTTCGCACCGGATTACAGGCTTCCCCCTGTATGATAAAGATCATTCGTTCACCTGGCGCTTAATTTCCATGTGTTACGGCCGGAAGACTTTCAGTTTTAGCTCTTTAATGACGCGAAAATGCTTTGTATTGCTGGTTAATAGATCGAAGTTGTTCTCCGTTGCGGTCGCGGCGATTATAGCGTCAGCTGCGCGTAGACCGGAGGAGAGTGAATATTCTTCGATATAAATCGCCGCGCGATGCCCGATGTTTTCGCTTAACGGTATAATTTGAAACTCGAACTCAGTTAAGAATCCTTTGACGTAACCATGTTGTTCTTTATTTCGCGCTCCTTGCAGGAGTTCCATATAAGATTGGATAGAAAGAACTCTATGCTGCGCGGATTCAATTTTTCGCGCTGCTTTGAGATTTCCTCGCTGAGCCCAGATCAGTATATCGGTATCAAATAGCATCGACTCTAGGGGATCGTAATCGATTTATCTCATCCTGAACTGAATCTTTGTTGGCTTTGTTCATTCCGAAAAACGGATGATCAACAACTGGTCGTGAAAGTTCATTTATCGCCGGGGTGATGCGTCCCTTGACCTTCCCCCTATATAAAATCGTTACTTCTTCCTTACGATCCAGTGCCTTCAAGACATCATTCATTTTGTAACGCAAGTCTACGATGGTCGCTTTCATTACTGTTCTCCGATATGTATAGTTTTATTATACATTAATATAGTCTTCTAACGCGGATTTGCAATCGCTGAAGGGTTATTGAAATAGTTGAGTTCTTCTTGGAATTTTAAGTCCGGGTATCTTGCGAGTAATGCTTCGATCTTATTAATTTGGTTGTCGCAGAATCTCCGGTGCTCTGATGACTGCGCGTCAAAAGGCCTATGATTAGTTGCAGCAATGATATCTGCGATATTCTTAATTAAACTCCGTGAATCATCGCTTATATAGGCGTCCGTAAACTTCTCCCAAATATAGTCTACCGCAGTTCCTGTCGGATGGACCATATCGTCAGCGTAGAACCGGTAATCACGAAGATCGTCGAGCAAAATTTCGTATGCCGGAAAATAGGTAACACAGTCACCGATAAAATCCGATATCAGACGTTCAACGGCAAGTAAAAGCGTGGATTTACTCACCTGGTTCCCGTGAGCGCCGTCCTTTAAGTGGCGCACCGGACTGACGGTAAAAACGACACTTATCTTCGGATTTAATGCGTATAGAGACTTAAGCAGAACTTTATATCGATCAACAATCTCTTTGACATCCAACAGGTGCCGGTTAAAATCGTTCGACGGTAATTTATGACAATTAGAGACCGCGTCGCCAGTTTCTTTTAACTCGTACACCCATGCGGTACCGAAAGTCAGGATCAAGTGATCAGCACCTGCAAGGAATTCGGCGCCCTGTTCAATTCGATGATTTATCCCTTGTAAACACTCGCTCGCAACAGTATTCGAAAACTGGCTATGATGGTAGAGACTGAACCAGCGTCCGTTGTGCGATCGTAAATCTGCCTCAGTAAATTCCTTTTGTTCGAGTAAAAAACGGAGTGTGTTCTCTACTGAACGCGGGTTGTATACAATGCCGCACGGATTGATGTCGACAGGGAACTTTAGTTCGTGTAATTTTCCCCCGATACTTTCCGTAAAGCAAGACCCGATTAGCACGGTTTTTGATGTATGTGAAATCTTACTTAGTTCGAGGGAAGGGGATGAATCGACTATCGTTCGGAACACAGTCATTTGCTAATTCGCTTAGGTATCGATTTTAGACTGCTCTGCTTAGAATGAGATCAGGGCGGTCTACCAGATCACGGAGACATCAGGATATAACTTCATATATTGGTCCGGAGACAATACCGTTAGGTTACTAATCTGCGCGGTCGCAATGATTATTCGATCCATCGGATCATTATGAATCGGTGCCAATTGAGCGGCGTTAGCGGCAATCGCCGAGTTGACCGGAATTTCCGTAATTCCATGTTTCTCGAGTGCTAGCTGAAACCAGGTTAGTGGATCGTATTTAAGTTTCAGTTTTCCCTTAGCTGTCTTTATTGAGATTTCGAATGCAGAGATTGCCGATACGAACGTGTTCCCCGCACTTTGCTGAATGCGCGTTTTTGCTGTTTGCGAGATATGATTTAGGTCCGTGGTCAACCAAATTAGAGTGCAGGTGTCCAGAATAATCATTTACCGATACTCCTCGGGCCACTCGTCTGTGGACAATGGCAAAGACGGGTCTTCTATGATCTTTACAGATAGATCAGCGTGTTGCAATAGTGGATCTTTCGACGACTGAACCGGCACCAGGTCAGCAATCGGCTTTCCGTTACGACAGATTCGAACCCGAGACTTATTCAGCTCGACCTCACTGAGCAACTGCGATAGTTTACTTTTTGCTTCATGTGTATTGACGAGTTTCATGGACACCTTGTGTAGATTTTCGGGGCTAGACTGCAAGCAGTCGAAAGCCTTATAATATTTAGTACAATTGGTTGTTATTATTTAAACTTAGCTAAGTTTAGCTAGGATATCAAATGATATCATATACAAAAGCAGCCGATTGCTAATTTGATTTTTGTTTCAGTACGTAGTAGACGTCGAAGAGCAACGTATGTTTTGCGGGCTCAGGGCCCTCGGCTTCTTCGATATTGAAGGTTCGAAGATTAATCTGAAATGAACTTCGTATCAATAATCTCGGGTCCCCGTTGTTGTTAACGATAGGTTCAAGATCCATCGCCGGACGCAGCGGTATTTCAATCCCTTTCAAGGTGAATATCCCGGTAACATCAACAGGCGTTAATTGGCCATAACTTAAATTTTTTGACTCGCTGGTAATAGAATCAATTTTAAACCGCGCATCCGGATACTTCTTTGTATTTAGAAAGAGTGATCCCTGTATTGCGTCATCAAGATCCGATTCACCCATACTTACTGATTTTGGATCGACTCCGAAGAAACCGCTTGCGTCGTCAATAACTCCGTTCCGGCCCAAGTGAAACTCTGCGGTGCCTTTGGTGGCTGTACCCGTGTAGTTGTCTAATGGCGCTGGAAACCGTAGCTGCACCATTGGGGGGTCACTTGTACTTTCCGAATCCAGTTCCCAATGCAAAGGGATGGTTAAATCCTTTATCGCGACTGCCGATGCACTTTCAGGTTTCTCGGGGAGGGGAAGTCCCAGGTCCTCCCAGCTCGCTACCGCGACCTCAGTGCCGACCGTATCGAAGCCGTCGCCGTACTGAGGGCTTTGTATTTGCAATCTAACGGCCTCTTCCATTATTCGTGCGGCTTTTCGAAACAGTTTCCGGCGTTTGGACCATGATCCCGTCAGCGGCGTCTCTTTTAATTCGAATACAGGCTTCTTGCAGTGGAACTGCGAAAACAAAGAGAGCGAAAGGAACACAGTTCCGTTTTCTGATAACCACGGGTAGAAATCCATATAGAAACCACGGTCGCTTCTTTTCAGGCTCGCTTCCGTTAAGATATTGAAATCGTCGAAGCCTTTTTCAAGCGCTTTCCGTGCTTCCCTTACGAAGCGTTTATGATTATATCTTGGCGGCGTTGAGCCAGTAACCGGGACTATTTTTATCGGAGACCAGACTCGCGTACGCCCGAGTTTTAGAACCGCGATCTCCTTTCTTATGTTCAGAGATTCTCCTTGAGGAATGTGCCTGGACGTCCTGATGAAGTTTCTGATTCGTGATAAGGAATTGCTGCGTCCCTGATAGATGGAGCGTCCCCTGTAATTTTGATAAACAATGAGGGGGGTGATCGAAACCTCAGGTGGAGCTCCCTGCTTTACAACATTTACTATGGTCATCTCGACACCGCTTTCTTTCGCGATGTCCGCAATAGCCGGGATTGACTCGTGAAATGTTGAATCGATCGTCGTTTCACCGGTACGAACAAAGAGGATGAGTTGTTCGCCAGCGTTCGGTGCGGCATACAGCGTGTATATCAAAGCCTGAGAAAACAGTAGCAATAGGTGCTTTGACTTCATCTTATATATACCAAACGCCTTCGAGTTTTCGAATTATCGTTCGGAATCCCCTGGGTGGTTACCTGCAAGTTGTCCGAAAATTGTACTGCTTGCAGTATAGGTTCGTTGTCAGTACAATAGCGACGTTGCATCGCAGATCATTATTAATATTGGTTCCTGCACATTATAGTACACGCCTTATTCCTAATATAGATCGCCGATCGTTTAGATGTATACTGCAAGCAGGACAAGCCGTTGGAGTTCACACTTTAGTGTGGGATTTCTTACCAGGAACCTAAGAACCACGCTAAAGTGTGAACTCCAACATGCGCTTCGCCCGTGTAATCTGGAGTTCTGCTGGCCAGCAGAACTCCATGAACATCGCCGGGGCGAATCAGATCGGAGTTTCAAGGCAGCAATCTGTCAACTGAATAATGCTTTACCACCATGAAGGACATGAAGAGCATGAAGGGGGAAATAAGCCGAAAGTATGGAGAATTTAGAAGATAGTAGACAGAATTACTGCCTGAATTTTACTCCCGTTTTCGAAAATCTGATGATTGTGAGTATATATAAAGTCTTTACTTCATGTCCTACATGGTGAAAATCTCAGTCAAATTACTCAAGTTTCAATGGAGCCCACCAGTGGGGTTCCTTTTTAACCCACATTTCACAATACAAAACGGGCTCACAATGGCGAAGATTTCCGACAAGTTTCAATGGAGCCGACCAGCCGGTTAACTCTTGAACCGATTTAATAGATAGCGAAACTTATCTTCAAAATTCCAGTTTTGAGCCAAGTTTCAATGGAGAATCATGGTCTTGAATACGAATATACTTTCCAGATTTCTAACTGGCCTGTTAGTGGTGGCCTCGTTCTGCATACTGATTACAGGCTGCGGCAAACAGCAGAAAGAATATGAAATCACTGAGACGAGAGTCCTGCCAGCCGGTGAATCGGCGATTCGCACTGACTTAACGAGCAGTGACAGGTTCGGGAATATGGTCGGTGCGTCCCAGTCAAGTATGAAGTCTGCCCCGGGCAGCGTTATCCCACTTGAATGGGATCTGCCCGAAGGGTGGAATGAACTTGCACCAACAAATATGCGGATGGTTAATCTTCAGGTTGCCGGGGATCCTGACAGTGAGTGTTACGTGACGATCCTTTCTGGAGGCGGCGGTGGTTTGGAGGCTAATATTAACCGTTGGCGTAAGCAGATGTCTCTTAGACCTTTGCTGTCAGAAGAAATATCACAACTGCAGAAGAAACAGCTTTTCGGACACGCCGCGACTTATCTGGAATGTGAAGGTGAATTTTCGGGAATGGGCAGTGAGGAGGGCAAAAGCAACTATACGCTGTCAGGTGTGATTCTCGAACATCGCGGCATTTCGATGTTCGTCAAAATGACGGGGCCAACCAAAATCGTCGATACCGAAATCCAACATTTCGACGAGTTCTGTCGGTCGTTGCGACTTAAATCAGCGGGAGCGCCACGAGCCGAAATGCGGGCACACGATTCGGAACCGGGTTTAGATACAGGAGAATTCGTTTGGCACGCGCCTGAACATTGGCAAAAGGGAGATGATCGATCAATGCGTCTAGTGACGTACTATACCGGGGCTGATGCTGCAACTGAATGCTATGTAACCTTGCTCCCCGGAACTGCCGGCGGGGTCACGGCTAATATCAATCGCTGGCGGCGTCAAGCAGGACAGTCGCCGCTGACCACGGAGGAAATTGACGGCCTTCCTCTGATCGAAATTCTAAAAGTCCCGACGAAACTGGTGGAAATTACCGGCGATTACACTGGGATGTCGGGGGAAACCCGCGCGAATTATACCGTCCTTGGGGCGGTTTGCGCACTGCCTGATTCTACACTTTTCGTCAAGATGACGGGGCCCCACGCTGAAATACAGCGCGAACGCGAACAATTCATTAAATTTTGCCGATCAATAGACCGCAAGCGGTCCAAGTTGTAGACCGCCTGGTGCGGCTGTGGATAGGATTCCGAACGATATTCAATCACGCATGTTGGACAAAGATAAGCAGTGTATATGATAACTAACCTGATTAAAAGCATTTTCAGAGTTTTCAGCTCTTTCGGATTTGCCTGTATTATACTCCTTTTTATGTTGCTGCTTACGTTTCTCGGAACGTTGGAGCAGGTTGATTATGGGATCTATGACATTCAGCAGAAGTACTTCAATTCTGTAGTCGTGAGTTATACTCTTGCGAATAGGGTTCCGATACTATTGCCTGGCGGCGGTTTACTTATGGTGCTTCTGTCGTTAAACCTGTTGTGTGGCGGTATGGTCCGGATAAAGAAGAGATGGTCTCGCGCTGGAATCCTGGTCGTGCATTCCGGTATAGCGTTGCTGCTGCTGTCTGGTTTTATCACGTATGCCTTCTCGAATGAGGGATATCTTACGCTGTATGAGAATCAACAATCCGACAAGTTTCAGAGTTACTATATCTGGGAAATCTGCGTAAAAGAGACGACGGACGACGGCTCAGTTCGGGAACACATCATTCCCGGCGAACTGTTCGAAAGCGCAAGTAATGAGATGCCGGTGACCTTTCATTCAAGCGAGTTGCCGTTTGCGATACGTGTCAATCGGTACATGAGAAACTCCCAGGCATTGCCGAAAGGGCCAATGTTCGAGGTCGATGTGCCGGTTGTAGACGGTTATTTTTTACAGGATACCGCGGCGGCAAAAGAGGCTGAGCGTAATGTCCCAGGCGCATATATTCAGCTAATCGAAAAGGCCAATAGCCGAAAGCACGAAGCTATTCTATGGGGGTTACAGGAATACGCATACGCTCAGAAAATCGACCGCAGACCATGGGCGATCGATCTTCGACCGAAAAGCTGGACGCTGCCGTTTACGGTTGTTCTCGACAAGTTCACGCGCGAACTTCATCCGCGAACTACGATTGCCAAAGTATTTTCCAGCGATATAACGAAAATTGAAGATGGTATATCGCAGCGGATAGAGATTACCATGAACGAACCACTGCGACATCGCGGGTACACGTTATTTCAAGCGTCGTGGGGCCCGTCGAATGCGAAGCCAAATGATCCGTTATATTCGACGTTTGCCGTCGTGAAGAACCCTGCGGATCGATTTCCGATTGCGGCCTGTACGATTATCGGGGTAGGTTTACTTATTCATTTCTCGCAGAAATTGATCCGCTATATACGACGAGAACGTGGGTTAACAGCTATTACCTCAGTTGCCAATGACTAGCCTGCATTATGCATAAACTTTCTATTGCGAATACGTATCTTGCTTCATCTAAAAGAGTTATAAAGAACGTCGGATCTCGAAATATTTCAATATTCTTTCACCCCGACAACCTCCATAACTCATTAACCTAAAACAAGCTACCTATTCTCATGACGAAATTTGTGCATAATGCAGGCTAGTTTTATTTTTCTTGAAAGTTTCACTGATATGGCCTCGATTTCGGTCAATCTCAGTAAGTTTCGGATATGTATGCGAACTCCAACAAGCGCATCGAGCAGTGTTGCTTCCATTAGAACTCAAAGGATTAGGTCACCCGTCTCGTCCTCCCATGAGAATTCGGCTGACGATTAAAAAACGAGGCGTATTTGGAGGGCCAATGTCCACAGCGGCCGGTATTTTGATTTAATGAAACGCGGCCGATGAGGCTATCGGCCCTCCAGTCTCCCGTTCTGCGTTTCCTAATTGCATTAATGGACGCTCCTGTGAAACTTCGTGGATTTTCGATTGCCGATTTTCGATTTGATTTATTTCGGAATTTGACCAAAAAACTATGGATGAACCGGTTTTGTATTGCACCTGTCCCGTCGTAGTTACCCGAACGAAGACGGATAAAATGTGGGTTAAAAAGGAAACCCACTGGTGGGCTCCCTTGAAATTTGGCGGAAATCTTCGACATTGTGAGCCCGTTTCGTATTGTGAAATGCGGGTTAAAAAGGAAACCCACTGGTGGGCTCTTATGAAATTAATATCTCATACTAAGATAATCCGGGTATTCATTTACAGCGCCGCCGTCTTTTTATTCGGTGATTTTGGCGTCGCCGGTGCCGGCGACGCTAACAGCCATGCCAGCTCGCCTCAATGGACCAGCGAGATTATAGAACTAGCCTCCACCTTAGCTATTCAGGATGCTGGACGAGTTAAGCCGCTAGACAGTTACGCTCGGTTCAAACTGCTAAAGTTAAACGGCCGCCGCGTATGTTATACGCCAGATGGAGATAGGCGAACGTCTCTGGAATGGTTGCTTGATTGTCTGTTTTATCCGGAACTCGTTCAATTATACCCGATCTTCCTCGTGCCCGACGACGTTGTTCTGGATGCGATCGGCGTCACGCACGCAGATAAGAAGAAACGTGACCGATATAGTTACGCAGATCTCTACACCGGCCGCGAGGGCCTTTTTCGGTTAGCCAACGAGTATATTAAAATCGATGCAAAAGATCGGTCGTCGACGCAGGCGCAGATTGTTCATTTGGCAGAGAATATTACTGAATTCGAGTGGCTAACTCACTATCTTGACTTTGCTACAGCCACTTTCGAGATTGTCGAGAACAGTTCGCTCAGCTCCAGTCTGGGCGGTGTGCTGGAAATAAGCTTCAGTCGCGCGGTGGAGAGTGCGGATCTAATACGGGAAAATTACAATGCACTGGAATCGGCGGGAACGGGGCCAGATCTAAATCGCCAGTCGATTACGAAACTCTTGCGTGAGATGGATCGGGTCGGGAGTGGGGCGGCGGCATTGGCTCTTTTCGCCCCGGCTAAGACCGGTACGGGTTCTGACTGGCTAACACCAGCGGACGTCATGAACGCGGCATTCTCGGGGCAACAACCTCCGAAAGAGCATATTTGGCTGCTCTCTTTGTTTGAGAATCTTTATGGGGCAAGGGATAACACCGAGGATTTCACGGAAAACCTGATTGAATTTCATGAGACCGCGCGCGGACTTGCTGATGCCAGAGGAGAGTACGCGAAGATCCCCCTGGAGTTTATATTTTATAAAGGAAAGTTTTTCTATTACAGTCTAATACTGTACATCTTGAGTTTTATTTTTATCGCGATTTCCTGGTTGAGGCCGGCCAATAGGCTGTTGTATAGACTTTCGATTATCCCCTTGGCAGGTGGGACTTTATATCTTATAGCCGGCATAGTTTTCCGATGTGTCGTTCGCGGTCGCCCACCCGTGAGTACGTTATACGAGAGTGTTCTATTCATTACTGCGGTTGTCGTTCTGGTGTCGATGTTTATTGAATTTATCAACCGCCAGGGCATTGCACTGTCTATTGCTACAATCATTGGCACCCTCGGATTGTTTCTCGCGAATAAGTACGAGGTCAAAGAGGGGACTGACACGATGACGAGTCTGGTCGCAGTCCTGGATTCGAATTTTTGGCTATCAACTCATGTCACCACTGTAACTATCGGTTATGCGGCTGGAATATTGGCAGGCGCGATTGCCCATATTTACATCCTCGCAAAGGTTATAGGGCTCAAGGGAGACGACGCAAAATTCTACAGCAGTGTAGCGAGAATGGTGTACGGGGTCATTTGCTTCGGTCTGTTGTTCTCTGTTGTCGGTACGATATTGGGGGGGATTTGGGCGAACGACAGTTGGGGGCGATTCTGGGGCTGGGATCCAAAGGAGAACGGAGCGCTCATGATTATTCTATGGGAGCTCGCAATTCTACACGCTCGAATGGGCGGCTATATTCGAGATCTTGGGACCTGCAACGCTGCAGTATTCGGTGCTTGTATCGTCGCGTTTTCGTGGTGGGGCGTCAACCTTTTAGGTATCGGCTTACACAGCTATGGTTTTACCAGTGGAATATTCACCGCGCTTATGGTGTTCTACGGTTTCGAACTAATAATTTTAGTGTTAGGTTGTTCGATATGGTTGCGGCAGAAAATCATGCGTACCGTTCCTATAACGACGTAGTGGATAGGCACTAGACACCTTTAAAGGGCGAAACCGACACAAAACCGATGAGTTTTGTGCGGCTCTGCCTGAAAGATGTTGATACTGGATACCTGATTCTGGAGACTAGCTGGACCCTGTTCGAAAAGGTAGCGCGGCCCGCATTGGGAGCGCATGTCGGTCAGGTTTCGGCCTGGATCGGTTACGTTAATAGCTTGGAGCTATTGACTTACCGATCCAGGTCGGAAGATGCCCGTCATCCGCCGCAACCCGAAGGGCGCCTACCTCTTTCGGTGCCTTTTTGCGCTTTTGGGTCGAATCCGATGCTCAAGCATCGAATGTCGACCGAAAAGCGCGAAAATTCGACCGAAATAGGCAGGCGTGCGGACCACGATACCTTTTCGAACCGGGTCTAGCTGGAAGCTACTTTCTTTATCCGGCATCTAGCAACCGGTATCCAGGATAGCGAAAACTTGTCGGTTTGAGGCTAGCGTGGTGCTACTGGTTTCAACTTGACTGGAATAAATTCATGCGAAATCTTCTAATTCTCATATCGCTGATTTTCATCCCGAGTACTACTGCCCAGATTGTTACCGACGGCACTGTTGGATCCGCGACAGCCGGCCCTGTGCCACAGGTAGGCCCGGCGTACACAATCGACGCGAACCTCGGGCTACAGTCCGGCACCAACCTGTTTCACAGCTTTAGTCAATTCAATATTCGCATCCACGAAACAGCCACTTTTACGGGGCCCGATTTGATTACGAATATCATAAGCCGTGTTACCGGTGGACAGAATTCAACCATAAACGGGCGGCTTACCTCGACTATCAATCAGGCAGATTTAATTCTGATCAACCCGGCAGGGATCGTGTTTGGGCCGCATGCGGATATCAACGTTAACGGCGCGTTTTCAGTGAGTACCGCCGATTATGTTAGGTTCGACGATGGCACCTTTTATAACGGCACACCTTCATCCCCGAGTTTTCCAGGGACACCAGCATCACTTTCAGCGTTTGGGTTTCTAAGCGACGATCCATCCTCCATAACGATCAATGGCGGTAAGATTAACGGAGACGGTGAGTTATCGGTGATTGGCGGTGACATCAATGTGGTTAACGGAAAAATCGAGGCGACCGGAGGTAAAATAAACTTGATTAGTACGAGATCAGGGGGCGAAGTCACCGTTGCCAATAACAATGGCGAAGATCCGTTCGATATCAACGCATTCGAGGCGCTGGGCACGATTTTTATTCGCAACGAGGCACCAGAGCCAATGCAGATGACGCGAGAAGGTGGAATGGGAATGATGGGAAATATGGGCGATCAGCAAGGAGATATCCGCCGTGAAACAGTTGCCCCGACGGCTGGCATTCAAGTCGATGGCGACCCCGAAGGGACAATCCCCGCCGGCGAAATCACGATAGCAACCGGACATCTCGAAATATCAAACGGCGCTTCACTTTTCGCCTCCAGTGTAACCGGGGATGCGGGCACCATCACCGTTAGGGCGAACTCTATCCGGATGAATGGTCAGGGATTAACTGACTTTACGGGGATATCGGCGCAGACTACCGAGCCGGCGACTACTGGGGCTGGCAACATGAACGGTATGATGGGCGGAATGGTTATTTCAACGGGAGGAAACGTTGTTATCGAAACGGGTAGCCTCGAGATCTTGAACGGTGCGGAGATCAACGCCAGTACTGAAACGAATGTTCCAGCCGGTAAAATCGAGGTGACAGCAACGACCGTTCTGATTGATTCTCAGGGTGGCGCTCAACAAACTGGTTTGATCAGCGAGACCCAAGCTGAGACAACCGGCGGGCCCGGCGGGAATATCTCTATCGCCGCAACGGACTTAACGATAGAGGGCACAAACGCGACCGTTACGACGGACAGTTCGGGAGCCGCACGAGGTGGCAATATATCGATTAATTCTGATGCACTCGAGATTACCAATGGCGGGGTTATTCAGGCAAATACGCAGGGTAGCGGAAACGGCGGAATGATCACAGTCAACGCCACGTCGATTCGTTTGAATGGCAACAACATGGGGACCACGGGCATCAGCGCCGAATCCGTCGAACAAGACGCGACCGGCAATGGCGGGAACATCGAGATAAGCTCCGGTACGATTGAGATCTATCGCGGTGCTGAGATAAACGCCACGACCCGCGGCAGTGGAAACGGCGGAAGAATAAGCCTGTTTGCTACCGGGAGCGTTGTGATTGATAGCATAGGCGGAATGACTCGAACCGGTGTCATTGCTGAGAGCCGAAGGACGACGGGCGCTGGCGGAAAGGGCGGAAATATCAGCATTACCACCGATGTATTAAAAGTCCGCCACGAAAGTTCTTTTATTAGTGCGACCACTTTCGGTACCGGCAATGGCGGAAATATTACTATCCTTGCGAATTCGGTCCTATTCGATCGCGTCGAAAGTAGTAACGCAAACGGAATGCAGGGCCCCGGCTTCACTGGGATTGTGGCTGAGACACTCTCCGAAATGACGAGCGCGGGTACTGGAGGCAGGGTAGATATCGATGCGAATACAGTTGGAATACGCAATGGAGCGCTAATAAATACAAACACTCATGGTGACGGCCGAGGTGGAAATATTGAGTTGGATATGAATGTTTTGGAACTAAGCGCCGGGTCAGCAATCCTTTCAGAAAGTCTATCATCAATGGGCGGTGGCGATTCCGGTGCTGTCAGCATCAACGCCACTGACACGGTACGTATTCTTAATCAGAGTTCTATTAAGACCTCGTCAAGGGATGCTGGTGGTGGAAAGATAACGGTGAATGCGCGTGAATTGGTTTATTTAGGGACTAGTGAGATTTCAACCAGCGCGCAAGGTTCCCAGGCTGGTGACCGCGCCGGCGATATTTCGATCGATCCTGTTAACGTCGTTCTGAATAACAGCAGGATTATCGCAAATGCGTTTGGCGGCAACGGCGGAAACATAGATATACAGACCCGGAATTTTATTCAGTCCAACAATAGCATCGTCGAGGCGTCATCCGCACTACGAAATGACGGCCAGATTAAGGTCACCTCGCCGGATGCGGACGTAAGTGCTGGATTAGTTGCGTTGCATACCAACTTCATTGACGCCGCCGATTGGATAGTTGCGCGTTGCGCGTTGAGGTCCAGTGAGAACATCAGCAGTTTTATTGTAACCGGTCGTGGTGGGGTCCCGCCTGCTCCAGACGATCTTCAAACAAGCTTCAGTCTTGCTGCCTTTCATGACATAAATAAATCGTCAGCAACCAGTACGGAAGAGCGTTCGGTCAGGCGAACCTTGCCATTCAAAGTAGACGCATATAAAACCGATAATGCCCCGTGCTTTGATTGCGAATAATAGACCGTCGCAATGCCCGCTACGCAGAATATACTGCCCCCGATCTCTCGGCATAAGCGTTCCGCACTATCGGGACCCTCGCTCATGCGGGAAGAGTCTCGGGTAATCCGGACGAAAACTCCATGACGTTCGGCATATTTTTATATTCGAAATATCCACTACATCTGGAGCCCATTGCGGGCACCAAAGACGCCAAAACTCTAACCTTCATTATGCATAAACTTTCTATTGCAAGAGGTGTTTCGTGCCTTTCAGGTACGTCGACGGGCATACAACGATGCCGTAGTATCGTCGTTGCTCATCGACTTGGCTGAAAACCGAAACCCCTCGCCGCTATGCGGTTGGCCTCTTTTGGCACCATTCTTCTTTGCGGGAATCGAACCCAAAATAGGCTCAATAAAATATCGTTTACTTCTGCAATTAGACACTGGTTTTTATATCGGATATTCGCGATGAGTCCTGATAAGAAAGAAAACTTCCTCGCTGCACCAGATACAAAAACCCTTCCTATGCCCTCCCGCGAGTCTCTCAGCGGTGCCAACCGAAGTGCCCCGACTAAGCTCAGTAAATCTCCAGCAGATAAATATCGAATCGTAACAAAATTCGCAGTTGGCGGCATGGGCGAGATTTTTATCGCGATGGATAACAACTGCCGGCGCCAGGTGATTGTAAAGGTAATGCGCGATAATCTTGTGACGGGTCTGTCTACCTACCGTTTTATCATCGAAGCCCAAATAACCGCACAACTGGAGCATCCGAATATTGTTCCGGTACATGATTTAAGCCTGGACGAGAATGACCGATTGTTTTATTCGATGAAAAAGGTCCAGGGGGTAACGCTTCTCCAAGTCCTTTCGAAGCTGAAGCGTGGGGATCCGGAATATATTGATAAGTTTCCGCTTGATCGCCTGCTGAATATTTTCCAGGATGTCTGTGACGCCATCGCTTTCGCTCACTCGAAAGGTGTTGTTCACCGCGATCTGAAACCGGAGAATATTATGGTTGGCGACTACGGTGAGGTCCTGGTTCTTGATTGGGGGATTGCGAAAGTACTGGAAACGTCGCCATTGCGTAAGGACGTAGAATCGTGCATGATGAGTATGCGCCAGATTGAGCGGTCTGAAAGTAAAATTCCGATGGAAAAGTCGACTGGCACGTCCACTGCTGGAGAATCTTGTGCCCCCCCTAGCACCATCACCGAGGTGCTAACTGCTGAGCCGACTGCCGATATGACAGATGTTGATTTATTGCGGGAACCGGAGACTGCGCAGAGTAACGTTTTGAATGATACCTACGGCACGTTCATTGGCGATGTATTTGGGACAATGGGATATATGTCGCCTGAGCAGCGAGTGGGACGGGTCGATGAATTAGACGCCCGCAGTGACGTTTTTTCGCTGGGGGTGATTCTTTACTTCGTTCTGAGCTTGCGGTTACCTTTCCGCCATAAGCAGCCAGAAGAGTTGTATCAAGACCTGAAGATTTTTGAAGTCGTTTCGCCTGCCGATTTAGGCGCTAAGAAATTAAAGCAGAGAGATCTAGGTCGGGTGCCCGAACCGATACACTGCCCGGGGAAACGAGTCCCTTCAGCGCTGTCAGCGGTTGCGATGAAGGCGATGGCGTTGTCGTCCGAAAATCGCTATCAATCCGTGGCAGATTTGCAAGATGATATTCGCAAATATCAGGCTGGGTTTGCGACTTCAGCTGAAGATGCTGGTGCATTACGATTACTACTTCTTCTAGTCAATCGGCACCGCGTGTTAGCGGCCAGCGCTTTTATAATCGTTGCCTTGACGATCGTTTTCATGTTGCAAGTGATGAAAAGCGAGGGAATGGCGCGTTACCAGCAAGGATTAGCCGAAAAACATGCAGCGGCGGCTAAGGTCGAGTCGTTGCGGGCCAAACAGCAGCTTGCTCAAAGCCTGATCGCTGAGGGGAATGCTTTGGGTGCTCTGGATAAATGGGGGCATGCGGCAGAAAAGTATCGGCGTTCTTTTGATATACTCGAAACTACGCACCGGTCAACATTCCCTGCGCAGTTAGGGTTATGGAATGCTTTTAGAAACTCTCCTCCTCCAATTACGACATTTGCCGGTCATACGAGCCCGGTCCTTTCTATTGCGGTGTCACAGACGGGTGATGTTGGTGTATCTGGCAGCAGCGACGGACGATTGATTGTTTGGGATTTGAAAACGGGGCGCAAAACCGCGGAATTGTCACAATCTGACCATGCAAGTCCTGTCGTTTCCATCGCTATAACGCACGATAATCGAAATATCCTCTCAGGGCATTATGATGGATCGATCATTTACTGGGACGTCAACAACGGCAACAAAGTGAATGCACTGCACGGGCATAGCCGCTGGATTAACGATCTGTCGCTATCTCCCGCTCCTGATATCGCTGCCTCGGCCGGCGCGGATGGATTGGTTTTTATTTGGGATCTTACGACCGGTGAGAAGATCGTGGAAATCGACGATCACGAAGGCGGGGCAATCGATCTTATATTTTCAGCAGATGGAAGCTCGCTTCTCACGGGGGGCGTCGACCGATCGGTGCGTCTGTGGAGCACTAACACCGGGGAACAACTGCAACGATTCGATGGTAATGAAGCGGCCGCGTCCACTGTCATTTTCGGAGCGGCGGAAAAGACTATAATATCCGGGAATCTCAACGGTGTTGTACGATTATGGGATATGTCAACCGGAGAGGAAAAATCGCGGTTAAAAGGGAAGGTTGCATCGATTCTTGACATTAAAGCCAGCCGTGACGGCGGTTCGATTGTATGTGCGCATCAAGATTTATCACTAACGCGTTGGGATATTTCGAAACAGGCCCGTATTTGGGAAAAGCGCAGTCCGGGGTGGACAGCTACGGACTTTTCCTTTTCTGCCACTGGTGAAATCGCATTAACAAACGGCCCGGGTTTCTCGCTGAATCTACTGGCTCCGGATGCAACTCGCGGTGTGAAGACTTTATCCGGGCACACAGGAGCGATTGTGTGCGCGGCGTTCTCGAGCGACGATCAACTGATCGTATCCGGGGGGTGGGACAAAACGATCAAACTCTGGGATGCCGCTACTGGAATGCTCCTGAAAACGCTTAGTGGTCACGATCGTGCAGTGACGAGTATCGCGTTTGTGGGTAATAATCGAAAGGTTGTGTCTACCAGTCTTGACGGCACGCTCAGGATCTGGGATTTGTTTTCGGGAGAAAATCGCTCAATTGAACTGGGATACGGGCCGATATTGGATGCGATCCATTCACAGTCGCAGGGGTGCGTGCTTTTTTCCAATCGGAAGGGCAAGATAATCGTTTGGGATCTGGCGACGAATCTACGCCAACGCGAATTAATTGGTAAGGGCCCGATTCGCGGGCTGTCATTCTCACCTGACGGGACCTTGGCTGCAGCGATCAACAGTGACGGCACTGTGCTAATATGGAGTGCCCCGGACTTCGGTGTTGTTCGCGAACTTTTGATTGAGGACGCCCGGACCGCTGCGTTTTCCCCGGATGCAGCGTGGATAGTCATTGGAACGCGTTCGGGTAAACTCGAGACCTGGGATATACGAAAAGGCATCAGAACTCTGGTATACCAATCAACTCAATCGTCGGAGATTACACAACTCAGTTATAGCCCCCAAGGTCGGTATCTCTATTCGGTGAATCGTGCCGGGTTCCTTCAGGTCTGGGACACCGGATCGGGAGAATTAGTAGGTGAGTTTTCGGAGCACGAACGCCCGATTACGGCACTGGCTGTATCCTCAGATGGAAATCAAATAGCAACCGGCGGCCGTGATAAGGTAATAAAGCATTGGGATCTAACTACGCCGATTCGGTATTCAATATATAGCGATGAACTGACCGATGTAATCGGCGATCTCAGCTCCTTTATCGGAACGGCTGACTCGTATGCTGCCGCTGGTGAGTGGTTTAGCTACAGGGGACTCACTGAATGGGCAATAGAGTTCCTCGGAATGGCTCAGGATATGGGGCGCTCGGACGTAGCGCTTAATCTCGGTAGATGTTATTGGTATCAGGGATTGCGAGAAAGTGCGGCGTCGAACTTTAATTATGCCAAAGCGCACAATTTAGCGCCGTTGTATTACCTGAAATTGTGCGAGCAGGCTTTGAATAAATCGTTCCAGCGCGGTCAGATGTAGGTAAACGCGTAGTATATTACTGAACTTGAGTTTTCAATCACATGTTCTTATTTGAAAATCAGAAATCCACTAAGTTAAGGTGACAGCTACATGGAAAATATTCGACAGTTCGTTTTATTTCTGGTACACGTTTCTTTAGCGATGACGCTAATACGTGTTTACTTGTCGCTGAACAAGCTTTGGAAACGCAAACACGATAGAATGGTAGCTGAAAGTATTTCAATAATCGCAATGGGACTGGGCTTGTTTACAAACGTCTTTCTTGCCGTGAATTTTATCTTCGAGAAACAAATATACGGTGTGCTTAGCTCGATTATCTGGATATTAAGCGCAGTGTTTACAATTGCGGTCGGAACAGGATTATGGGTCGAAGGCGAAAGAACAAAGGGAATCTGGAGTTTGCTTATGCAGGCGCTTAAATTAGAGCGTGACGAGGTTGGTGATCTAGCCAAGCTTATGTTTCAACCCGCAGACGCTCAGGAAGTTGTTAATATTCTAACGCAAGTCGCGTTAATCGATGATGTGCTGGACGATCGCGAAAAAGAGTTTATCGAATCATTTGCTGATTCATGGGGTATTGATTTTACATGGGATTCAAGTACGCGCGGATCGGGAACGACGAGTTTTATCGCCTTACGTGACAGCATGAACGGCTATCTAAGCACGTCACCGCCCGTAACTCAGGCTTCACAACTGGCCGATCTCATAAAAGTATTAATTAATATAGATGATGAGGTATCGAGCGAAGAAGAATTGATTTTTGCGGAACTGACCGGGCTGGTCGACAACTACATCGGCGCGAATACAGGAGATATACTCTATGATGTTGTCGTTGTAACCCAAACTGTGGAGCAGGAGGAATCTATTAAGACACTGTTGCCGGATCTGACCAGAAAACCTATCACTGGCGGTTATGGTTACTTTGCCGGCCCGTTCTACTCAAGTCGCTATGCGGAAATCATCAGAGACGAGTATAATAAGCTTGATCTATTTGCCGTTATCGAGAGGGAAGGGGGACATCTTCGCGCAATGGACCAGACGGCGTGACCCCCGATAGCTTGATCACCTCTGGATTTATTAAACCGCTGTAATCCGTTCTGGGCTGCAGGATGGCCGCTGTTCGAGCAGGCGCTGGCGGTCCGGAACGGGTAAAAAAGTTCACTGTGATCCCATAGTGATCCAAAATCGGGATCGTTCCTCCTTGTTCCTTGGCTATAAGCAACTGACTCGCACAAAAACTAAACAACGATTTCGATAGCGATTTCGATTTCGACTCCGATTGGTCGTCCGACGGGCTCATCTTAGATGGGATGGTTGTGAAAAAGGTTCTTTAATTTATCACGTAATGGATTTTGAAGGGTATATTATTAACCGGCATCATGTCGCGCCATAGCCGACCTAGTGTGTCGTGTACGTAATTCATTGTGTTATGACGACAGGCATTTCGTCGCCTCAGGTTATGCCTCTTTTGGCGCAGGTTCACGGCGACTGAGGAAGCCACCTGCCCGATGCCTGGTCGAAAACCCAATGACGATGGGTATAGTTATACCAACAATCACGGAGTTTTTGAAAAAACGTTTCCGCCGCGGCGGATTTCGCTAGGCTCAACATAGATCTTACTCAATCATTTTGAAGTCGTCTCCGCACGAGCGGAGTCCGGCCATACGGACCAAAAATTCGACTGCTTGCAGTCTATATACTACTACCTGCTTGTGTAGATTGGAATAATTTGATTGCACCTATTTTTTTACTGTACTGCGATGGTGAATTCGAACTCGTACCCGCAGGTACTTGTTGATTTCACCCTCGCAGTACAGTGGCAAAAGAGGTGCAACCCGCAGGGCGAGTGTCTTTTAGCGCTCATCCATCGTTCCCATGAACCGACGATGCTTAGGCATCGCCTTATTCATGGGAACGATCGTGAAGCACAAAAATACATCTCGTCATATTAATTCGAATTTACACAAGCAGGTACTACAATGGACTATTTCGTATTAAAACGTTGTTATATTATACTGGCGGCAGGAGTAGCGTTGGCAGTTCTTTCAGCCTCGGCGTCCAACGGTGACAAATTCGTTCCAATCCCAAATTTTGGGGATGATGCTGAGATTGCTAATTCCGTAATGATCGGGACGATCAGTGCTGCGTACGCAGTGGCGGTTCCAGTGGGTTCTATCTTGGGAGTCGCCGCGTCACCGGGAGCAATAGCGCCAAACGTTAGCTTGAATGATGCCTTTAAATTTGGAATGGGGCTCGGCGCTGCGCCAGTGATGACGGTCGGATACTTGCTTGCCTACGCCCTAGGCGGTCCGCTCTATGCTATCGAGACGATTTTTTGGGACCGACCGCGGTCGGTATTCGGCAGAATGTCAGAAAAGACTCAGCCTTTTAGATATTTCTCACCTGATAGTCCCGTTCCATCTCGGTTGGAGTGATCCGAATGAATCAGGTTTAAATAAACGGACATTCCGATTTCGTAATCTTCCTGGTTTCTCAAGGTGAAATTTTGGGAAGGGATTACGAGTACGAATACGAAGAAAATCCAACGAAAAGTTCTAGCCTGATCTATGCCGATGAATTGAGATATGGGGTGAGTTCTTAAAGCAATATACCTTGGAGTCGGCTACTGGTTCTGTTAAGCAGATTGAAGGGGGCTTTGATCACCTGACCGACGACGTGAGCGCCCGCGTTTATGCCAAAGGCGATATCTTTAAGCCCTCCGGCTAAAGTAGTAAACGGGGTCGGAGCTAATGCAGTTTTAATAATACCTTGCGGAAGATATAAAAGATTTGTTGACGTCTTAAGAAGTATACTTGCGTCCCTTAGGGTCGCTGTCACAATCGGGAAACCCTCTTTGGCTATACTGATTGTATCGGGAGTAATCGTCATTGCTTTGCTTTGCGGAACTGTGAATGCGCACAGGAGAAAGACTATCATAAACGCGTGCCTGTAATAAGTTAAGTTCATTCTGTGGTCCATGTTATACCAAACATCTTCGAGTTTTCGATTTATCGTTCGGAATCCTATAGGACGTTAGGTGGAGGCTATCCGAAAAATGTACCGCTTGCGGTATAGATAACTCGTGATGCCATTAATCCCAGCCACACCCCGGCGAGGCCAAGGATGACCTGGAGTGAAACATTTCCGGTAGCCGCCCAGAATTGGGACTCGCGCAAAAGTGTTACGGTTTCGTACCCGAACGTCGAGAACGTGGTAAAACCACCGAGTACGCCGATCAGCAGGAATAAACGCACCTCGGGGTTTAATAACTGACGTGTGTCGGCGATGCCGCTAAGTATCCCGATCATCAAGCACCCGGACACATTTACCACGCTGGTGCCGATTGGGAAGCTGCAGGTGTTAAATATCTGATTTACGCAACCACTTATGAGGTACCGCGCAACCGACCCGATAAAACCACCGAATCCAACGATTAAAATATTAGCCATGAGTATTCCCTGAACCAGTTTTCCCGCAGTCTATACTGCAAGCAGTACAATTTTGGACGACTTTGAATTCATCGCCTAAGATCTATGTTGAGCCTAGCGAAATCCGCCGCGGTGGAAACAATATTTGTTAACCGGTATTCTGCTGGCCAGCAGAACGCCTGGTCGAAAACCTGAAGACATGCGGTCTACATTCAGGGATAATATAATGAAATCATCGAATAACGCCATTGCCGTTAAGGAATATAGCGAGCAACCTGGTTCCGGATGCGGAGTGAAATATACTGCAGGCAGTACTATTTTGGGATAACTTTGAATTTATCAGCCAAGAATTTCCGTACGATATTTCTCTCTGTATTCTCGGAGTCTGCTTATGCGGACCGCGCGAGCGGAGTCCGTCCATACCGACCGAAAATTGTACCGCTTGCGGTATACATTATTTCATAAAAGGAGTCACAGATATGTATCCCATTTTTCGCACATTCAAATATAGTGGTAGGTCATTGATCTTAATCGGGTTTATGTGGTTGGGTGTTTGCGGTGGTCCTGCTGCGCGAGCAGAAGATAATAAACAAAAACCTTCAGTCAGTGAGTACAATTCTGTCAAAATTAAAGTCATTCCGGTAAATGGCACCGTTTACATGCTAACCGGGAAGGGGGGTAACATCGGCATGTCGATCGGGGGTGACGGGGTATTTCTCATCGACGATCAATTCGCTCCGCTTAACGATAAGATTCGATCGGCGATCCGTAAACTCACCGGCAAGCCCATCAAATTCTTGTTAAATACGCACTGGCATGCCGATCACACCGGCGGAAATTTCGCGTTTGCTCAGTCCGGAACTTTAATTATTGCCCATGACGACGTGCGTAAGCGACTGAGCTCCGATCAATTTATAAAAGCGTTCGCGAAGACCGTTCCAGCCTCACCAACCGCTGCATTGCCGATGTTAACATTCGATCAGACAATGACGCTTCATTACAATGGTGAGGAGATTCATGCCTTTCATGTTGATCCGGCACACACGGACGGCGACACGATCGTCCATTTTCGCGATTCGAACGTAGTTCATATGGGCGATATTTTCTTCAACGGAATGTACCCGTTTATCGACGAATCGAGTGGCGGGTCGTTGCTTGGGATGATCAACGCGGTGGAACATGTTTTACCGATGACCGATGACGAAACAAAGATTATTCCAGGGCACGGGCCGCTTGGTGACGCCGCATCGCTGCGTGCTTACCTTGGCATGTTAAGGCTGGTGAAGAATAGAATCAATAGAATGATTAAGGAGGAGCTGTCACTCGATACTATTATAGAGACTGAGCCTCTCGCAGAATTCGAAGATACATGGGGTAGCGGATTTCTGAATGCAGAACGTTTTATACGAATCGTATATTCATTCCTGACCCAAAATGATAAGATCTCAAATAGACCATCGAGATAATGGAAATGAACTTTTAGTTGCTGGGTTGTTGAGTTGCTGGTTACCGAGCGGGTGTGGAGTTTCTTTGTTTGCTATCATCAAGGCAGTTCTGCGGTTAACAACCAACAACTAACGTTAAAATAAGCGAACATTCCGATTCGTACTCTTACTCTTAATCTTTCTGGTTTTTCGAGGTGAAATTTTGTGAGAGATTACGATTACGAGTACGATTACGAAGAAAATCCAACGAAAAGTTCGTTGGATTTGGGGCTAACAACCTATCAACTAAGAATGTCCCAACTGTCCCAAACGGTTGGCGACCTTGACCGCATTTTTAATACTATCCAGTGGGCTGATTTTATAGTGGACAGCACTGAGTTTTCCCGTCGGGTCGATCACGAAATGGCTGCGAATAATTCCCATATACTTCCTGCCGTACATCGATTTTTCTCCCCAAACGCCGTATGCATCCGCGATTTCATGCTCTGAGTCAACTAGTAAATCAAAAGGTAAATTATACTTCGCCTTAAACTTACGATGAGATTCAGAGTCGTCCGGACTAACCCCGAGAACCACGACGTTTTTGCCTGAAAAATCCTCATTGTGGTCGCGAAAGCCGCATGCCTGTTTAGTGCAACCTGGAGTATCGTCCTTGGGATAGAAGTAAAGGACAACGGTTTTTCCTTTGTAATCTTGCAGTGACGTTGTTTGCCCCCCATCCGTCTCCGCGGTGAAGTCCGGGGCGAGATCGCCTTCTTTTAACTGTGTCATTTTTATTTTCCTTCGTGGATTTTTGATTTTTGATTTGGCGCTACGCTTCTCGCAGTTGCAGGGCTGCCTCGCGTCGCTCGGCTGCGATTGGGATATTTCCCAATCTAACGACAACGAACGGAAAAAAACATTCCATGTTTAAAATAAAGAAGGGAAAGACGAAATCGTCTTTCCCTTCTCAGTAAGTCGCCATCCGGTTCGTTCACTGAACCTACCGGTTAGCTTCCCGGGCACATCTTAGTTTCCACTACCCGAACCACTGCCGGACCCATTCCCAGATCCGTTCCCTGACCCATTCCCAGATCCGTTGCCTGACCCGTTGCCTGACCCGTTGCCGGAACCATTGCCAGAGCCGTTGCCGGAGCCGTTTCCAGAACCATTGCCGGAGCCACTAGCACACCCTGAACCGCAGTTACTGGCAGAATCATTAGAACTGTACTCGGTAACGGTAGAACCGTCAGCAACGATACAGACGTACCAATGTCCCATTGCTGAACCACCCGGATGTGAGTTGAACAGCTTCAAGGTGATCGTGCCGCCACAGATCTCGACGGGTTTGTTGCCGAGGTCGTACTTCTCACCATCCAACACGATCGCGTTCCCGTTGCTTTTCGGACGAACGAATATCCGGGATGCAGAGCCATCGTACGAAGTCACAGTTCCGTCCTTCAGGTCATCTCTTGTGAAAGAGCTGGCTCCGGCCTCAACGCATAGCTGATTATTGTTACTGTTCCCTGGATTGATATTGACGACTGCCAATTCCTCTCCTGAGTCCGTTGTTCCACAGGCTCCCGGAGTAAAACTGAACTCGGTCACTGTAACGGAAATGCTCGCTGTAGCTGTATTTCCAGCGGCGTCAGATATCGTATAGGAAACAACAGCGTCGCCGACAAACCCTGCCTCTCCGGCTTCAGAATCGAATGCAGGTGGCGTATAGGTAACAGTCGAACCATTAGTCGATACCGCTCCCTGACCCGATGTTAAGGACGCTGCGGTAACACTGATGCTATCGCCGGTATCATTAGCCAAAACGCTGGTTGTGACTGCGGATTCGTTATCGGTCGCATTCGTATCTGCCGTAGCAGTGGGGAGAACGACGGGCGCGGCATTCACAGTAATCGTAACCGTCGCGTTTGATGCCGAATCATTGCTGCCATCATTTGCTTTGTAGGTAAATGAATCACTTGTGGTCCCATCGTTGGGTACATAAGTGAACACACCATTCTCAGCGAAAACCAGAGTCCCACCGGAAACGTCGCTAACCAGCGTGCTCGTCAGTGAATCGTTTTCCGGATCGGTGTCGTTGCTAAGAACGCCTAACGAAGGAACCGTCAAAGTACTGCCGGATTCGACATTATACGTGTCATCGTTCGCCGTGGGATTTTCGTTCTGTTCATTCTGAAACGTAACTACAACACGCATGTGATCGTTCGCCGTGACGATAAATGAGCTGACGGCACCGATAGACGTCAGTCCGTAGGTTCCATCGTCGTCATCGTCGTAATCGTTCTGCGCACCGACGTACACACCGGCAATTTCCCTGCCGGAATCCGGTGTGACCGTAAACTGCTTGCTGCCGGCGTCCTGGACAAGACTAACTCCACTTGAACTGATGCTACCGTGGTTTCCCGCTGACGCCCAGATCGTAACGAAACAGGTGTAGTCCTTTATGAACCCCCTGTAATCATCGCCGATGTCGCGATCCTGCGTATGCGATATCGTTTTTGTTATCCCTGCTACATCGGTAAACTCACTAACACCCCACTTTCCGACCATGTCGTCAAGCTTTTTAATCTTCAGATCTGTGCCGTCGGAAAAATACACCTTATGATTGTCGATGTTTACATTCGCATCCCCATCGGCGGTAACATCGGTGATTTCATAGTACGGGCAGCAATCTTCCAACGAAAAGTTCGCAGTAGCACTATCGTCCTCCTCTCCGGAGAACGTGGTCGTCGTGCCTTCGCAGTCGCTCGATGCGGTCACGATATCCGTAGCCGGTTGGCGATAGACCTCCAAACTCACCACCAGCGTCTCACGTGCGTCCGCCGGCTTCTCGAACGGCCACGCGATCTCTCCGTAGATTGTCGCATTTACGCTGCCGTCAGCATTCTCCGTTACCGTTTTCCATGTCCGAATGACAGACTGGAAATCAACCGTACTGTCCGTCAGCTGCTGCGCGAGGAACAATCCAGAGTTAGTCGCGCTACTTATACTCATCGACGAATCCGCGGCAATAATCACATTGCCGGAAGAGTACAATGCGTTTCCAGTAGCAAACTGGACACCGTTCTCTGCCGAAGCGGAAGCCTTCGTACCGTTTTTGAAGTAATTGACGAACTCCCAGTTACTATTGATTTGACTCGCGCTGTACCGCATCCAATTCTCAAGTAGATCGCCAGCGAAAGCCCGTGACCTCGACTCCTTCTGTGAGTCTAAACCGAGCGGGAGGATGCTAATCGCCACAACCATCCCAACGATAATGATGACCAGACCGAACATTACCTCAATCATATTCAGGTGATGTTTAATCGTACCGTGTCCGGCGCGATTCCTCTTCGTTTTTGTTGAATTTCCGATTCCTGTTAACATGATATTTCCTCCTCTTGGTTTTTGGATTTCCTGTATTCCTGTTTCAATTTCACGGTGTAATAGAGATCGCCTGAGTGGCGGGCCGATCGCCAGGCTTACGCCAACTGCCGACCGTTTGTCGCGTTGATCCGAAAATAACCGTTTTCTTACCGCCCGCTACATTATTGCGGGGCAGAAGATCATCGAGTTTGATCAGCGCAGGTTTTTCAGTTGTGTTCGTTCTGATCTCTTTCATTTGATTTGTGTTTCACCTCCTTCTATTCAGTTTCTTAGGTTTATTTTAATCTTGTTAAAAATTCATGCACTGTTTGCGTATGTTCACTGGAAGGTAAAGCAAAAGCCATGCCATCAGCAAGATTTGTATCATAAATATCTTGTTTAGAATATATTATAAAAACATTATCCCGATTTTATTCCGTCAATAATATAGCTGACCACTACGACTAGTCTATTAATAGTACATAATATGTATCGTTTTAAGTCCACTTTAAAACCAAGGCTTCGTGCCTTTCAATATAAGACGCAATATGATTTTTCCTCGAAAAATCTACGTTGTACTGCTTGCGGTATAGTTGATCCTTAAGACATGACAGTAAATCTGACGGATCGGCGGGATCGGTACTATTCGGTATCGGTATCGCAATCGTATTCGCTCTGAGGCCGATTGATTATAATCGCTAGACTATGTGCTGTCCCACAGGATTGTGTTCATCTTTAAGCCCCGAAAATCTCCGGGAGTTTTTTGTCGAAGTCAAAATCGGTAGTTGGACGATAGCGATAGCGATTTCGATACGGATTTCGTCAACCAACGGCCCTTTCACTGTTGGATGGCTGTAAAACTTTCTCGCAAAAATCCTTGCCGTGAATATTGAATACAATTATGTGAACTATGTTATCGTTAATTTCGTTCTGTAAAATATAAAGGTAAAATTATATCAATGGCAGAAAATCTCACACCACCTAATGTTGACTCCGGTGAGAGTCTTCGGAAATCCGACCTATCCCCGGATCCGATCGCCCAGTTCCAAGTTTGGCTGAACGACGCGATTGTCGCGAAGTTTATCGAACCGAACGCCATGACCTTGGCGACTGCGGATATTGACGGAAGGCCGTCTGCGCGCCTGGTCTTGCTCAAGGATGTTGACGATCGTGGTTTCGTTTTCTATACCAATTTCAATAGTCGTAAGGCTAGCGAATTGGATGCTAATCCAAACGTTGCCTTGGTTTTTGGATGGGATAAGCTGGGACGTCAGGTGCGAGTTGAGGGGACTGTAGAAAAAACGAAAGACAGCGAATCAGATGAATACTTCCAGAGTCGTCAATTCGGCAGCAAATTGGGGGCGTGGGTTTCGAATCAAAGTAGTGTTCTGCCAAACCGTGAGATTCTTGAATCCGATTTCGAAAGACTGAGCGCGGAATATGCTGACAAAAAAGTTCCGAGGCCACTACATTGGGGCGGTTACCGCGTTAAACCTGAAAGCATAGAATTCTGGCAGGGACAGTTTAACAGACTCCACGATCGTTTCCGATACAGACGAGTGAATGGAAATGACTGGATAATTGAACGGTTATACCCGTGAGACTGCAAGCAGTCGATGTTTTGAATTGTTCTCGCCACTGAGACAGTCCCTCCCACATTCAGTAAAAGATTGTTCGTACTATGGTCGAGAAAATCCTCTCACTGTTGGAGCGATAAACTTTTTATCAGCCTTATTCTGGGCGCGTTAATTATCCGGAATCCAGAATCAAGCATCCAGTATCGCGTAGCCTTGTCCCTTCTAGGCTAGCGTTCCGCAAACTCCTTCACACAGCGAAAGCCGACATCGTTGCACGTTAAATCCGGGTCTTCGAATCCCTGGTATGATGTCCGCGCTTGAAACGCACTGTAGTTGTAGCCGCCACCACGTAGAATGCCACGAATAAGCCCAGTCGAAATTCCAAGAAAATTCTTCGCGTGCACCTCGTCACTGACCCACTCCCAAGCGTTCCCGCTCATGTCGTAGCAGCCGTAGGGGCTTTGCCCCATCGGAAAACTACCAACAGCCTTCAGCTCCGTCCGTGACAGAGTGCCGCTTCGAACATTCGCTTTCTCCGCATTAAACTCGTTTCCCCAGGGATACAGTCTTCCATCAACCCCACGCGCTGCTTTCTCCCATTCCGATCCCGTCGGCAGCCGTTTGCCGAGGGACAAACAATAGTCTTGTGCTTCATCTCTAAGGATTCCGGTAACCGGTATGTCTTTCTGATACTCAGAAAAACGATGTGTGGGATCGAATCTATGGTAGTCCGAGTTCGTGACCTCATATTGGTCAATATAGAAATCACGAACAAATACCTTTCGAACAGGTTTCTCATCTGGCTCTGAAATTGTCGAGTCACTCCCCATCATAAACATCCCGCCGGGGACCGGAACCATTCCTGGAGGAGCGGTAAAATCAAGGATTCGACTCAGGGCAGTAACGCTTTTCTGTCGAGTGACGTGGGCTCTATAGAAAACCGAGATCGGGATAGAAATCAGCAGGAGGAGGGCGATCGTCCTGATTGCAGGTGTGCAGACCAGGTGTCTTTCGCGCGATTCTTGAGCTGAATTCAGTTTTTGATTACACATTATTTAGGCACACAATCGAAAACCGAGACAACGGGTGGAACGTTTTTCCAAGGCGAGTATAGTCTCAGCGTAACGTCATTAAGTTAAGGGGGGATAAGCAAGCTAATGGCGACCGTTGGAGTTCTCACTTCAGCATGGTTTTTAAGTTCCTAGCGACGAAATGCTACGCTGAAGAGTGAACTCCAACGGCTGTTCAGGAGAATCACAAAGGCTTAACTTAATGACATTCGCTTTATATTTCTATCAAAGTATCGTTTCGGATTGAGCCAGAGCTACGCTCGAACCCACGTAGTGGGGTGTCATTCCCTACGGGTTACCGCGATATCAAAACTATTTCGAAAGCCGATACCCCGTCTGCTCTGCGGCGGGGTAGTTTATTAAGTTCTACAACCCGTCACACACCGCCGCATATGTCGTCCAATAAACGCCAAATAGACTCAATGACTACCATTATAGAGCATATTGCTGGGATTCTGGACGCACGATTTTCAGTCCGAATCTGGGATGGAACGATGATTCCGCTCGGACGCGACGTAGATCCTCGCTATTTTATTTCAATCGAACATCCCGGCGTCATCGGAAGTCTGCTCCGAAAACCTACCGCCGAGAATCTTCTGCGCCAGTATGCAACCGGTCAGATAGGCGTCCATGGAGGCGATTTGATCGAGTTCGGAGAAACGTTGCGACAGAACGAAAGTTCACGCAAAAGACTGCGGAATTTAAAGAAGAGTCTCATTTTACGTAAGGCGCTGCCATTTATCGGGGTCTTTCCTGATAAAGTTAAACTTGAGCACGAGTTCACCGATGACGCTGTAGGTCGTACAGAATCACGTCGGGATAATAAAGATTATATACAATTTCACTACGATGCCGGCAATGACTTTTACTCGCTTTTTCTCGATCCGGAGATGCAGTATTCGTGCGCTTACTTTAAGGATTGGAACGACTCTTTAGAGGATGCACAACTGAATAAGTTGGAGATGATATGCCGAAAACTGCGTCTGAAGCCAGGTGAGAAGATGCTCGATATCGGTTGCGGTTGGGGTGGTTTGATTTGTTACGCGGCTAAGCATTACGGCGTAAACGCGGTCGGGATTACACTGTCGCAGCAACAACTTGAATTCGTTCAGGAGAAAATCAAAAGGTTAGACCTAACCGATCAGGTGTCTGTGGAACTGTGTGACTACTACGATCACGAGGGATTATACGATAAAATTGCAAGTGTTGGAATGTATGAACACATTGGACTCGATAATATTCCTAAGTACTTCAAGAAGGCTAAATCGTTGATGCGTGATCGAGGCGTTCTTCTCAACCACGCGATTTCACGTCGCGCTAAATCAAGTCAGAAGAAGTCTCGTAAGATAAGGCCGGAACGTCGATTGCTGCTAAAGTATATCTTCCCCGGATCCGAGCTTGACGACATTGGTCATACGGTGACTGCGATGGAGCGAACGGGGTTAGAGGTACATGACGTGGAAGGATGGCGCGAGCACTACGGAAGGACCTGCCGATTTTGGTGTAAACGCTTATCGGCGAACAAGGAAAGGGCCATTGAACTTGTCGGCGCAGAGCGGTATCGGCTTTGGGTGGCATATTTAGCGGGAGTCGCGTTTGGATTCGCAGCCGGAGGTATGCGCATTTTTCAGGTTGTAGCAACAAAGCACGCCTCTAAAGGGCCCTCACAGATGCCACCCTCTCGTGCCGATCTCTATGAATAGAAAACGGTTCAAAGTTCAAGGATCACCGATTTAAGGTTAGTGATCGAACGCTGAATATCTGTGCCGCAGCAGCGGGAACCTTGAACCCTGCCTGTCCCGCCGCGCGTCCGGTCGTAGCTACTTGAGCGACGACTGATAGCCGAGATCCCGCTGAGCGGGGGAGGGCGACGGCGGAAACCCCACACCTGAATGTTTATACAATGATCAAACACTACAACGAGGATCACAATATTTCACAGATCGAGCTGGATCAAGTTCCAGAGGGCGACTGGGATGTTGGGATAGTTGGTGCTGGCCCTGCCGGTGCCTACGCCGGAATTCACCTCGCGTCGAAAGGCTATCGCGTACTGCTGACTGACACTGCTCAATTCCCTCGCGATAAACCCTGTGGCGACGGGTTGCTGCCGGATGCTATCGAATGTCTTGAGAAAGTTGGACTCCTGGGGCGTGTACGCGAGCTGGGATTCGAAACAAAAACTGCTACGTTCCACAGTCCGTCCGGGTATAAGTTTGATGTGAACGGAGACCTTATCCTCATAAAACGTCGGCACCTGGACGCGTTAATAGCGCAGCGCGCCGTTGAAGCCGGGTGTGTCTTTTGCAGAGGTACCGTTCAGGATTTTCATAAGAATGCTGATGGCAGTACGGCCTTGAAGTTTGCGGGCCGTGCTGCGCCCGTTAAGGCTCGGGTTATTTTAATAGCAACAGGCGCCAGTCCATTCCTACTGAAGAAGGCGGGTATGCTAACCCGAAAGGATCCGAGCGCAGTCGCTATTCGGTGTTATATTAAGTCCGATTACAGGCTTAATGAATTAATCGTAACTTACGATAAATCTATCCTGCCCGGGTACGCTTGGATTTTTCCGTTGCCTGATAATGAATATAATGTGGGGTGCGGCTCGTTCTACCGAACCGCGACGGAGAAACACGGCGGGTTACATGAAGTCTTCGATCGGTTTCTTAAGAACTTTCCGCCAGCCAGGAAGATGATGGACCAGGGCGAGATCGTGTCTCCCATCAGAGGCTGTCCGTTGCGTTGCGGCCTTACCGGAAGTCGTTTTCAGGGTGACGGAAATGTGCTGGGGATTGGTGAAGGCGTCGGTGCTACGCTGCCTTTTACCGGAGAAGGTATCGGCAAAGCTATGAATATTGCTGAAATCGCCGCGGATATCACTCATGAAGCCTTTGAGGCAAAGGATCTATCCGTACTTGACAAGTTCAGTGCGGAACTTAAGTCGAATATTTATCCGATTTATACTGGCTATAAGTTAGCTGAAAAATTTTGTACCCGGCCATACCTCCTCGATCTGTTCTCCAAACGCGCCCAGAACAGCGAGCCTATCAGACGATCTCTCAGTGGGATCGTAAACGAAACAATCGATCCACGGTCGCTTATAACGCTTCCCAAAGTATTGAAACTGTTGCTGAATCGCTAGCCTGAGTTAATTTGATAATCGGTGAATTACGTAATATTTTAAGCGTAAGAAATGGAGGATTGTGATGGATAAAGTAATTTCAGCACGGGTTGATGAGGCAACTGCCGCGACAATCGATTTTCTCGCTCAAGACCTACGAACGTCGAAAAAAAGGGTCATTGAAGAAGCTGTGAGGGAATTTGCGTGTAAGCAGAAGGCGACGAGTAAAAAAGACCTTTATCAGATAACACACGGTGCCTGGAAGCGCTCTGATACGTCTGATGAACTCAGGAAAGAATCGCGTCAGGCTTTTGAGAAGTCAATGACGAGGCATCATCTATGAGGGCGTATATCGATGCCGACGTTTTAATTTGGCATCTTAGGGAGAGCCCGAAGCTTTACGATTCTTCAACCAGTTGCAGAACACCGGCGACTATGAAATTTGGACCGGGGCCATGCAACGCGCGGAAATCGTTGTTGATAAAGCATGGTAATTCTGGGAAAAACGGGGTGATGCCGTTTTTATGTTTCGGAATCGATTCGTGTACTGTCTTTTCGGGATCGAAATCGCTATCGAAATCGGGATCGTTCCTCCTTGGGGAAATTCGGCGAATCATCCGCCCTCCAGATTACACGGGCGAAGCGCACGTTGGAGTTCACGCTTTTGCCTAAGGGCCGTTTCGCAGGCTCAGCTGGGTGGTTCTTAGGTTCCTGGAAAGAAATACCACACTAAGGTGTGAACTCCAACGGCCTGTCCTGCTTGCACGGTTGCTCCCCTGAAAGTAAGCCGGTTTGAGGCTGTTTATAATTTCCTTCATGCTCTTCATGTCCTTCATGGTAAAAATCTCAGTCGAATCGAAATGTTCGCTTATTTTAATCCCAGCGTGAACCAGAATTTGCTTCCCTTTCCGGGTTCACTTTCTACGCCGATTTTTCCTTCATGCGCCTCAATAGCGAGTTTGCAGAAGGTTAGACCTAATCCGGACGTATGAAATTGACTTTTCCGCTTCGCTTCAACCTGGCCAAACTTGGAGAAAATTTTCTCATGATACTCCGGCAGAATTCCGGGGCCGTTATCTTCAACGGATACTTTTAGCCTGTCACCGTTGACCGCCGCCGTGATCGCTACATTTCCAGTCCCTTTCGAAACGACCTTTATCGCATTGACCGAAAGATTCATTATCACCCGCCGGATCAGATCGGCGTCGCAGACGCCAATCAATGTACCGTTTCCCTTAACGTCCGATGTCAAACATGCGATGTTTTCCGCTATGGGTCCAAGCATCTCGATGACGTCATTGATTATATCTCCGATATTGTGCGTATTTTTATTCAACGGCATCTTCCCCTCCTCCAATCGTTGCGTATCCAGGATGAGGTTCGCCATGTCTATCAAGTTGCGGCAGGATGAATCGATCCGGCTGACAGTTTGTGCCAAGCCCGCCTTATTTTTCGTCATATCTTGCATGGACATCAAGTCAACGCTCATTTTTATCACCGAGAGCGCTGTCCGCATATCGTGTACAATCATATTGGATAAATCCTCACGAAGACTTTCAACTTCGAGTATTTGTCTGTGTTTATGATGAAGTTGATCGTAAAGTTTTCTGACAAAAATGGAGTTGCGTGTTCGCAGTATAACATCCTGGACGTCGATCGGTTTGGTAATAAAATCATTGGCACCGGCCTGAATCCCTTTGAGGCGATCTTGCCGAGAATGGAGGGCAGTTATGAGCAAGACCGGGATAACGGCAGTTTCGGGATTTTCTTTCAGCTTTCGGGTGACCTCAAAACCGTCCATATTCGGCATCATAACATCGAGCAGGATAACATCAAACGAATTATCCTTACACATTTTCAGCGCTTCGGTGCCGTCACATGCCAACGATACTTTATGATCTTTACCTTCGAGCAAATCACAAAGTAATTCGCGGTTTTGCGATTCATCGTCTACCACCAGGACATGGCCGGTGAGATGCTCTAAAACGGGGATTGTATCCACACTTATTTTCTCCTTGAAACTTGAGTAATTTTAGATTTTTTTCTGTCGGAATCCTACGACTAGATCGAAATGAAAAGTTTCGTTATATATTAATAGGCCCGCCGCGGCGGGCCGGTTCGGTGCTCTTCTGAAACTTGAACCGGTTTGAGGCTGTTTTTAATGTAGGAGGCTGCTCCCGCAGGCGATCTTATTTTTTTCGGTATCGTTCCGAAATAATCGTTATCGCCTGCGGGAGCAACCTCCTACATTAGGGCTACCTGGAACCCAAGTTTCCTGTTATATTAACCGAGGCTGCGAAACCGCCCGGACGGTTGCTCCCTTGAAACTTCGTGGAAATCTTCGGCATTCTGAGCCAGTTTTGTGTTGTAAAATGTGGGTTAAAAAGGAAACCCACTGGTGGGCTCTTCTGAAACTTAAACCCTCGGCGGTGTTCATGGAGGGCGGCTTTCCCCAGCCGTCGCGAGTCATGGCGTCACAAGCACCGACGACTGCTTCTTCTGGCCAGCAGAACTCCAGATTACACGGGCGAAGCGCACGTTGGAGTTCACAACTTCAGTTGTGCTGGCTATCTGCTAACGGAACACAGCTGAAGCTGTGAACTCCAACAGCGCTTCGGAACGTCTAGTCACAAATCCAGCGAACCATCCGCCCTCCAGATTATACGGGCGAAGCGCCCGTTGGAGTTCACGCTTCAGCGTGTTATTTTTTCGGCCGCTAAAGACGCACGCTGAAGCTGTGAACTCTCCGCACGAGCGGAGTCGTCCCGCACTATCGGGATCCACGCTTATGCGGGACGGCCATCCGGACCAACATCCGCCTTGAACGTGTCGTATCACCGCAAGGAATATCGAAGGCTGAAGTTTCCTATTTCCTTCATCCTTGGATATTGAGCCTTGGATATTGGAAATTCGCTTTAAGTCTCCTAGCTCGAAGTACTACCGTGGATCGGACTCTTTTTTTGCCAGAATATTAGAGGAGTAGCCATCATTTCGAAAGCCCGGAATCAGGAATTTGAATGTGCTTCCTTTTTCTCTACCCGCACTTTCAACCCAGATTTGGCCGCCATGCATTTCGACTAACCTTTTAGCGATTGCGAGCCCGATTCCGGAGCCGAAATGTTCTCTGGCGTACGACTGGTCCCCGGATTCAAATCGATTAAATATCGACTCGTGCTCTTCCACTCCGACACCGGCGCCAGTATCGGAGACGGAAATCAGGACTGCCGATGGAATCTTTCTTGAGGCGGCAGTGGCTTGAATCGCATCCACTACGCGGGATGGCATATTAGCATTCGCGTGCACGGCGCGATCGACGTTTTTTATCAGTTCCGCGTGAATTTTAATCTCACCCTTTTCCGGCGTGAATTTCACGGCGTTACTGATCAAGAGAAAGAGAATTTGTTCAATCTTTGTCTTGTCGCAGAATAGAGCACCGGTATTGGCGTTAACGGTTACCACAGTATTAAGTTTTTTGGCCGCTGCCAGGGATTCGAGATGCGGTTTTATTTCTTTTTCAAGTAAATGGGCAACCTTGAAACGCGAGAATTGACAGGATACCGTATCGGCATCAAGCGAGTTTAATTCTAACAGATCGTTGACCAAGTCCATTAAACGATGCCCGCTCCCGACAACGCGATCGATATATTTTTTTTCTTTCGTCTCCCCGTTCGCGGATAATTGATCCTGCAGCATTTCGCCGTATCCAATAATACCGTTCAGCGGTGTTCGGAGTTCGTGACTCATATTCGCCAAAAATCGGCACTTCGTCTGGTCAGCTTGCTGGGCAGCAGTCTTGGCCTCTTTAAGTTGGACGACAATTTCCTTGAATTTGGTGATGTCCGTCGCGATTCCGGCAAACCTGTAACACTGCTGGTCTTCGTCTAAAACCGGAAATGCGCGGTCATAAATCCAGCGGACAGTGCTGTCAGGCCTGAGGATCCGGTACTCCTGCTCAAAAGGTTCGCCGTTGAAGACCCCTTCATACGATTTTGCGACCTTCGGCCTGTCCTCCGGATGAATCGAGTTTATCCAATCATCAGGATTGCTGCACAGCGACGCAATCTCCCTGCCCCAAATCGTCTCATATGCCGGACTCACATAGGCTATTTCATCCCGACCAACTTCGCGCAACCAGAATACGTCGGTGATGTTATTGGCCATCTGGTGGAAGCGTTCGTTTGAATCGTTGGATAATTGTTCCAAGCGATTCCTTTCGTCATGCAACAGTAGTTTTTGCGCCGCAACTATTACACGCAGGCTGAGGGTAGGGAGGTCGAATGGTTTTACCATGTAATCGTCGGCGCCCGCTAACATTGCCTCTTTTACACTATAAAGGTCGGATCGTCCGGTGATCACCAGAATATAGATATCGCGCAGCGATTCATCGGCTCTGACTCGGTGGCAAAATTCAAGACCGCTCATCCCGGGCATTGCCAGGTCCACAATAATCAGTGGGAACTTCTCGGCTTCGAGCAATTTCAAGGCTATCTCCGCGCTAGCACATTCCGCGGTTTCATGGTTCTCGTACTCAAGCATTCTCTGCAGGGCGGTTCTAACCTCTTCATAATCGTCTATGATCAATATTTTCATAAAAGTCCTGGATCCTTATAGTAAATATGTCAAAAGAAAAATGGGCTCAATTTATCTACTTACTCATTGGAGTTTCTTCGTAATCCGGGAGTTTGGGGTCACACCTACTATTTGCTATTAGCGCGGCGCTAATAGCAAATAGTAGGTGTGACCCCAGGCCCCTCGAAAATCCGAGTGATCCTTCAAACCTCAACAACGCTGTTCAATGTCCCGTATTCGTTTATCACCCATAGCGGGCAGGAGGTGTCAATATGCCATTCTCCGTTGACGACGAATTTGTACTCGTGTTTTCCCGGCGACAGCAGGAGCGAGACGTAGTATTCTCCGTTATCGTCGATATCCTTCATTTGTTTTGCTTCGCCATCCCAATTATTGAACGAGCCACTTACGTAAATGTTCGTCCCGGGTTTCTCCCGGACTTGGAATTTTACTGATTTACGTCCGGTGGTTGTCGATTGTTTGCTTGTTTTTTTCTTGGTCTTTGCCATGTCGGTGCCCGCCTGTTTTCCGATTACTTGTTGTATGCTGCGATTGGTCATTGGATCTCCGGTCTGCGGAGTTTGGGGGCACACCAAGCCCCCAGCCCCAAGTTCCTCAACCCCCTCAAGCTTCCATTAACGCTTTGACCCGGCGTGGAAAATCTCGAGTATCTATAGGCTTTGTTATGTGCCCGCTGCATCCCGCTTCCTGTATCTTCTTGTTATCTCCTTTCATTGCGTGCGCCGTTAAGGCAACGACCGGTATTATTGCGGTATCCGGTCGACTCTTAAGAATACGTGTTGCCTCCAGGCCGTCCATTCCTGGAAGGCTGATATCCATGAGGATAAGATCCGGTTTCTTTTGGTTCGCAAGTTCGATCCCGGCTTCGGCGTTCGCAGCCTGAATGACGACATATCCCGCAAGCTCCAGAATATCGACGACCAGGTCCATGTTAATCGGATTGTCTTCAACCACCAAGATTGTTTTAGCACACATTTTTCCTCCCGATTTTTATAAAAAAACTTAAATGACGAAACCCGCAAACGGATTGCGTCGAATATCGCGTATTTATTGGATTTTCCTTTTTCGGTTTGAGATAGTTAGGACATAAAAAGATTATTCAGAAAGGCGCGAGTGAGGGGAGTATCATGGAACATCTGAGTCTTTTCACGTCTCACGCGCTCATCCGGTTTTCCCAACGTTTTTTCGGAACATATCCGTCAAATTCATACAATTGGATTTAGAAAATATATTCTCTATTTTCCCCTGTAACCTTTTCTGGTCATCCTTCGTCAAGTCTTTTGCGGTGTTGATCACAATCGGAATATTTTTCGTGTCTGGATTCGCATTCAGTCGCTCCATGACCTCGAATCCGTCCATATCCGGCATCATCAGGTCCAGAACTATCAAGTCAGGACGAATCCGTTCGGCGATCTCAAGCCCTTCTAGGCCGCTGTACCCCACTAATGTCTTGTAACCTTCCACAATCAGATTTTTGCTGATGATTTCAGCACATTTGGGGTCGTCGTCAATAAGCAGGATCGTCTCGACTTTTGTGGCGGTCCGATTTACACATTTCTGCAGGGCTCCGAGGAGCTCGATACGGTCGACAGGTTTCACGATCCATTCTATTACGTTCGCGTTATAGTCCAAGTCCGTCTCATCCGTCATCGACATGATAATGACCGGGATATCTCGGATGTCAGGCAATGATTTCAGCGCGGCTAAAACTGACCAGCCGTCTTTGACCGGCATAAACATGTCGAGCAATATGGCGGTCGGTCGGCACTCTTGAGCCTTTTGCAGACCCGCTTCTCCATTCGCGGCGAATACCGTCCTGTATCCCCGTGCCGTCAGCGTAGTCTCGATGAACTCCCATATACGACGGTCATCCTCGATAACCAGAACGGTTCGGGGCTCTTCATCCGATTGACTCATGTCGGGCGGAAGATCGGTGCGATCGCGAAGGTTCCCGATGGAATCCAATTGCGCATTACTGAGCAGCGGCGCTACCGGCAGTTCGATGCTAAAAGTGGATCCCCGTCCTTCCCCTTCGCTTTCGAGCCAGATTTTCCCGCCATGCAGTTCAATAAAACTTTTGGTAATGGTGAGCCCCAATCCGGTCCCCTGCTGTTCACGTGCGTGGGTGGAATCTATTTGTTGAAACTTGCCGAAAACGCGGTCGATATCTTCCGGTGCGACGCCGATGCCGGAATCCTTGACGGTAATGATGAATTTCGATTCGGACGGGGAAATCGGGGGGGAAATCGGGGTCAGACCTCCAGTTTTAACTTTTCCGGGCTCTGAAAACTTAAAACTGGAGGTCTGACCCCGATTTCCCTGTTTTCCATCTACTCGCTTCGCGGTAATCGCGATCGATCCCGCTTCCGGTGTAAATTTAACGGCGTTGCTCAAAAGGTTGTACATTACCTGCTTCAACCGTTGCGGATCAGCCTTTATCGATCCGATAGAGTTCTGAAAATTTTCTTCGACTTTGATGTGTTTGCGCGCGGCGGCCGGCTTGATGGTCGAGACCGTTTCTTGCAGGAACTCGGCGACATCGAATCGGACCGGATAAATCTCCATTTTCCCGGCTTCAATTTTCGACAGGTCAAGGACGTCATTGATCAGGTTAAGAAGGTGGTGACCACTGGCCATGACGTGATTCACATACCTTAATTGTTTGGTATTCAATGGACCAGGAATCTGGTCTACGAGAATTTCTGAGTAACCGATAATCGCATTCATTGGGGTTCGCAGTTCGTGACTCATCGACGCCAGAAATTCGCTTTTTGTACGATTTGCTTTTTCAGCCTCCAGTTTGGCTTCGACTAATTGCGATTCAATGCGTTTCCGCTCATTAATCTCGGCCGCCATTTTTCGATTCGCGTCCGCCAGTTCCTCAGCTCTTTGTTCCAGCCGGTTCCGGGCGCTCCGAAGCGTAGAATTCATACGGTTGAATGAGTTTGTGAGTACCCCGATTTCATCATCACTTACGACCGGAATATCCGTTGTCAGGTTGCCGGCTATTATTTCTGATGTCGCGCCGGTTAACTGATTGATCGGCTGAATAAGGCTCCGTGACAGTCGGCGCGCGCCGATAAACCCGACAAGTGCCATCACAATAATTAGAACAGCGTTAATGGTGATGGCGAGACTCGCCAGTCTTGTCATTCGCTGTGAATTTGAGTTCAACGACGCCTGGTACCGTTGTGATATACCGTTTACCAATGTAATTATTTGACGCGAAATCGGTACTGCTTCGGTTGCTAATAAGTGACGGGCAACATTCCACTCGTCAGTGAGGCGCAGGTTTATCGCGTCCGCGGCGTGTTTTCGGAACAACTTAAATTCAGATTCACTCCAGGTCAGTAATTCGCGTTGATCGTCGGATAGCAGATCCTTCTTTCGATCTATCGCGGCAAATATATTTTCCGCGGTTTTGAGTTTACTTTGAAAGGAAACTTCAAACCGGGTGTCGCCAGTATCAATAAAGCGGCCTAGCTGTTCCATGCCCAGACTCAGATTGGACCGGAGGTCGGCAAAATATTTCAAAATGACTTTCCCCTCGGTTCTCTCTGGCGATTCCGATTCGCGTAAAATAATCTCTCCAATTCCTGCCAGGAGATCATCGGCTATGTCGTCAACTCTCTCCGTAAACAGCACCTTTGCCGGCTCGTTCCCCGGTGTCCAGGCAATATCCTCAATCAACCATTGTGACCGTTTAAGTTTGATCAACTGTTCATTCAAAAGATGTAGCGTTTCAGAATCGACAATATTCGTCTCGTCATTTTCTTGCAGTTCTATCAATACCGCCATTGACGCCGTCAGACCGTTCCACGCATCTTTTCTCTGCACTATCATTTCGTCATTTTTCAGCAAAATCCATCCACGCAGCGATGCCAGCGATCGATGAACGTCCGTGAGAATCCGGGATGATGTATCTGTAAACGGGATTGCTGAATTAACGAGGTTGTTCAGATTCTGCTGAATCAGTAAGTGCAGACCGATTGCCACAGCAATAATCCCGACTGCTGGAATGCAGATCATCAAATGGGACTTTACTAATTTTTCGTACAGCTTACTGCGTTGGCCCTGATTTGGATTCACTGGTGCCCTTTTTTGTTGGTTTTGAAGCCTGGTACTCATGGCTGCTGAGAACGAACATGCAGCCAGCGCGGGCTCACCCGTATCTGTTCTTCCAATTCGGTCAGTTGCGCCAATAGTATACCGGCTCTCTGGAATACGTGGGAGGGAAACTTGACACCGGGGTCGAAGGCATCACGGGGTGGGTCAGTCTTATTTGATTTCGTATGCAGATAGGCCAGTTCCGCGGTGATTAATGTCGCGATGTCTAGAACATCTCTCGGAAAAACCTGATCGATTTTTACACTGACTTCTTGCAGGCGCACGGTATCGATTCCGGATTGTTCGACGATACGGCTGACAATACGCAAGCAATCGACCAAACGCAGATATACGTCTTCAGGAGATTTCGCACGTTCAAACGGCGGGGACTCAGGGATCTGCACGGTATCGGGAAACTGTCCGAGTATGAGGGAAGCATAATCAATGGCAGAGGTGACCTGCTGATAAACGTCTTTTGGGGCAAAGCGGGTCCCCAGCAACACGTTTATCTGCTGTTTGGTTTTCGCAATCGCAAGGAGAAGATCGGACAAACTGCCCGGTTCGCTGTTCGTATCGGTCATCATCTGGTCGTGAAGTCCGATATTTTTTATAATGCGCTTAAGTTCAGCGCACGCATAATCGAGAAAAACAGTGATATCTTCCGTTTCAATCTGATTGGGAGGAACCGGCGGCATTTTCCCTTGCTCTCGGGTTAGTTCGTAACCCAATCGATTGACTCCATCGCAGAGCGTGTGGGCCTGGAATAACACATGCCGAGGCGAGGCGTCGGAAACGTTAAACAGGATATGGTCGTCTTTTGGTTTTCCCATTTCGAAACGAATTCGCTCCGTATCGTATTGAATAATCCTGATCACGTCAAATGCGTCTGTTATCGCAATTTTGCTTTCTTCAGTTCGTGCTGCATGACGGGAATCGGATGCCGCAGGCGCAGAAAACGCGAAAACCGTATAGACTGCAAGCAGTCGAATTGTCGATCCCGCCTGCGGGACCACGGTAGACAAGGACTTTAGAAAACTTGTCGACGTAAGTCGGGTAGCGACAACCTGACTGAAGTTAGAGGATATCGTCAATAATCTAAGATGCAGCGATCGGCACATATTTCCGGTACTCCTTCTATATATGGAATGACTTGTCCATTCTCAAAAATCTTTCTTGCAGTTATCGCATGTTCCACGCCAATTAATATTTTTATTATATAATGACTTCAAGTTTAGATATTTATGGCGAAAACATAGTATTCAGGAAGGTGGGCGTGCGAGGGGTATATCATGAAAATCTGAGTAATTTCACGAAATTTTACTGTGAGAGGGGGAGGATGGATGAATGATGAAGGATGAATGATGAAGGATGATGAAGGAGGAAGGAAGATAGAAGATGGAAGAATGATGAAGGATGAAGGAAATAAGAAACTTCAGCCTTGGATTTTTGTCGTTTTCCCCATATCTTTATATGGCTTTTGGGAATAATGGAATTATTGTATTCTCATGGCAGAAGTGAAATTCGAATGGGATGATCTGAAGAACCGTGAGAATAAGCGAAAGCATGGTATTCCGTTTGAACTCGCACAATATGCCTTTGCCGATCCAAGTCGTGTAATTGCTAGAGATATTGAGCATAGCGGGCATGAACTGCGCTTTTTCTGCTTTGGCAAGGTTGGGGACGATGTTATTACTGTACGCTTCACATATCGCGGTAGTGTAATCCGCATTATCGGTGCGGGCTATTGGCGGAAAGGAAAAAGGATATATGAAGAACAAAACTAGATATACAGATGAATCACTCGGGAAAATCGAAATCATCGATGACTTTCTTCCTCCTCCTGAAGAATTGGCCTTCAAGGAAGAGAACATAAAGGTGACCATCGCCTTGAGTAAATCAAGTATAGATTTTTTCAAGAAGGAAGCCAAGAGTCGCCACACCTCCTACCAAGCGATGATACGACGACTTCTTGATCTATACGCTGCCAAACATCAAAAGGCCCTAACAAAACAGAGAGGGATTTAGCGTCACCCCGCTTAAAATTTACTGCACATCCGCGAAGGGAATTGAAATCGTAAACGTGGTTCCTTTTTCGACCATACTCTCGACTTTTATGGTCGAATGATTCGCCTCAAGTAATCGCGAAACAATCGCTAAGCCAAGTCCGGTTCCATCGGGTTTCGTCGTGTAGAATGGATCGAAAATGAGTTCTTTTCCGTCTTCGCCGATGCCGGTACCGGTATCGTTTATTTCGACGAGGAGGAATTGCTTCCGCTCCTTTGTCGTAATGCTCAGATTGCCGCCATCCGGCATCGCCGCGAGCGCGTTAAAAATGATATTCGAAAAAATCTGCATAAAATGTGAATAATCTACGTACACCGGGCGCGTTTGCGGCATGTAGTTCCTGACAACCGAAACGTTACAATCTCTTAATCTGGCCGCCAGCATCCCGAGATTGCCGTCAATGATCGTGGTGATCTGCGCGTTCCGGAAGTCAGGCGGCGCGGGTTTGGCAAAATTCAGTATTTCATCAATGATGTGCTTCGCGTTCTCGATCGCTGTCAGAATATGGTCGTAATCGCCGTTATCTTCCGGTGTAATATGCAGCGCTGCGGCGAGATTGGACAACCTCAATTCAATTGCTGCCAACGGGTTGCGGATTTCGTGGGCGACCGATGCTGAGAACTCGCCCAAGACCGCCAATCGCTCGGCCCGGTTTCTTTGATCGTGCAGTTTTTGAAACTGCGTCGTATCGCGTGCGATTTCGATGACGTATTCTCCGGTCGATATGGAAACATGGCGTGAACTCAATTCGACGGGGCATACAGTGCCGTCTTTACGCTTATAGTTCGTTTTCAAGAACGTCGAACCGTGCTTTTCGGCGTTTTCTATATCGTCCGTCTCGTAAGATTGCTTCGGCAGTTTGGTATGAATATCGTGTATGGTTAAGGCCGCTAACTCCTGCTTTGAATATCCGAGCATGCGACAGGCGCATTGATTGAAATCGATCAATCTTCCTGTATCCGGATCTGCGGTAATAATCGCGTCATTACTTTGATCTATCAGGTGGCAGAATAGCTTAATTTTCTGATCGGCGCGCTCATGCTCGGCAATCTCCTGGAGCAGTTTTCTATTAACTGCACGTAATTCCCGAGTTTGCTCCTCGACCGTCGATTTCCTGGCCTCTTCTACCCTCGCTGTTGCCTGGCGACGTTCAGTCGAATTCGTGATCGCGATGCGGAGATGACTAGGACGGTTGTCGCAATCCGCTACGGGGATACAGTTCAGACTTGCGTAAAAGCGACTGCCATCGGAGGTCTGCATCTGCAGTTCGCATGGGCTTTTCGCCATGGTTCCGCCGGTAACGTTTTTTCGATACAGATAAAACGTATCCTGATCTTCGTCAGTGATAAATTTCGTGAGTTGGGAATTAACGAGTTTGCTTCGTTCTTTCGCCAGCAAGGTGGAAGCGGCCAAATTGGCTTCAAGGATGTGGCCCTTATCACAGATCGTCAAATAAGCGACCGGCGCGAAGTCATATAGATCCGTGTATTTTTTGAGAGATACATCGAGCCGCAGCTGCGCGTCGCGCAGTTCCTCATTTTGCAGTTCAAGCTCGATCTCGTAAATATGTGACTCGTCGATAAGCCTTCTGATGTCATCCTGTGACATATTGCGGTAGTCACGATGGCTCTCCGTAATTCTTTTCATCGCACGTTGTCGGAGTTTTGATAAATTTTTACTGGAGTCGGTCATTTTATTCCCATCGTCATTCTCCTGCATGCGGGACGAAATATCGTTCGGAGTCATATACGCTGGCACGAACGAGTCGTCCAAAAATTAAACCGCTTGCAGTTTACTTCATTCCATATTTCTCCAATCGATAATGAAAAGCAGGTGCCGATAACTGCAACATTCTCGCGGCTTTCGCCTTATTGCCGCGCGTCCGATTCAGAGCGTCCGAAATAATCGATTTTTCTATTTCAATGATGCGCTGATCCAATCCGTCCGTAAGAGTCGATTTAGTATCCGAATACTCGGACGATCGCCTTTCAAAATCCGCCTGAATAAAGTGCAATTGTTCCGGTTGAATAACGGAATCTGTGCAGAAGAGCATCACGCGTTCCAATACATTACGTAACTCCCGTACGTTGCCCGGCCAGGCGTGATTCAGAAGGAAATCTCGTGCCCGATCGTGAACCCCCTCTACATTCTTACCGAATTTACGGTTGAAAATCCGGATAAATTGTTCGGTTAACGGAATAATATCCTCCGGTCTCTGACTAAGAGCGGGCACTGCAAGTACGTAAACATTCAATCGGTAGTACAAATCCGCGCGAAACAGTTTCTTCTCAACCAATTCCGCGAGGTGTTGGTTCGTCGACGCGATTACCCGTACATCGACGCTACGAAGTTCATTGCTTCCTACCGGGTAGAAGTCCTGTTCCTCAAGAATACGGAGTAATTTCGACTGTGCGTCTAGCGGAAGGTCCGCAATTTCATCCAATAACAACGTGCCATTGTCAGCGAGCTCAAATTTTCCGATTCTCTTTTTCCTGGCGCCGGTAAACGCGCCTTCCTGGTAACCGAACAACTCTGCTTCAATAAGGTCTTTCGGGATAGCGGCACAATTGAGAGCAACGAATGGTTTCGATAAGCGCGCGCTTTCGCGATGAATCAGTCGGGCGATCAATTCCTTTCCGGTTCCGGTTTCGCCTTCAAGCAGCACCGTCGTGTCCGATGCTCCGAGCACGTTTATTTTTTTGGAAAGTTCTCGGGCAAATGTGCTGAGGCCGACAAATTCGCATTCTTTGAGCGACAGGTTGTCGACCTGGCGCCGGGATTTCAGTTCCCGTCGGTTTTCAGTCGCCTCCAGCGCCTTCTCAACCACGACATTGAGGACATCGGCTCTCACCGGTTTCACCAGATAGTCGCTTGCTCCGTTTCGCATAGCTTCGACCACGGTGGAAATCTCGCTTTGCGCAGTCATCATAATGATTGCTGAATCGCAGTGGGAGGATCGTATCGTTTTGACCAGCGATAAGCCATCGCCATCGGGCAGGCCGATATCCACAAATATGATATCGGGGGTGTTCTTTTCCAAATAGTCCAGGGTCTCATTTACGGATCCGGACGCCGCGACATTGTATAGATGAGAAAGCGAGTCAACAACCGCTTCACGAAATACCAGATGGTCTTCCACGACCAATATCGTTCTTTGTTTTTTCCTCATTTCACACGTTGGATAAATCGTTACTGAAACATATGCAGTTTTCTCGTAATCATAATAGTAATCCGTTTCGAAATTTCACCTCGAAAAACGAGTAATATTACGAATCGGAATGTCCGCCTATTTTAGGGATAACCGCTTGGAGGGCCGATGTCCCCAGCGGCCACGGTTTTCAGTTTCGAGTACCCAGGCGGCTGAGGACATCCGCCCTCCAGGTTTGATTTCGCGGGCGTGATACCAATGTAGATATTCAGTGACCCCGAATTTGTTTAGCGAGTTGTTGGAGTTCGCACTTTTGCCAAAGGCCGTCTCGCATGCTCGGCTGTGTGTCTGTCGAGGATTAGCACACTAAAGTGTGAACTCCAACGGGGTATCCCTGCGACCAAGGTTGCTAAACAAATACGTGAACAGGTTTACTGAATTTTTACCTACCAATGTCGCCGCGTAAATCAGTAACTATTTCAATCCGTAATATTATATTAAATCGACGAAATCGTGGTAACTCTGCCCACTGGAACTGGCATAGTACTTGGCAGTAAACTTTAGCGGGGTATCTTTGATTATGGGATTCAGGTTGGCTTTGATCGATTTCTCAACCTGCTTTCGCGTTATCTTTGGCGTCAAAATACCCCACTGCCCGATTCGAAGCTGGCCGACAACGGTGCGCTCCGCTTTGACGGTTTCTCCCCATAATGCCTCTGCTATTCTTCGAACCATGGTGTCGGTGGCTTTTTCACCAACTTCCCAATCCATGGTTCCAAGGTTTTGCAATGTTACCTTTATCAACCCGAACTCTTTTTTCTCCGTCGCGCTGCTGAGTAGATCATTGACTTCATTGCGGAAAGCGGCCTCACTGGCGATGCCGGTCAACCAATGGACATCGCGTGCGTGAAGGACGCGGGAAAGGGCACCGTTTACCCGGGTTTTCAGTTCTTCTAACTCCGGGGGTTTCGTAATATAGTCATCGGCGCCAACCTCAATCCCGGTGATTCGGTCAATCGACTCGGCCCGTCCCGTCAGCATAACGATAGGAAGATTAGATGTTTTCAGATTACATTTTAGGGTCTTGCAGACGTCGATACCCTGTATTTTCGGCATATCCCAGTCGAGAATGACGATATCGGGGACTTCGGCAAGGCAGCGTTCCAGGGCCTCTTCTCCGTCTTTTGCGAGTATGATATCGAAGTCATCGCTGAAAATACTTTCGAGCAGATCGCGCATTTCCACATCGTCGTCCGCGATAACCATTCGATAGCGTTCCTTTCGCTGTGGAATCCTGAGTTCAAATTTCCACGGGGACTTATTTTTGCCGATTTGAATAATATTATTTTCCACCTGCAGCAATAGCGTCGCCTGCTCACCCCGTTGACCGCCGATCCGCATACCGTTCACGAGAGTGCCGTTAGCGCTGCCGAGGTCGCGTATGTAAACGGATCCGCCGCTGAATCCGAGTTCTACATGATTTCGGGAGGCGTGAAATGGATTCCCGCTCTCTTTGAGATACAGGTCATTTTCCTGTAAATCAAAATGACGATGTGATTCTCCATCCGTCATGCTGCGGCCGATTCGAAACGGAAATTTGTGGATTATTAGTTCTACGTGTCGTTGAGATGCCGGCACGTCGGAATTATCGATCAGGATCACACGCTCGTTGTTCATCGTATTTCTTCCCTTATAGTTGATTGATCGACTGCAAGCAGTCGAAATTTTACACGATTTATCGTGCAGACGGAGCGGGTGCAGAGCACACAGTTGAGCCCGGAATTAAAAATTCGACTGCTTGCAGTCTTCACTCCCAGTCATTCGCTTCCAGACGGTCTTTGAGCCTCGCTCGCAGTTCATCAATATTCGAATCGAGAAAATCCCGGAGGTCGGCAATGAGTTCATTGGCACTCTGATAACGCTGATCTCGATCTTTCTTCAACATGACAGCGAGAATATCCTGGAGTCCCGGTGAAAAATCGCCGTCGATTTTACTAGGTTCGAGCGGCGGTGCCGTCATGATAAGTCGCATCAGTACCGCTATAGCTTTGCTGTCAAACGGTTTCTTTCCGAGGAACAATTCATAGGCGAGAACGCCAAGGGAATAGATATCTGCCCGATGATCGACTTTCGCCGATAAAAACCCCTCAGGCGACAGATAGAATGGTGTACCAAGGATCGTGGTCGTCACGGTGAGTTCGGATTCAGGCAGCCGGGCGACTCCGAAATCCATGACTTTAAGCATGAAATCCTCGTCAATCATGACGTTATCGGGTTTTATGTCCCGATGAAATATGCCATGAGCATGGACGGCCGCCAACGCTTCGGCTATCTGTAAAATTATCTTTGTTTTCTGACGATAGTCAAGGTTACACCCTTCCTTCATGAGTTCTTTCAATGACTGTCCGCGGAAGTACTCCATTACGAGGTACGGAAACATCCCGTCTTCCGCCAGGCCGTGATCCACAACGCTGATGACATTCGGATGTAGAACGCGGGTTCCCGCGTCGGCTTCGTGCAGGAATCGTTCCAGATACTCGCGGGAGTCGTCTTCGCCAAGGGTAGGGGGTTTTATTAGCTTAATGGCGTAATTCTTAACGATATCTTTTTCGAATCTCCGCGCCAAAAAGACAACGCCGAACGAACCTTCGCCCAGGGTCTTAATGATTTCGTAACCGCCAAATATACATCCGACCCGATCCATTTTCAGCGTGCGCGCTGCATCCATACACTTAGATTCATCCACCGCAGCCAGGGCAGCGCGGACAATGTCCATCATCGTTTTGACAGCCACCGGTTTCTGCAGGTAGTCCACCGCTCCTATTTTTACGCACTCGACCGCCGCTTCGAATTTAGGCATTCCGGTGTGGATAATGGTCGGAATCTGCGGATGCGATACTTTTACAGATTTCAACAGATCGATCCCTGTACCTCCCGGCATTTCCACGTCGGTTATTATCAGATCTACCTGGTCGTTCTGGATGACAGACTTAGCGTCGGTGATGTTTGCCGCTTCCAAAACCCGGTATTCAAATAATTCGAGAGTAGCCCGGAGTACATCTCGCTGATCGCGGTCGTCATCGACGATTAAAATATTTTTCTCCAATTTCTCCGCCTAATACGTTGTTTGTTTTTATTTAGACTGCAAGCAGTGGGATTTTCGATCGCGCGGGACGACTTCGTTGAAACTTGAACGATTTGACTGCGATTTTCACCATGAAGGACATGAAGAGCATGAAGTAAAGACTTTTGATATTTTCCCCTTCATGCTCTTCATGTCCTTCATGGTTGTAAAACATTATTCGGTTGGCAGATCGCTCCTACGAAACTTCGTCATTTTGACACACTAAAGTGTGAGAACCAAGCTACATAAAGTACGTAATTTGGTGATAATGTCAACTTGACGCGCTGTGCAGGAAGGAACGACGGAATTCACTACGGAAGACGGGGCGCTACTCCGGCTTTAGACTGCGAGCAGTCCATAATCGCGGGTCCTGATGCCAGTCTTCGTCAGGATTTTCTCGTAAATACAGGAAAGTCATCAGTCGCTACGTCAGCGTTATAGCGGTATCCGTCTGAATCAAAGGATAATAGTTGGTCGGGGTGCGTCAGTCGGTTCTTGATGATGTGCCTTGCGAGTAACCCGCGGGCCTTCTTTGCGAAGAAGGATATCATCTGCATTCCGCCGTCGCGTTCCTCCTTGAATACCGGTGTGATTACGCGAGCATTTAATCTGCCTTCGTTGACGACCTTGAAGTATTCCTTTGACGCCAGGTTGATAACTACGCGGGCGCCATCCGATTCTCCCGATGAATCCTTAGCCTGAATCGTGACGGCTTCTTTGATGTGGTCTGTGACTTTGTCACTCCAGAAATCATAGAGATTGCGTTTCCGGCCCGCGCCGATCGAGGTCCCCATTTCGAGCCGATACGGCTGCATAAGGTCGAGCGGCTTGAGACTCCCGTATAAACCCGATAGAATGCGAAGGTGTTTTTGTGCGAACTCGAAGTCAGCAGTATCGAAGTCGTTCGCATCAAGCCCTTCATATACATCTCCCTTAAACATTAGCACGCATTGTTTCGCGTTATCACTCGTGAAGGGAAGCTGAAATTCATCGAAACGTTTACGATTCAGTTTCGCCAATGAATCGCTAATGTTCATCAGCGACTTTAGCTTATTCGCACTCAGTTTTCTGAGTTTATTAACGAGTTTCTGCGAGTGCTCAAGAAACTCCGGCATGGTAAATTCAAGAGATTCTGTCCCCGTAGATTCGTCTAGAGTTTTCGATGGAGAAATGCAGATTATCATAATTTAAGCAGATCCTTAATCGTTTTTATCCCCAATGGCGATGGGGATAGTATGGATACGGTAATCATCTAAACCATAGTACGTTGGAATGCAAGTATAATGCTGTGTTAAGTCGAAGTATTGCTTTGGAAAGAATAAATCTCAATATGTGGATTATGAAGAATGGAGATAAAGAAGGATTTCACCGAGTTCATCGAGTTATTGAACAACGAGAAGGTTAAATATCAACTTCACCTTTCAATTTATACCCGCGGTTTTGCAACCACTCCGCGCACGCACGGCGATGATCTCCTTGCAACTCAATGTTGTCCTTCGTGCACGTCCCGCCAGTTCCAAGTGATTTCCGGAGGTCTCTCGCGAGATCGGTTATCGAATCCTGGTAGTCACCGTTAGGATTACTAATTAGGGTAACAACCTTTCCCGCCCGCCCTTTCTTTTCCCTGCGAATATAGAATGTTATATGTTTGTTATTGGAGTTTCCTGTATTAGCGGTAGCATTTTCGGACACGCCGATGTCATCCGATCGTTCCGCGAATAATCCGGGATCTAATCCGTCGAACGGATTCGTCGGGAAATCGTTTCCATTGCTTGAATTATCTTTCTGCTGCCGCCTGCTTTTCTTCATTCCTGGATCCAAAGTTGTCGGTTACGGCGGATTGCAGTGCCGGCGTCTTATTCTAATTAAATGTAATTTTGATTACTTATGAAAAATAAATTCGTTAAAGGCCAACGCTGGCTCAGTGATTCTGAGCCGGAGCTTGGACTCGGTCTAATAATTGACGTGAACCTTCGGGAAGTGCAAGTCCACTTTCCCTCGCAGGAATTTACCCGATGTTACTCGGTGGAAACAGCGCCGTTGCGGCGGTTACGTTTCACTGTCGGAGACACGGTGATCTCGACTGATGGTCGCGATTTGATGGTTGATAAGATCCTCGATGAAGATGGCGTACTGGTGTACTGCGGTGGCGATGCTGTAATATCTGAAACAGAGCTTGCTGAAACGATGGATTTCAGTGCGCCTGAGGATCGGATATTAATCGGCAAAACCGATCCGAACCATTTATTCGATCTACGATATGCCGCGCTGCGACGGCGCCATTGGCTTCAATCCCTGAAACTTCGCGGCTTCTTGGGGGGGCGAATCTCCCTCTTGCCGCATCAATTGTATATCGTCTCCGAAGTGACGCGGCGCTATCATATTCGGGTGATACTGGGGGATGAAGTCGGATTGGGAAAGACGATTGAGGCCGGGCTGATTCTTCATCGCCAATTATTAACCGGTGCGTGCGCACGAGTATTAATTCTTTTACCTGAATCTTTGGCGCATCAATGGTTTCTTGAGCTGTGGCGCCGGTTTAATATCGTATTCAGTGTGTTTGACGAAGAACGGTGCGAGGCGATCGAATCCACGCAGTCGGATAGCAACCCATTCGCAGACAGTTCCAGGATAATCTGTGATTTTAAATTCTTACGCGATAACCCAGCTAGAATGCTGCAAGTGTGTGCGGAACAATGGGATATGCTTATAGTCGACGAAGCACATAATCTCTCGTGGACTCCTGAATCGGCCAGCACAGGCTATCAATTGGTGGAACGTCTTTCACAAAGGATCCCAAGCGTCCTGCTTTTAAGCGGAACCCCGGAGCAACTGGGAGAGACGGGGCATTTCGCTCGACTCAAATTACTTGATCAAAATCGGTTTCACAATCTTGAGGATTTCTCCAAAGATCAAAGCAGGTATGTCTCTGTGGCGGGCATCGTAGAGAAACTCATCGACGGCGAACTTCTCAATGATGATGACCAACGGTTGGTAAGCGAAATTTATGGTTACGATCAACAAAGGTTGCGTACGAAACTCCGCGAAGTTGAGAACGGTGATTCGCGTTCACGAGATTTGTTGATTGCGGATTTGGTCGATCGACATGGAACCGGCCGCCTTTTCTATCGCAATCAGCGGAGAAATATCCGTGGTTTCCCTAAGCGTGTTCCACTACTGCATAATCTATCAATGGACGAAGCGTGTGCAGCATTGTTGCGAGGCGCTCAATTCGCTGAGAACGATTTATGCCCAGAGTGCCAGGTGTCACGCGATTCCGTGGCTGTATGGTGGAAGAACGATCCCCGGGTCGATTATGTGATAAAGCTTTTAGTCGACAATCCCGATGACAAGGTCCTCCTTATCTGTGCACGCCGAGAAACGGTTCAGGCGCTTCAAGCGGAGATCGAGCAGAAAATTAAGATTCCAATAGCGCTATTCTATGAGGATCTACCGCTCCTGGTACGTGATAGGAATGCCGCATACTTCGCCGAACACGACGGGGCACGGCTACTAATATGCTCGGAGATCGGAAGCGAAGGCCGAAATTTTCAGTTTTGCCATCGGCTTGTTCTATTCGATCTCCCGATCAATCCGGAACTACTCGAACAGCGAATCGGCCGTCTCGACAGAATCGGTCAAAAAAACGATGTTCATATCCATGTGCCCTATATCATGGGAACATCCATGGAGGTATTGGCAACGTGGTATGATGATGGGCTGAATGCTTTTCGAAAACCGGTTTCGGGCGCATCAATACTCTACCGTGACCTCAAAAACCGAGTTTTAGGCGTTACGGGAGCTTGGCGAACGATGAAGAATTCGGAAGCGCTCCGATTGCTTATTAAGGATACACAGGAGGCCCGTAAAATTGTCGATCGACAACTGGCTTCCGGTCGTGATAGACTACTGGAATACCACTCGTGCCGACCCGAAATCGGAAAAGCGATCGTCAATGAAATAGAAGACCACGACTCCCGTCCGGATCTAGCGATATTTATGGAGGACGTATGCCAGCATCTTGGTGTTCAGGTTGAAGACCATGACTACGACGGTCTGTTCTTTCGCCAAGGCGCACATTACCAAGGATTACCGGGGTTACCCGACGATGGGCTTGCCGTTACCTTCAGTAGAACCAGGGCGCTCGCTCGCGAGGACCTCGCTTTTTTGACGTGGGAGCATCCGATGGTTATCGGTGCGATCGATGAGTTAATAGGTTCTTCGTCGGGGCGCGTGGGGTATGCGTTCTGGGCAGATCCCGAGTCGCGAACGATATTGTTAGAGACGATATTTCTCGTGTACTCAATGGCCCCCATGTCTCTCCGGCCGGATCGATTTCTTCCTCCGACGCCGTTGCGGATACTAATAAATCATAGTGGTAAAGACTTAAGCGATGATATCGGCTCGGATTTATTGACGCGGGTGTTGAAAGACGAGCCGCAAGCGTCAATGCTACAGAAGCCTGAGGTAACACAGGACCTGATACCTGCACTAACCGAGCGGTGCCGGCAACTCGCGGAGACAAAGAAACACAAGATCATGACCTCGGCGATTGCTTCTATGACGTCGGCACTAAACACTGAAATTGAACGACTAAATTCATTGCAAGCTGCGAATGCGCCAGTTTGCGAGGAAGAAATTAATATTCTTGAGGATGAACGGAAGCGGCTGAACACGCATTTTAGCGAGTCCGTAGTTCGCCTGGACTCGATTAGATTTATCTGGCGGGGATCGAATGGGGGTTAGTCCGAGGGATTCGAATCCTCCGGACTCTTGCCCTTCCTTTTGCCGAAGAAATCAAGTAGGACCTCTGGCGGATTCAGTATCAAAGCGTTTATGGCAATGAAAATAAGTCCGCCGATAACGGCGACGATTAACCATAGCATCGTTAGAAGTTCCTCGGCAGTTGTCAGGAGTTAATCGACCTTCTTACTCTTATTCTTACCTTTACCCTTGGTCTTACCTTTACCCTTGATCTTTGGCGGAACCGTTGGAGCCGGGGGCGGATCTTTCTTCTTCGAGCCGAACCACGGGAGAAATCCGGGGCGTAAATGTACTTCACGGTTGTGGACGTTCGCCTGAACCAGTCGTCCTGCGATAGACTCGATCAAACGTGAAAACCATGGCGGCATTTTTTCCAGGTTTCCCTTAAACGCGTCTTTGCTGAGAATGAGAGCCTCCGTCGGTTTAACTGCCTTCACGTTTGCCACTCGCGGGGCTTCGCTGATGAGTGCCAGTTCGCCGACAACTTCGCCCGGGCCAACTCGCTCAAGCTCGCGAGTCATACCGAGTTTTCCGGTCGTGAATACAACGACCTCGCCACTTAAGATATAATAAAGCGAGTGCCCGATATCTCCCTGCGTCATAAGGGTATCGCCCGGCTTATAAAAAGCCTGATCGAAGTCCATCTTATCGTGAAGAACGTCCTCTACATCCTTGATTAGTTCCTCCACGTTTTGATATCGATCTTCAGGCTTGACCGACATCGCCTTTTTTATCACATTACAGAGGGCCTGGGGGATCCGTTTCCCCACGAACTCACGGCTATCGGGCGGCGCGAATTTCACTTTACGCGCGGACTTAATGATCTCGCCCAGGTCGCGTCCCGCATAGGGTGGGCGATGGGTGAACATATGGTACAAGGTCGACCCCAATAGGAAAATATCCGTACGCTGGTCGGTATGTTCTTCAGAACCGATCGCCTGTTCTGGCGCCATGTATGCCGGTGACGCTTTGATAGTATTCGGCATCAACGTCTCGTACGCCGGATTAACGAATTCACCCTTGTCCCCAAGGGATACCTTCTTTCGATCCCAGACCATCCGCTTCGCGAGACCCCAATCTAGAAGCAGCACGTCGCCGTAATTTCCGATCATGATATTTCCGGGCTTGATATCGCGGTGAATGACATTCTTCGTGTGCGCATATGCCACAGCCTGACAGACTTTCATAAAAATTTCGAGAAGCTCATAATAATCGTACTTCTCCACGTAATTCGGGTATTGTAGAGTAAGGTTGGTAATGATGGTTCCCAGCGTCTCTCCACTAACATAACGCATGGTGTAGTAGAGCCCGGACTCCTCGAGAAACCCAAGTCGATAAATCGGTGCGATATTCGGGTGTTGCAATTGCGCGGTTAACACCGCTTCACGAAGAAAGGCCCGAATCACGTCGTCATCCGTTTTCAGCTCCGGGATAATGACTTTCATCGCAATTTCACGATCCAGACCCAATTCGGTCGCCATCTTCAATATGCCCATACCGCCGTTCGCGACAGCGGAGATTGAGTCGAATGGTTTTTTGTCAATTTCCGGATCAACGATTTCCTGGTACAGTTGTTTCTCACGCTCCAGGATTCCTGAATATTCTGGCGTCTTTTCGAAATCGATATCCATCGAAACCTGGCGCAGACCGCATTTTTTTAGTACTTCACCACTATCTGGATTAATGAGTAAAGATTCGGTGCCGTCGTATTCAGCGGCAAAATCTGCAAGCTGTAGTTTTTTCATTTTGACTCACCAGTTGGTTTATTCTATTTGAAGTTTGATGCGTTATACTGCAAGCTTTTACACAGGAACTTATGCCTGGTGAGGATAGACTGCAACGATTTTTTGCGACTAATCGGGGAATTCATAGATCAATTCAGTAGTCGCGGTACCAGCCGTATTTTGTTCCACAGTAATTTATGGTAATAGTAATATCTGGTAAAACTAATATTGTCTTTGCGATCGGGAGGTAAATCCATGAGAATAACATCAAAAGGTCAGGTAACTATTCCCCACTATATTCGAGAAAAACATGCTTTACGACCAAATAGCGAAGTGGATTTCAAAGAACAGGGGGAGCGCGTATACATCGTCAGAAAAAAATCTAACAATAAGTCCGCCAGCAGATTCAGGAAATTCCGGGGTGCCGCCAGCGTCAAGATGACGACTGACGAGATTATGAACTTGACACGGGGAATCGTAGAGCGACACCTACGCTATTGACTTCTTTGTGAAATCTTATGCGCATAATTCATTATTTACTTTTACTTTTTATCGTCGTGCCGGTCGTTGAACTGCTGTTATTATTTAAGATAGGCGGTGCGATCGGTGCGATCGAGACCTATATCGTAATCGTTCTTACGGGTATCATCGGTGCGTACCTCGCTAAACAGCAGGGGCTCAAGATCCTCGGAGAAATTAAAGCATCCCTCAGTGCCGGGAGTCTCCCGGGAGCGGAGATCGTCGACGGTTTGATTATACTGGTTGCAGGCGCTGTCCTATTGACGCCGGGGTTTCTCACCGACATTATGGGGTTTCTGCTATTACTGCCGGCCGGGAGGAGGATATTCAGATGGTGGCTAATTAAGCGATTTACGCACTTAATTAAGTCGGGTGCGGTGAAGGCTACCGGATCGGGGTTCACTTACAATTATTCAAGCAGTGCAACAGCCGAAAACCAAAAGGATCTCCGCGAAGATATTATTGATGTCGAAAGTAAGGATGTCCACGATCAGATAGAGAACGAGTAGAAATAGATCTGACCGGAATGGCATCAGAAGAAGGCTGTGTAATCCGATTTTTAACCACAACCATTCCATCGAGAATGAGCCCGTGAGACGACCAATCGGAGTCGAAATCGGGATCGCTATCGCGTGCGCGGCGTTGTACTACGTGACTCACGTCGAAATCATTGTTTAGTTCTTGAGCGAACCAGTTGCCCACGTAAGGGGGTGCCATGTCCCGAATACTAATAGCAGGCTGCGGAGATATCGGAACCCGTCTCGGCTGCAGACTCGCGAACGAAGGCCATACAGTTTGGGGGCTCCGCAGGAATCCGGAGGCGATACCGCCGCCGATAATAGCGCTCCGTGCCGATTTGTCGTGCCCAGAAACATTGCACGTGATCCCTGAACAACTAGACTGGATCTATATCATTTTGACCGCTGACGGATTTGATGACGATTCATACAAAACCACGTATGTTGACGGTACACGAAATCTGTTAGATTTTCTGGGGAATCGGAAGTCGACTTCACCGCGGATCCTTTTTATTTCCAGTACCGGTGTATATCAACAGTCACAGGGAGAGTTAGTAGACGAGGACTCGCCAACTTCGCCGGTGTCCTTCTCGGGGCGCCGATTGCTGGAAGCCGAGCAACTCGTCGCTGAATCTTGGATACCATCGACCTGTATTCGTTTTGCAGGTATTTACGGTCCCGGTCGAACCCGATTTATTGAGCGTGTAAGGAATCTACGTGTGTGGTTCTCAACTGAATACCCGACTTACAGGAATCTTATTCATATTGAGGATGTGATCGGAATCCTGACTCATTTGGTGACGCATTCAGCTTTGGAGCCCATATACGTCGGGACAGATAATGAACCGGTGGATACCTATAAGCTTGTATGTTGGATTGCCGAAAAATTAGGGATGCCCGCTGACGAGATTAAAAGCGCGAACCTGGATGAGGGGGCTCGTCGCGGCACGAACAAACGCTGCAGCAATAAGAAAATCAGTGGGACCGGATATCGATTTCGATATCCGTCGTACCGTGAGGGATACAGTGAAATACTCGACGCCATGAATCACTAAGCGATCGGAGTCGAGCCCTAAGGTCTGATACAGGCTCACAGTAGAAATTTTATGCATAGATCAGGCTACACTACTGCGGTTGTCTAATCAACTGCCTCGGGGCAAGCCCGCGAGGGATGAAAGACTCTTAGAGCTTTACCACGTTCGTGCTGGACAGCAGAACGGGGAGTTAAACCCACTGGTGGGATTAAAGTATTCCTCCCAATATGGCGCTGGTGGTGCGGAAAACGTCATTGGCTCTTTCTTGATCGGGTGGCTAATCGTTAGCGACTGTGCGTGGAGGGCAAGGGTTCTGTTGGGGAATTTCCGTTTCGATCCGTACCTGAAATCACCGACTATCGGGTGTCCTATACTTGAGAACTGGACGCGAATTTGATGATGCCTGCCGGTAGACATCGATATTTCCACCCACGAAAGATTCTTCGATTTGCGAACGCGGTGGTAACTTAGTTCTGCGTACTTCCCGCCGTTCAATCCAGTAATTCTTGTTGATCTTCCTTCACGCGTCAACTGGGCTTTTAAGATCCCTTCCTTCGGTACGATTCCCTCGGTGAGCGCCCAATAGACTTTGTCGACCGTCCTTGAGCGGAACTGTTCGGATAAGCGTGACGCCGCTTTGGATGTGCGAGCGAATACGACTATCCCGGAAGTCGGGCGATCAAGTCGATGAACAAGGCCGACGTAAACGTTTCCGGGTTTATTGAACTTGTGTCTCAGGTAGTTTTTCGCCCACTGCACAAGCGTGAAATCACCCGTTGAATCTCCCTGGATCAGCATCCCCGCAGGCTTATGGACGACGATTAAGTGATTGTCAAGATATACGAGCATACGGGGTTGTCGACACGATTTGACGGAGAGCTATCGGATGGGACTTATACAGTCAGTGGGATTAAGACTAAAGCAGTCGAATTTTCGGCGATCTCTTGTTACGCTAGGCAAAGATTTCAGAAAACTTGTCGACGTCCGTCGCGCCACGTGCAGTCGCGTTTTCGCCGCGGCGAATCACGTGATTCGATTCTGCTGGACAGCAGAACGCACGCGAAAACCTAACTGGAGTTAGTATACTAACGTTCGGAAGTATTCGTCAGGTACCCGCCGCTTCCTCACTATTCAACAACGATTTTGAAGCGATAGACAGAATCATTCTTCCCGAGGATCAGTTCGTTGAAACCCGGCTTGAGGACGTTCGCAGATTGAAATCGACGGCCGCCGATTTTTTCTCCGTTGACAATTGTGCCGTAGTAACTTCCTCGATCTCTCACCACGAAACAAGATTTTTGGTATTCGATTGACGCATGATTCCGTGACAGCTTAAACGGTTTCTTGTCGGGAAGCACCAGATCATTTTGATCTAGCATAATACTTTCGTTTAAATCGGCTTCACGGCCTATTCGAATGGGGAACCGTTGAATTTCGAGGCTTTTTTTGCCAATCGCAGTGGCGGTCACTGCCGTCAACGGCATGAGGGTAACGGATACTCCCGGTTGACTGACACTATTTATGGGAGTGTCCTTACCGTCAGTCAGCATGGCCGTTAAAGTTCGTATATGCTCGAAATATACCTGGATAAACTTGAGGACGCGCTTTGGATCTTTCATCAACATGTCAACAAATCGGTCAATGTCGATTGCGGTTACTTCAATATCCGTGATTGCTCGCGCGGAGGCTGATCGCGGTTTATCGTCGATAATTCCCATTTCTCCGAAAATCTCGCCGCTGTCGACGATGTTCAACACAATGCTTTTCTTCCGATGCGTGTCGATTATTTCGACTTGACCCGACTCAACTATATAAGCGAAAACACTTTGTTCACCCTTTTTGAAGATGTATTCGCCCGCGCGGAATTTTATTGTGTCAATCATATGCTTAACCATTTGCGGTCGTTAACGATTCTATTATACCAAACGTCTTCATCCCACATGCGGGACGAAATATTGTTTTCACGGCGGCGGATTTCGCTAGGCTCAACATAGATCATCTTAGGTAATGAATTCAAAGTCGTCAAAAATAGTATTGCTTGTTGACAAATCCCAATTCAGAATGTGGAAGACTCTTCCCGCATGAGCGGACTCCGAGAAGTATTTTGCGGTCTCGAATTATCCGCGTAACGGCTATCGATTAATAACAATAATGTGTAATTGATCCATGTCAACCACGTAGGAAATTATAGAATTACCGAGCCACACCGGCAAAGCGCGGCTGCATCACCAAGGAGGAGGGGCGGCAACGTCCATTGGGTATACAAGCAATCGAGGACAAGGTGGTTCAACAGGCATGCGTGAGTAGCCTCAACGAAGTATTTGAGCCGACGTAAACGTTTTCGGGTTTATTGAACTTGTGTCTCAGGTAGTTTTTTGCCCACTGTACAAGCGTGAAATCACCCGTTTAATCTCCCTGGATCAGCATCCCCGCAGGCTTATGGACGACGATTAAGTGATTGTCTATATATACTGCAAGCAGTACAATTTTTGGAAGACTTTCAACTTATCACCTAAGGGATTCCGAACGGTATTTTCGAAAACCCAATGACGATGGGTATATTAGGGGTTCTATAGAGTTACTCGACGTTGCCATTTTCCGAGTCAGTGTGCTTGCGTTCGAACTTTTCGACTAGCTTCGCGTACCAGTCTTCTCCATATTTTCGGATCAATCCATCTTTTACAAAACGGTATATTGGAATACCGAGTCTACTGCCTAATTGACAGGCTGCATTGCAGATTTTCCAGCGATGATAATTTAGCGCTTCACAGTTATTTAGTTTGTGCACGCGTATCGGATAGAGATGGCAGGATATAGGTTTTTGGAAATCTATTTTTCCGTCGAAGTAGGCTGACTCGAACGCGCATGTCAGGACGTTGTTGTTATTATAATTCGCGTATACACACTCTTTTCCATCGATCGTGGGGGTACTGTAGGTGCAGTTCGGATCCGCGACGTAGTGCCCAACCTCACTAATGACGTCCATCGCCTTTGGTGACAAGTAAGGGCGAAGTTCGCACAAGACGTTCTGGACCATCGGTAACTCTGCCTTCTCCAGCGGAGCACCGTTATCTCCGTACTTACAGCATGCGCCTTTACATTTACTTAGGTCACATACAAAGTGGCGATCGGCGATGTCCTCACTCACTAGCGTATCGTCAATGGCGATCATTGCGTAATTCCATAGAACTCAATGGGTGCCCCTATGTTTCTATAGTTTCTTTTTTCTTTATTTTTCCCGTTATTTCATTCACAAACTCACACAATTCGTTACGAACCGATTTTGACAGGATTTTCTCTGTTTTTCCCTGTAAGCGCTCCAGATCCTCCGGCGTCAGGTCCTTCGCCGTGTTGATGACAACCGGTATATCTTTCGTATTCGCATCGCTCTTCAGCCGGTCGATCACATCGAATCCAGTCATTTCCGGCATCATCAGGTCAAGAATCACCAAATCGGGATGTTTCAGCGCGATGATTTCCAGTCCTTCGAGGCCGCTATACGCTTTCAATGTCGCGTGGCCGTTCTGGACCAAATACTCGGCGAGGATCTCGACACAATCGGGTTCATCGTCTATAATCAGGATTGTCCGGATCACTCCGCCGCGGTGTCGCTCATGGCGCTGCACGACGTTCAACAGGTGGGGACGGCTGACCGGTTTTACCAGCCAATCGGCCGCACCAAAAGCGTTTCCAATTTCATTTTTGCTTTCAACTGACATGACGACAACCGGGATATCCCAGGTGGCCGGACAGGATTTTAACTCGGTTAACACCTGCAAGCCGTCCTTGACCGGCAAAAATATATCAAGCAATACCGCGACGGGCTGACAATCCTGGACTTTTCGCAAACCCTCTTTCCCATTCGCCGTAAACACGGTTTGGTAGCCCTCAGCTTCCAGTGTACTGCCAATAAACTCCCACATGCGCCGGTCATCCTCGATCACGACGATCGTTTTGTTTTCGCTATCTGAATCATTCGCCTCTGACCAATCCCCGTCGATTTCACAGGACTCGCGGGATTCCGGTTGAGCGTCATTCAGCGCTGTTTCCATTGGGAGTTCAATGTTAAAGGTGGCGCCTTTACCTTGCCCTTCGCTCTCAACCCATATCCGACCGCCATGTAGTTCGACAAAATGTTTCGTAATCGCCAATCCCAGACCCGTTCCCTGCTGTTCCCGGGCATACGTGGAATCGACCTGTTCGAACTGGCCGAAAACCCGGCCGATATCTTCCGGTTTAATACCGATGCCTGAATCGGCGACGGAGATGCAAAGTGTTGATCCGGATGTCGCCGTTTCCGGCTCCGTCGGACAGGTTTTCAGATTGTTGACGGTTTTCGCCTTCGTGGGGTGCCTTTGCGGCCGTCTCGTTACACTCGGCTCGCCTGTTAAAATTTCAGATTGCTGAGTTACCAGCAACGGATCTCCGACCGCTGCCGACTCTGCCCCTTTCCCCCATTTGGCACTGACCCGTATAAACCCCGCTTCGGGCGTGAATTTGACCGCATTGCTAAGAAGGTTGCACATGACCTGTTTCAGGCGCTGCCGGTCGGCATGAACTGGGCCGACGTTATCGGGGATATATGCATCCAATTCGATGCGTTTGTTCGCCGCCAGGGGCCTGATAACCGTCATGACTTCCCGTAACAGTTCATCCATGCGGAAATCAGACGGAAAAAGCGACATTTCCTCGGCTTCAATTTTGGCCAGATCGAGAATGTCATTGATCAGATCCAGCAGATGGCGGCCGCTCGTCAAAATGTGGTCGACATACCGGCATTGTTTGGTGTTCAGTTCACCAAAAATTTTATCCGCAAGCATTTCAGAATATCCGATAATCGCATTCATGGGCGTCCGCAGTTCATGGCTCATGGTGGCGAGGAAATAGTCTTTATTCCTGAGCGCCTTCTGCAATTCCGTGTTCGTCGCGGCCAACTCGGCGGTGCGTTCTTCGACCCGTTCGGCCAGCAGTCCGCGCTCGTTTTTCAGTGCGCGCAGCATTTCCACACGCTCGGTCAGGTCGCGGATCGAAACGACAAGTCCCGGCTTTCCGTGCCACTCGACTTTTGCGGTGCGCAGATCAACGACAATATGATCGCCCTGGTCGCGGACGATCTTCAGTTCCGTCACTGTACTGGCCGAGACGTCAGCCGGAAATACGTTGCCAATGAGTTTTTGTAATGGCTGGCAAAGAAGCTTTTCCGCAGCTGGATTTGCGAAGAGGATGCGGCAACCGGCGTCGAGGATGACAATCCCGTCAAAGTTGCAGCTGATAATGTTATGCAGGTTGTTTTTTTGGCTGCGTACATCTTCAGCCTGCTGTTCTATCTGAATTTTGAGCCGGTGCCGCTCAATGGCATGATGGATCGAGCGACCCAGCATGCGATCGTCGAAGTCGCCCTTGACGAGATAATCCTGAGCACCAACTTTCAACGCCTGTATGGCCATTTCTTCGTCGTTCAGGCCGGTCAGTACAATAATCGCCGGCACAGTTTCCTGAGTCCGCACTTTTTCCAGCGTTTCCATGCCGTGGCTGTCCGGAAGCGACAAATCCAACAATACCAGATCTGCCGGTGTATCGCGGAGGCACGCCAGACCATCACGCAGCGACTCACAGTACGATGGCGCCTCATTCACCGGGAATATCTTTCCCAACATCCGGCGAATAAAAAGGGCGTCCGTCGGGTTGTCTTCGATGAGTACTATCTTGATGGGTTCGTTAGTCATGTGCGTCACGCTTACGGTAATTTCACCACGTTAAACCAGAATTTGTCAAGCGCTTGAATAACCTCGCAAAATTGGTCGAAGTCGACCGGTTTCAGGATGTAACTGTTGGCGTGCAGTCCGTACGCTTCGAGAACGTCCTTGTCATTGCTCGACGTGGTGAGGACAACAATGGGAATGATCTTTAACTCGGGGTCTCGCTTTACTTCAGCGAGAACCTCACGACCGTCTTTCCTGGGCATATTCAAATCGAGAAGCACGAGGCCTGGTGTCGGAACTTCCCGATACTTCCCCTTTTTACGTAAAAATTCGATCGCTTCGACACCGTCTTCGACAACATGAAGTCGGTTTCGAATCTTCGCATTTTTCAGCGCTTTACGGGTCAACATCACATCCGTGACGTTGTCCTCTGCAAGCAATATCTCAAACGGTTTAGCATCATCGATTGTCGTCATTGTTCGGTATACTCCCTATCTTTTAGTAATGTCACTAAGTTATGATCTATATATAGTCGGGACCGGTGGTCCGGATGGCCGAGACTCTCGCTTGTGCGGAGAGTTCGCGCTTTTGCCTAAGGGCTGTTTCTCCCGCATGCGGGATCAGCTACGTGGTATTTCTTCCCGGAAACTCAAGAACCACGCTGAAGCGTGAACTCCAACGTGCGCTTCGCCCGTGTAATCTGGAATTCTGCTGGCCTGGACCGGTGGAGTTCTCGCTTTTGCCTAAGGGCTGTTTCTCCCGCATGCGGGATCAGCTACGTGGTATTTCTTCCCGGAAACTCAAGAACCACGCTGAAGCGTGAACTCGAACGTGCGCCTTGAACGTGTCTCGTCTCCTTAACTTAGTGACCTTGATGTTTTGACTTCAAGCAGTCGAACCTTCGGATTTCTGAGATCCCACGGTACTTTCCACCACCGGTATGGTAAAATTAAAGGTCGTGCCCTTTCCGGGTTCTGATGTCATTCGAATTTTCCCGCCATGACGCTCCACGATTTTCTTGCAGACAGACAGTCCGATGCCCGTTCCTTCGTATTCGGTTCGATTATGGAGACGCTGAAAGATGACAAAGATTCGCTCGGCGTACTGTGTTTCGATACCGATGCCGTTATCGATAACGGAAAATTGCCAAAATTCTTTTCCGTTTGTCCTCGGTTCCAATGCTTTTGGTTCGGCGCTATCGTTCTGGATGCGTGTGGCCGAAATCGTCACCTGCGGCGTTCCGTTCCGGCAGAATTTGATCGCATTGCCAATCAAATTCTGAAAAAGCTGGATGATCTGTGTCGAATCCGCCATAATTGTCGGCAACTCTCCGACTATAATGTCGGCATGTTGTTCTTTGATGATAACATCAAGATTCTGCAGTACATCGGCGATGATGGAATTGGTTTCAATGAGTTCAAATTCCTTTGCCCGGGTGCCGACGCGCGAGTAATCTAACAGGTCATTTATCAATGTCTTCATCCGCTGGGAACCGGCGACTGAGTGGTCGATCAGTTCGACGGCGTCGTCGTCGAGCTGGCTTTCGTAGTCCGCATGAAGGATTTGAAGACAGCCGGAGATGGCTCGTAATGGCTCCTGTAAATCGTGGGATGCCACATAGGCGAACTGCTCGAGTTCACCATTGGACCGCTCCAGTTCAAGGGTTTGTTTCGACAGCGCGGCTTCGGCCCGCTGCCGCTCGGTCACCTCCCGGTCGAGTTCGACAACGCGTTCTTCGAGTTCGCGACGAGCGAGTTCAAGTTCGCCGTCACGGCGCTGAATCTCGGAGAGCATGGAATTAAAGCCGTCAACAAGGGTTCCGAGTTCGTCGTTGCGACTTTTTTTCGCCCGCACGGCATAGTTTCCGTTACGGGAAACCTCCCTGGTGACATCGACGAGTTGGAAAATGGGCACTGTAATAACGGACTGCATCCGGGTGGAAACGAAATAGGTGATAACCAGAGTTCCGGCGATTAATAATGCTGCGTCCCAGAGATGCGCTCTGAGCCGGGCCGCCAACTCGCCGGTATCCGACTGAATATAAATCGTGCCGATTTTTTCATCGTTTAACCACATTCCCTGAGCGACGAACAGCCGACTGCCATCGAACCAATGTCGGTCGGCTTCGGGGACCTCGGGCGATGCTTGGGGGGGGGCGCCGGTCCGATTGAAGCTGGCGAAAATTCGACCGGCGTTGTCAAAGATATACGCCGCTTCGATATGGGGCTGAAAGCGCAGTGCTTCGAGAGCGTCGAGACCCGCTTTCTCATCATTGAAAGTCACGGCCGCTCGACTGTTCCAGCCGACGACGCCTGCTAATATATCGAGGTTGGTGATCATATATTTCCGGGTCAATTTTCTGTCGGTCAGCGTTAATCCAACGGTGGCCAGAATAAGCCCCAACGCCGTCGTTGCAAAGATAATGAAAATGAGCCTGGAGCGAACGTCAAGATCTGCAAGTCGATACTTTTTTATCATAATATGGAAGGCTTCCAGGTCGAGTGTTTATTCGTACACGACTGCTGCCACCCGCAGCAATTCCGAGCTTATCCTTAGCCCTGACTTCCGGGCTAAGGTGCGATTGATTTCAAAACTGATCTTATTGTCCGCATGGATGAAATTGATAACGGTCTCGGGCATTCCGGAATCCTCAAATTCGGAAATCGTCAACACACGCCGATCGCCGAGCCATTGTCTAATCTCATTGACATTGTCGCGCTCCGATGCTGCAATAAAGAGGACTTGGCAGGGTTCCATTTCGGCAATACTCTGGAATCTGCGGACGTCGACAATTTTTCCGTGCACCGTTTTGCCCGCTATTTTGTCGATGGCCGTGCCAAATTGGTCGGTCCCCAGAACGCCGAGTGTGAGTACACCGTCGTTGAAATCGGCGGCTTCTGGGAGGTTTACGAATAGTAGAAAATTGTACAGATACGAAGCCTTGATCTGATATTCGAGCGACGGGCCGCCGTCTGCCCTGGAAGGCAATGCGCAGATCGCGAGAATCAGGCTCAACCACACAACGGCATTACGATTTGTGATTCGTTTCATTCGTCTCGATCCTTATTTTTTTGGTAACACTAATTATGCCTAACATCATTCATCCCGCATGCGGGTGAAAAATCGTTCGAAGTCTCTTACACAATCCCGTTAAAGTCGTCTCTCCGTATGGTCGGAGTCCGCTTATGCGGACCGCACGAGCGGACTCCGACCATACGGACCGAAAGCTGGTTGCACACATGAGCGCGACGCTCATGCCACACAGTTAAAGCCTTTTCGAAACGGGGCGAGAACACATTAGCCGCATCAAAATCTCCAGGTTACTTTTCCGTAGATACTGTCCTGCACTTCCGTGGCGGTGGTCGATGTCTGTTCCGGGTGATGGTTGTCCAGTAAATTCTGGGCGACCAGTGAAATCTCGAGTCCGTCGCGCACCCGCCATCCGAGACGGATGTCGGCAACAAGATACGCGGGGACATTGAGCGCAGGGATATTATCCGTGTAACGCAGTCCGCAGTCCAGTTCCAGACGCGCACTCAGGTCGACGGAAGAGCGCAACGAAACCTGATGATGCGGCGTGCCGTCTTCGGTATTCACGGCACCGGCCCTGCGTATGGCGTCCTGGCCGGCGCCGCTGCCGCTCTCGGCCTCAAGATCGAATTGCGTCACCGTATAGGACAGCGCAAAACGCCAATCACGCCTGGCCTGCCATTTCGCCATGGCCTCTGCGCCGTACACCTTGCCCGATAATTTGTTGTGGAACTCGGTAGACTCGAAAGTGGCGAGTTTGTCGTAGATATTGACGAATGTGGTAATATCCAGAATCACTGATTCAAGCGGCCGGACCCGGTAGCCGATTTCATACGCGACCAACTCCTCGGAATCCATGTCATCGGTCCCTCTTACCAGCGTGCCGGGGACAACAAAGTCGTGCTCGAGCCGAGACGGCGTACGAACCGCCCTTGACACGGACGTCCACCACGTCACCGATGGCCTCGGGGTCCAGGCGAGCCGGATGTTCGGCTGCACCTCAATGCCGGTGTAATCGTTGTGTTCAAATTTCGAACCCAATGTCAATTTCAGCAAATCGTCAATGAGCTCAAGGTCATCTTGAACAAACAAACTATACAGGTCGTCGCTACGCTTCTCGGGATCAAATGCCAGACCGGCGCTGTTCCTGATGTCGTCGGTCGTGAATCGATAACCGACGCCCCAGATAACCTCGTGACCGGGGCGTAACTGATAATTCTGCTGAATGTCGATGCCGGCGGTGTCGCGAAGCTCACCCAGAACAGCAGCATCAAATTCGGTGTGATCGTAGTATCCCTGCAATACCATGCGATTGCTCTCATGTACCACCCGGTCCCAACGCCATTGAACGTTCATTCCCGTATGCTCAAGATCGGTAAATGAGAGAGACGAGTCCTGGAGATTGTCGCCGAGCACTACGTGATAGACATTTCCCCACAGCGTCAGATGGTCCTGCGAACTGACCTGGTTGTCGAAACGGATGCCGGCGCGACGGCTTCGCCAATCGTCGTGCGCCCCCCCTGTTCGATAGCCCTCGTCGCGATCGAAAAATTTGCCATAGACGCTGACACTTTTGTTGTCGTCCAATAGCATCCCTTGACGATACGCGGCGAATCCCGCTTCCTCCGTCCCAGTGCCGACAACGGCCAGTACACCGGTCGTTTTTCGGGTATCTTTGGTGATGATGTTGATAATACCGTTAACTGCGTTGGCGCCCCAAATCGCGCCGCCGGGTCCGCGGACGACTTCGATGCGGTCGATGTCTTCAAGTACGACATCCTGCGCCTCCCAGAATACCCCCGCGAATAGCGGGTCGTAGACCGGACGTCCGTCCATCATGACAAGCAGTTTGTTGGCGGCACGGGACTGGAACCCGCGGATGCTCACAGCCCATTGGCCAGATTGAAGTTTTGAGACTTGTACGCCGGGAACCAAACGCAATGCCTCGGGTATACTGGTTGCGCCCGATCGCCGGATATCCTCGTTCGTCAACACAAAGATCGCTGCTGCCGTTCGCTGCACGGATTGTTCTTTTTTTGATACCGAAGTTACGGTCATGCCCATCAATTCGTCGAGCGAGGTCCCCGTGATATCAATATCCAGCTCCGCGGCGCTCAGATTCGCGCTCATTCCGGCAAAGACCAGTATCATCTGTAAGACCGCGCATCGTCTGCGGTGATTTTTATTCGATATTTTCATAGCTCCTCCGCGGAAGTGGATGCGAGAAAAGTTGCGCCCTGACGTGGAAATTTCCCTGTATATTTCGAAGCGTTCATTTTTAACTCCTTCTGTCGTTCTGTTTTTGACCGGGACTCCGTATTCGCACGGCTCCGGTTTCGAATCTGTTCGCGCCGCATAGCATGATTTGTGCAACTCAAGTAATTTTATGCATAAGGTTCTTATTTTAATAATGTTACAGCTGTAGTTCTGTTTTAAACCCCGGGGGGCCAGGTGGCGAGAACGTCATGAGAATCTGAATGTTATCAGGAACTTTTGCTGATATACTGCCCACGATCTCGCTCTCGGCATAAGCGGGAGTCTCGAACATCCTGAATCGGGATCGATAAACAAGCAGTACAGTTTTTTGCCAACTTTGAATTCGTTACCTAAGATTACAACCATCCCATCAAGGATGAGCCAGTGGGACGACCGATCGGAGTCGCTATCGCGCACGCGACGTTCGTTTTGTGTCGGTTTCGCCCTTTAAAGGTGTCTAGTCCCAAATCCAGCGAACTTTCGTTCGGATTTTCTTCGTAATCGTACTCGTAATCATAATCGTAATCCCTTTCCAAATCTCACCTCGAAAAACCAGAAAGATTACGATTACGAGAAAGATTAGGAGTACGAATCGGGATTTTCGCTTATTTTAAGGCTAGCGAAATCCGCCGCGGTGGAAACGATATTTCGTCCCGGATGCGGGATCAAGACGTTCGGTATACCGGGCACTAAGCCAACTTGACAGGAGTAGATGTCCGACTAATGTATCGCCCCGAGAATCATCAAGGGCTCCCTGACGCGAGATTTCTGACCAGAGGGGCATCTGATACTGATCTTCGGTTGTACGCTCAGAAATCTAAAATCCCCAATTTCTTCAGGCGTCCACCAGTGGGTTTCCTTTTTAACCCACATATTATCCGTCTTCGTTCGGGTAACTACGACGGGACGTGCAATACGAAACGGGCCCACAAAATCGAAGATTTCCGCCAAGTTTCAGAGGGAGCGTCGACCGACGCGCTCCGCTGAGTCTGATTTTACATAACGGAACTTGGGTCATGTGAATGTAGGAGGCTGCTCCCGCAGGCGATAACGATTATTTTGGACCGATACCGAAAAAAATAGGATCGCCTGCGGGAGCAGCCTCCTACATTATAAACAGCCTCTGAACCGGATAAAGTTTTAAGGGAGTAATATATGATCGCTGCGACAAATATCGCGATGCGTTTTGGCAAGGATATTCTATTTGAAAACGTGGATATTAAGTTTAAGGCAGGTTGTCGTTACGGGCTAATCGGCGCCAACGGTTCTGGTAAATCGACATTCATGAGAATATTGACTGGGCAATTATCCGCGACCACGGGAGACGTCGCAATCGAACGTGACCGGACGATGGGCTACCTGAAACAGGATCACTACCAGTACGACGGTGACTCGATTATAGACATCGTGTACATGGGCAATTCGAGCCTTTGGAAGCTCCATGTAGAACGCGAAGACCTCTATTCTCGTGCCGAATTGACCGAAGCTGAAAGTGTCAGGGTAGGGGATGTCGAGGATCTCTTCGCGCAGCAGGGCGGGTATACGATGGAATCTGATGCCGCGAAGCTACTTGTTGGGCTCGGTATCCCGGAGAAGTTACATTCCGAGAATCTTGACACATTAACAGGTGGTTTTAAGCTTCGTGTATTGTTAGCTCAGGTATTATTCGGTAATCCCGATGTCCTCTTAATGGACGAGCCGACAAACCATCTTGATATGGCAAGTCGCGATTGGCTCGTAGGGCTCCTTCAACGTCATGAGGGTACCGTCGTCGTTATTTCTCATGATCGTCACTTCTTAAATCAATCGTGTACGCATATCGCGGATTTGGATTATCGGGAAATACGTCATTTTACGGGGAATTATGATGATTTCATGACCGCTAACGCGATTGCCCTTGAGCGTAAGCGAAAAGAAAACACTAAGATGGAAAAGCGCATGACAGAACTGAAAGGGTTCATTAACCGTTTCAGTGCCAATGCCAGTAAAGCCCGTCAGGCCACGTCACGTCAGAAAGAATTGGATAAAATCCAGTTAAACGAAATTAGGCCTAGTTCCCGGGTATCTCCATTTATACGATTTAATCCTGAGGTGCGATTGGGCGATAAGATTATTGAGTGCAGCGGTATCGGGAAGAGCTACGATAGTTCTCTTTTTTCTGAGTTTTCATGTACGATTGGGAACAATGAGAAGGTTGCGATTATTGGTACGAACGGCGTCGGCAAAACAACACTTCTAAAAATCTTGATTGGGAAGATGACGCCAGATTCGGGCCAGGTAATTCACGGGGAAACCGTTAAATTCAGTTACTTCCCGCAGGATTCGAATGAACTTCTCACTACGGATGAAACAGCGATGGAGTGGCTGTCTCGATTCGCTCCGCCAGAGGGCTTGTCTGAGACCGAATTGCGGGCGGTGATGGGGAAGATGCTGTTTCGCGGTGATGACGCGATGAAACCCATAAATGTATTAAGCGGCGGCGAACGCGCCCGGTTGATAATTGGGATGATGACATTGGAGCGGGGAAATCTGCTCGTACTGGATGAGCCGACAAACCACCTGGACCTGGAGTCGATAGAGGCATTGAATTACGCGCTTTCTTTGATTGACGAGACGGTGCTTTTTGTCAGTCACGATCGCGAGTTCATTAACAGTCTGGCAACTCGCGTTATTGAGATTGGAGATGGCACTGTCATTGACTACGCTGGTTCTCTCGATGAATACGAATCATGGAAGCCTAAGAATAGCGTGAAATGATATTGCACTCGTGTGTACGAGTAAGATTGTGAATCGGAATGTTCGCTTATTTTAACGCTAGTAAACCGTTCACTCCGGTGGTGGCACTTAATTATGCGAAAACTTCAGATTAGATTCCTTTTTACCGTCATTACGGCCGTGATTTGCACGTTAATAGTATCGGCTGAAGAGGATGGCCGCGTTAAATTTACGCCGCGCGAGGCGGTCTGGTTGGCCGAGCACCCGATCGTACGGTTGGCGCCGGATCCGGATTTTTCCCCGATTGAATTTTTCGATGATCACGGGAAATACCGTGGAATTGCGGCAGACTATTTACCGTTACTCGAGAGTAAAATCGGAATCAAGTTCGAAATCGTGCGCTTGGAGAACTGGCCGGAGTGTCTGGCCAAAGCTCGGGCGCGTGAAATTGACGTTTTTGGAGCTGTGATGCAGTCGCCGCAGCGCCTGGAATACCTGTCCTTCACCGAACCGCATATCGTATTACCGGGGGTGATCGTTGCGAACAGCAAGATCAAGGAAACTCTGACACTCGACCTGCTTAAAGGTATGGTTGTGTCGGTTGTATCTGGCTACGTATGGCAAGACCTAATCGAGAAGGATTATCCCCATTTGAAGTTGGATCTTGTCCCCGACGTTCAGACCGGATTACGCAAAGTATCATTCAATATGAGTGATGCATTGGTCGGCGACCTTGCTACTGCGACTCATTATATCGAGCAGCAGGGGATTACAAATCTAAGTGTAGTTGGGGAAACCGACTATACTTATAAGTTAGCTTTTGCCGCCCGGAATGACTGGCCGGAGCTGCAATCTATATTACAGAAGGGGCTCAATCTCATAACAGAGTCGGAACGCCAGAAAATTTACCGGGATTGGGTATATCTCAAAGGGCCGTCTGGCATGACGGCCAAGGACGTCGGGGTAGGACTTCTGGCGGTTATGGGGTTGTCGTTCGTGTTAGTAATTGGGCAGATTCTCTGGAACCGCTCTCTAAAGCGTGAAGTTTTCGTCAGGACCGAGGCGCTTCAGACAGAACTCAAAAAACGGGAGAAGACGGAGTTTTACCTCCGAGAAAGCGAACGTAAAATCCGCGCGATTTTTGATCAGACTTTTCAGTTTATCGCCTTACTAAGTCCGGAGGGAAAAATCGTCGATCTGAACGCGACAGCACTTGCCTTTGCTGCGGTTGAGCGGAAAGACGTCGTCGGCGACGGGTTTTGGGATTTAGACTGGTGGATGGAGCCGGAAGAAACGGAACAGCTGCTGCGCTCCAATATTGAGAGGGCAGCAGCCGGTGAGTTCATACGTTATGAAGTCGAGATTCGCGGACCTGATGACAGCATACAAACGATTGATTTGTCGATAAAATCGGTAAAGGACAGTGATGGAAAAACCGTGTTGCTGATTACGGAAGGACGCGATATAACGGATAGTCGACGGAGTCAGGAAGCGCTTTTGCAGGCACAGAATGAGCTTGAGGATCGCGTAGCGGAGCGTACTGGGGAGCTGGCCTCTGTGAACGACTCGTTGCAGAGTGAAATTGCTGAGAGAATAAAAATAGAGAAAGAGTTGCGCGACGCAAAAGAGACGGCGGAGTCAGCGAATTTCGCTAAAAGTCAGTTTCTTGCGAATATGAGCCATGAGATTCGAACTCCAATGAATGCGATCATCGGGATGAGCGGCTTGGCTTTGGATACCGCGTTAAGTGCAGAACAACGCGATTATTTGGAAACCGTAAAGGTATCCGCCGATTCTCTGTTGACGCTAATTAACGATATTCTCGATTTCTCAAAGATTGAGGCGCAGGAGTTCAAATTGGCCAGGGATGAATTTTCGATGCGCGAACGTCTCGGGCAGGTCATGAAGATGCTTGCTCTGCGTGCGCACGCGAAGGGACTCGAATTGGCATACAGGGTGAACGCGAATGTTCCCGATGCATTGACCGGAGATCCTGATCGACTCCGCCAAGTAATCGTAAATCTCATTAATAATGCGCTCAAGTTTACAAGGGAGGGCGAGGTTTTTCTTAACGTTGAGATGATAGCGGACGCGAATAATGCGGAGAGTAATAAACCCACTGCCGAGTGTACGCTGAGGTTTTCGATTTCCGATACTGGCATTGGAATTCCGAAGGAACGGCAGAAGGAGATTTTCAAGCCATTTGTGCAAGTAGATAGTTCGCTGACGCGGGAATTCGGGGGAACCGGGCTTGGGTTAGCGATTTCCAGACATATTATTGGCATGATGAACGGAGATATTTGGCTCGAAAGCCCAAGTGTCCGATCAGTAGATTCAGGCGATGTCGGCACGACATTCTACTTCACCGCACAGTTCGAGAAGCGCTTCGATTCAGAGCTGAAAGCGCTCACCGAACAGCTTAAGAGAATAAGTGATATGCCGATCCTGATCGTTGACGAGAATCAAACCTACCAAGTGATTCTCTGGGAGATGTTGTCGAAATGGAATATGCGACCGGTCTCCGTAAACGACTGCAGAGAGGCACTTGCTGCGATTGACAGCCAAGCCAAATTAGATTCTCCGTTCGGTCTTCTTATCGTGGACTCGAAAATACCTCAAAATCAGTTAAAAGACCTCGTGCATGCGTGTGAAGAACACTCCGAAATATTAAAAACCGAGATAATTGCACTTACATCGCTGAGCAGTAGTGAGGAGTCCAGTCTGGGACAGAGGTTTTACGCAGCCGCTCATGTCTCCAAGCCGGTTGTTGAATCAGAGATGTTGAGCGCGATCCATCGGACCTTGCTGCCGGACCTGGATTTACCCAATAGGAATAACTGGGGTACGTCAGATTACGATCCAACCGGGGTCGTCGATGATCCTCTCAACACAGAGGTTTCTCATAGAATATTGCTCGTTGAAGATACCCCATTTAATCAGAAGCTCGCAGTAGCGTTGTTGGAGAAAAAGGGGTACTCGGTCGTTGTTGCCGATGATGGGGAGGCGGCGGTGACGGCCTACAAGGATGAGCAAATAGATTTAGTCCTTATGGATATACAGTTACCCAAGATGGACGGTTTTCAGGCGACCGGGTTGATACGGGAATTGGAACAGGAGAGTGGATTACATGTACCGATCGTCGCGATGACCGCTCATGCGCGGAAAGAGGATGAGCAGCGGTGTCTAGCAGCGGGGATGGACGATTATTTATCGAAGCCGATAGATCCGGCTATGCTGTACGAGAAATTATCGACGTACCTCACCGCTCCGGGTATTATTAAAGGTTCCGCTTAATCCCACCAGTGGGTTTAATTCCCCGACGGTTGACGTGCTCCGTGGAGACTTAAAGGATTGTCGATTGATATGATTGCTGGATTGACGATTGGAATATTCCGGAATTTGACCATAAAACTATGGATGAGCCCGTTTCGTATTGTAAAATGTGGGTCAAAAAGGATACCCACTGGTGGGCTCTTCTGCGAATAACTGTCTCATCCTGGAGTAGCCAGGATTCGGCGGCGGCGTAGTAAAGCTCTAAGCGTCTTTCATACCTCGCGGGCTTGCCCCGCGGCAGTTGATTTACGATCGATAGTAATCGCCAATTTTCGAAGATTAGCCTGCATGCAGTCCACAGTCAGATATCCGACCTGCAGTTTAGATCGTCTATAAACGACTGGACTGCGCCGGTAAACTGCTTCGGGTTTTCCCACGGGACTCGGTGCCCTGTGTTTTCAATAATTACGTGCGATACCGCAGGCGCTTTTTTAGCGAAAACGTCCCCGATTTTTCGATAGCGCGCATCGTTCGCGCCCGATACATAGAGTATCGGTGGGGTAATGACTCCGGCGAATGCCGGCAGTAGATCGCGTTGATTCCCTTTAGAGAAGCGGCGGAAGACCTGGTTTATCGATTTTCGGGAAAAATCGTTCTCGTCTCTTTTCGGGTTATCCCGTCCATTTCCGAATACAGATTGACTATCCCAGTCCTTGAGAACGTTATTCCAGGGGTCGCTTAGAAAACGTTTCCCCCACCGCCTGTCCTTTTCCAGTTGAGAACGGCGAGCAGAAGCGCTTGTAAGTCCAGTGTCAGCGCTAATAATTACGACACCGCACCATAATTCGGGGTCACACAGTGTCGCGTGTAGGGCAAGACGCCCCCCTAACGAATATCCCATAAGGATTTGCGATCCTGGCCGGTGCGAATCGCGAACGTGTAGGCAGAAGTCTTCAGCCCAGTCCGCGGGATTCTCGCGATTGCTCGTCCAAAGATTCTCGGCGTCCAAACTTAACGTTTTTCGAGCTCCAGCGTCGTCGCGTGGACCGTGGTAGAATTTATCGATAAATGGATCCCAAACAGTCGGTAACTGTAGATTGCCGTGAATGCACCAAAGTCTAGTATCATTAGTCATAATACGCCCTGCAGTGACACTGGACCCGGATCCAGCAAGCTTTTCGTTGGATTTACTTCGTAATCGTAATCATAATCGTAATCCCTTTTCAAATTTCACCTCGAAAAACGAGTAAGAGTAAGATTGCGAATCGGAATGTTAGCTTATTTCAGGACTGGTGATCTGTCGCGTTTACAATCTATACCTAACGGATGTGTACTTCGACGGTCCGGCAGACCTGGAACGCCGACACGATAAAGGATCATGCCTATGCGCTCTTGCTTTGCGACAGCGCTTGTTGCCCGCTGATTTGTTAAGCTGGTGTGTACAGCTTGCGGCGGGGGGATTCATAGTTATATTAACAATCGCACCCCTAAAAGACTGTTTGCTTCTTGAATTTGATAAATGCTAAGATCGGGCAGTCTATCCAAACGGAGTTGTTACTATGAAAATCTTATTTATACTCGCCTTTTTCCTATTCCCAATTCGGGGGGTCTATTCTGATACCATTTCGGGGACGGTGATAAGGGTTGTTGACGGTGATACGATTATCGTTAAGAATCAGATCGATGAATATTGGATTAGGCTTGCAGGAATCGATGCTCCGGATAAGGCACAGCCCATGTTTGACAGCGCGCGCCGGTATCTGGAATTGCTTCTCAATATGTCCAATGGTGAATCGCTTGAGGAAGTCAGGGTAGAGTACGACTTACACGATAAACACGGGCGAAGACTTGGCACTGTTTTCCTCAATGGTAAATCAATTAACGAGAGAATGGTGTCAGATGGTTACGCATGGTATTTAATTGAAGATATTTCTAACGAGAAATTCGCACGTTCAGAAGCCGAGGCGAGGGCGAATAAACGTGGACTCTGGGCATTGATGAAAGCACCGGTTTCGCCGTGGGATTACAGGAAAAGCAAAACAGCGAATAACTGACATCCGGACCGTTTATTATCGAATTCGCATCGCTGAACCGAGAAGGTCCTTACTGAAATCCCCCTCCGTCAATCGGTCACTCGCATAAAGGTACACCGCTGCCTGGAAGATAGCCTGAAGCGTACTTTGGATAAGACCGACAAGGACGAAATAAAGAATCCCGACGACCAGCGAGATATAAAGAAGCACTTTTCCCATGGTCATCCCCGCCATAATCAGCAGTACGCCCGGTATCACAGACACGCAGTAGAGAACTCCGAATCCGAAGTTTCCAACGAGTTGGTTACCCCAGGTCTCCCGCAGCAGCGCTGAGGATCTTTTTAAGGCCGCGATCGGGCCGAGTTTTTCACTTACGAGAACTGGTACAGCCAGGAATGTCATTACGGTCCACGCCATCCCGAGTACCCCTGCGATAACCGCTCCCGCCTTCTTATTTCTATCCTCGAGAATCCGCAGTATTAGTCCAATCGTCGCTGAAAGCAGTGCCCATCCCGCGATAAAATGCAGTCGGGACAAAGCTGCGTTGAACCCGTCGGCTAACGTCGGATCACCACCTTGTAATCGTATAATAGCGCAGCTGATTATCGCAGAGTTGAAGAAGACGATCACGAAGTAGTTACAGAAGTAGAATAAGAATATGGTCCCATAGTATGCTACCTGCGTTTCAGTTGCCGCGTCGCGGGCGGGCGGCGCGTAATTCTCGGTAAGAATGATGGGGACCAGGAAAGATGCCATCAGAATGATGCAGCATATTGATGACAAAAATGCGAAAACCAGTAGTTCCTTGTCTTTCTTGAGCACCGCAAACGACGCTTTCATTAATGACCACGTATATGAAATTTTACCCATTTCCTAGCTCCTGTATACTGCCCACGATCTCTCCGGACCAGCGAACTCCGAGAATACGGTCCGGATGACCGAGACTCCGCCCGTGCGGAGAGAGACGACTTTGAATTCATTACCGAAGATTACAACCATCCCATCAAGGATGAGCCCGTGGGACGACCAATCGGAGCCGCTATCGCTATCGAAAACCTGTTGCGACATCCGCTTTCGCGAGAGCGCCGTAGCTTCAGCGGAGGCACTAGCCTTGGCGACGACGGATCGTCATTTATTTTTTGTACGAATCGGCTACCTATAGCCAAGGAACAACGATCCCGATTTCGATAGCGATTTCGATCGCGAGGTGAAATTTGAAAAGGGATTACGATTATGATTACGAGTACGAAGAAAAACCGACGAAAAGTTCTCTGGATTTGGGACTAACGGCTGGCACATCTCACACACAATGTGGCTTCTGGAATCGCGAGAAAACGGTCGATCGATATCGGCATCATACATCCGAGACATAAGCCGAAATCTGGAGCATCGGACTGAGTTAAAGCTGTTTCCAGTTGCATTTTTCGGGTGCGCGTTGTGGCAAGGACCTGATCGTTAATCATCTTATTACCGATCGCATCCATCCGACTGACCCGGCCGATCGCGTTCTCCGGAGCGATCGGCTTTGTTGTTTCCTCCAGTCGCACTATCTCTGCGTCAACTTTCTGCAGCTCAGACCGTATCGTTTCAAGTAGTTTATGTTTCTGTTCGTCTGTCATATGAAATCTCTTTCTATTATGGTTCCCGACAGGCTCCTAGCCTGAGATTCAACGAACATTTCGTTGGATTTTCTTCGTACTCGTAATCATAATCCCTTTCCAAATTTCACCTCGAAATCGAGATCAAGATTTTTCGTCCTTGTTCCTTGGCTATAGGCAACTGACTAGCACAAAAACTAAACAACGATTTCGAAATCGATTTCGACTCCAATTGGTCGTCCCACGGACTCATCCTCGATGGGATGGTTGTAAAACCTTGTCTAAAACCTGACGAGAGTTAGTATGCCGCGTGCTGTATAACCTGTTACTCGTGATCTTCAGGCGCCGCGGCAGCGGGATCCCAACCGCCACCTAGTGCTTTATATATCTGAACCAGGGTAGCGTAGGTAGTGTTTTTGCTCAGAACGACCTGTTCCTCGCTTTTCCTGAAGTTTATAACGGCGTTGACAACGAATTGAAAATCTTCGATACCCTTAGCATTGAGTGATTTTGCCAGTGCCACGGATGCGTTCGCGGATTCAGCAATTTCCTGGAGCAATCTAAGGCGTTCCTGTTCTTTATGGAAACCGATTAGACCACTTTCAACTTCTTCAAGCGCCTGCAAGACCGTCGTTCGATAGTTTTCTATTTCTTCCTGGAGTTTCGCTTCTTGCGCACGCACCTCACGTCCAACTCGACGGCTGCTTAAAATCCGCCACTCGAAATTAGGGCCAAAGGAATACTGATAGCTATTCTCGCTTAGTAGATCCCTGAGGCGCGTTGAATTCATTCCGATATTGCCGGTAAGCAGGAACTTCGGGTAATACTCCGCCTGCGCAATCTTCAGTCTCGCTGCTTCGGCGCTGATAAGGTACTCCACCTTGCGTATGTCAGGGCGTCGTCGGAGGAGCTCCGCCGGGACTCCGGTTGCGACCGAGAACTTCGGAGCGGGCATCGGTTTACTATCGGCTAACAAGTTGTCAACCGTACCTGGAGGTTCACCCAGGAGAAAAGAAACTCGGTTGAGCGTTTGTCGGCCCTCTTTCTCCAGGTCGATGAGTGCAGCCTGTTGTTGAGCAAAGTATTCCGTTGCATTGTTTATATCGAATCCTGTAGCTCGCCCGGCAATGGCCCTCGCGCGTGTGAATTCAAGGTTCTCGCGGTACAAATCAACCAGTGCCGCCGCTATTACTTCGCGCTCGCGAATGCTCCGGTAATAGAAATATTGTTCGGCTACATCTGCGCTAACGATTACGTGTAAATCGTGGAGATCCTGCTCAGTCGCGAGAAGATCTTTATCGGCTGCCTCTATAATTTCTTTCACCCGTCCGAAGAAGTCTATTTCCCAAGCTGTCCGCGCGAAGATGTCCCAGTTGCTTAACGCTTCGCTGCTCTGAAAATTATCCTTGATCGTCTCGGTAAACTCCGATCGAGCGTATGCCGCGCCGATTGTTGTACCTGGAAACCGGCGGGCTTGTTCCTGGCCTAATATTGCCCGAAACTGGGCGATCCGTTGAAGCGATGCCGTGATCTCTGAGTTGTTCCGTCGCGCGCGGTTGATAAGTTCTCCGAGTACCGGGTCGTCGAAGCGGCGCCACCATTCGTGGAGGTTGGCAGCCTCCTTTGGATTCTCACTATTTATCCAGCTCTCGTGTGATATACCAAGTTCATCTGGATCGAATAGTGTTTCACTCGTTTTACATCCGGAACCTACCGAAAAGGTGAGCAAGACCAAGATTGCCGGTGACATTTGACCACGGAATCTTTTGAGCCATAAATATAAGCTGAAATTCACGCTCAGCAGGACTGGCACGAGAATTAAAGTGAACAGCGTCGATAACAACATCCCGCCCACCATTATTCCGCCTAATCCGCGATACAACTCGGAGCCCGGGCCGGGGTTCAAAACCAATGGCAGCATACCGCCGACGGAGGTCAACATACTCATGAATATCGGGCGAACTCGGCTTTGTACCGCTAGTGCGATAGCAGTTCGAGCGGACATGGGTGGATCATCAGGAGAAGTGTCAGGGTTATTTTTTAGGAGATTATTGGTCTGCGCTACGATCAGTATGGCATTATTCACAACCACTCCGACCAATATCACGAACCCCAGAATCGTTAGCATATCCAAATTCTGTACCGGCATATATCGGTCACTGACGCTCCACCTGTGTAATAGTGCGAGTCCGATAAAACCGCCGAAAGTAGCGAGGGGGACGGTAAACATAATTATAAATGGTTGCGTCCAACTCTGAAATAGGACACACATCAGTAAATACACTGCCGCGAACGCCAGGAAGAATGAACTTGTCAATGTCCCAGCCAGGCTGCCGTCTCCGAGCAATGTTCTTCGAATCAAACGCAGTTTGCCAGCGGTACCTTCTATCGAAACTTCAACTCCCGGTGAGATCGCCCCTGCCGCGCGTAAATCTTCTACTTTCTGACCAATACTTTCCATTGCCTCTTCCAAAGGAAGATTGTCCGGTGGTGTTACTTCCAACACAACTGCTCGTCTGCGTCCCGCTCGTTTAATTTGCTCCGCAGCTTCAATCCATTTGAAAGTCCCGAGTTTATCAAGCGAGGTTACGCTTCCAATCGGTGTCGCGACGGGTACGGAAGGTAATGCTCCGAGGTACGTGTCTTCTTCGCTGTTAATTGCCTTTAGCTTGAGATCAATCAGGTCGTTTGATAAGTCATAGTCGCCTAAAACAATACCGTCACTAACGGCTTGCACCGCTTGGCCTAAATCGCTGGGAGACATACCGAATTCCGCTAGCTTCAAGTAATCGGGAACGATCTGAAGTTCTTTTGGGTTTACGTTGAAGTTAGCCGGGTCCGGCCTGACGGTGCCGGGGCCGAACGCCTGCATAATCGTTCCGAACAACGCACCTGTTGAGTTGGACACCTGATCCAGGTCTGCGCCGGTCAGATTGATCTTGATAGCGGATCCTGTCGAACCGCCGATTCTAAAGAGTGGGAACTGAAATGCGAACGCGTAGGTGCCCGGGAGTTGCGACGGACGGGTCGCGTGCTGAAAAAGGGCGATATTATCGACGCCGCGATGCGACTCTTTACTTATTGCGCCATGGAAAAGAACGTTGCCAGTGGCGACTAGAAAATATTTATCCAGCGCAGCGGGCGTCACGGTTTGACCGGACGCGGAGTACGGGATTGGCACAGCGGACAGGTTGCCTTTGTTCTCCCAAAACGGTCGGATAGTCTCCTCGACGCGTTTCCCCATTTTTGCGAACTGGTCAATGTTATATCCGGGCGGCGGAATCATCAGCCCGAACGTGATGTTTCGATTGCCTTTCGGCAGATAGTCGAGGGGCGGGACTAACGCGATTGTGCCGGCGACAGTGACCCCCACAAAAATTACGACGATAAGAATCTGTGATATGAGGCTGCCATTGACCCAGTGGATAAAACGTTGCAGCAAAGGATCTTTAGTTCGTTTCTTCTTTTCTTTTCCATCCCGATACAGTAGTAGCGCCCCGGCGGAAGGGATCAGCGTGATGGCGACCACGTAGCTAAATCCAACGGCTGTGATGATTGCAAGCGCGATATCCCTGAACAATTGACCGACTTGATCCGTTACCAGGAGAATCGGGATGAAAACGACGATGGTCGTTAACGTTGACGCCAGGACGGCACCCGCGACTTCGCGCGTGCCTTCGTAGGCAGCCTCCAGTCGACTTTTCCCCATCTCCAGGTAGCGGTAGATATTCTCAAGTACGACGATGCAATTGTCAACGACCATGCCGACGGCGAATGCCATTCCGGCCAGGCTGACCACGTTTATAGAGCGACCTAGCATAACCATCATCACAATCGCGCCAATGATCGAAATCGGAATCGATAGTGAAATGATAGCAAGCGACCTGAGGGATCTGAGGAACAGCAGAAGGACCACTACCGCAAGCGAGCCACCGATATAAATATTATTTCGAACTAAACCGAGTGCCTGCTTGATGTAGTTCGTCGATTTATACGCGAGGACAAGCGCGAGCTTTCCGTTGATACCAAGTTCCTGCGCCTTAAGATCGAGCACACCACCTGGCCGTTGGAGATCCGCCACGGTAGCCTCGAGATCGTCCATAATGTCGATCACGTTGGTACCGGGCTCACGCTGGAAATTCATTGCGAGCACGTAGTTGCCGTTCGTGCGGACATAGGAAAGTGGTTCTTTGTAAGTCAGCGCGACATCCGCGACGTCGGATACCAGAACCGGGCCGGCATCATCTCGCCTGATGACCAAATCCTGAATCTGTTTAGTTGACGAGAATCGCCCGACCGCTCTAATTCGAACGTCAGATTTACCTTGTTTAAGGGCGCCGCCGGAGAAATTATTATTCCCTTTGATCAGGGCATTGACGAAATTGGAAATCGTAATACGATGTTGCGCCAGTTTTGCGGGGTCAAAAAGTATTTGAACCTCGCGCTCGCGCCCACCAAGAACGTTCACCTCCGACATGCCCGGCACTCGTTCCAATTGCGGTTTTATCCGATCTTCGGCAAAATCAAGCAGTGTCCTCACGTCTACGGATTTATCATCCGTTGTGAGTATATACCACGCGATATAATCCTGGCTTTCGGGATCAGACGCTTCTATTACAGGTTCATCAACATTCTCAGGGTACGAAGGGACTTCCCGCAGTTTATCGCTGACTTCGCGTAACGCCGCGATTTTATTCACGCCGTCTTGAAATTCAAGGCGTATCACGCCTTCGCCGCGAGAGCTGGTACTGGTGATCGACCTGAGGTTCGATAGTCCCTGAAGCTTCTCTTCCTGGGGATCGACGATCTCCGACTCGACTTCCTGCGGGCTTGCGTTTTCCCACGTTGTCGTTACGGCGATAATCGTATCTTCGACTTCCGGAGTCATTTGCACCGGCACGATTTTAAGCGCAATGACGCCCGAGAGGAGACAAAACAAAACGCCGACGGAAACAGTAATCGGTTGCCGGGTTGCTATTCGTACGACGTCAATCACTCATGCGCTCCGTCGATGATAGTAATGGGCATCATAGGAAACAGGCGTTCGTTCCCTTCTGTAATGACCTGATCTCCCGGTGCAAGTGAATCCGCGGTAACTGCCGCGTGCGTACCGGTTCGAAAACGTATGTCGATCGGGACCGGCATTGCCGACATGCCGTCCGGCATCGGCTGGGCCTTGAAAACGAAATACCCCGCACCGTTACGTTGGATTGCGTCGAACGGGACGAGCAATTGCGGGGATACGCTCCCGTTAGGAACCGTTCCGGCGACAGACATTCCCGGGACAAGTGTTGAATCTGCTCCGTCAAGTTCCACGATGAGTTGATAATTTCTGGACCGTTCGTTGACTTTCGGTATTACGCGCAAGCTTTTTGCTGAAATCCGCGATTCATTGACAGAGACCGTAACATGATCTTTGGTGAGAAGCTGTATCGGTATTGTCTCCGGGATATCAAGCCACGCCTCTAATCGCTGATTGTCGATGATCGAAACAACCGGATCTCCTGCGGTTACCCAACTTCCGAGGTCGACATGCTTGGACGTGATGACACCTGAAAAAGCGGCCTTAATAACAGTATCGGCAAGTGACGTCTGTAACCGGTCCAGTTCTGCCTGTAAGACAAAAAGGCTCGTCCTCAACACATTGATTTCCTCGGTTGACGTAACCGTTTTCAGTCGTGCCTCACGTAACCTTTGCCCGCTTACGGATCCCGTGAAACTTTTCTCCGCGGCAAGGAGTGCTTCGTAATCTTCACTATGGATCTTCAGTTCTTGCTCGTTACGTCGAATCCTCGATTTCGTCTCGTTCGCTTCTGCTTTTACCCGGTCAATGTCGTGAATAATCCTACGGTTATCCAGTTTTGCAATAACCTCTCCCTTAGATATCGATTGACCTTCCTTGATATGGATTTCGTCGATTCGCCCGCTTTCGATTGACGCGATATCCGATTTCAATGCTGCCCGTAAAGACCCGGTAACACTCTTAATGTCGGAGATTGTTTCTATAGTGACAGGCTGAACCTGAACCGGGCTGGGGCCCTGGCCGTTCGCTGTTATCGCGAGTGTCAATACAATTAAATATTTCGAGTATCTTGGCATCCTGTGAAGACTCCTACCTTTTCGTTATGTTACTTTTTCCCGGATGACGGTCGCAGAACCCGAAAGCGTAACGCGTTAAAATGCCGAGCCCTGGCGGCACAGAGCTGAAGATCCGTAGTGTAAGTTTTGTTATTTGCCGACAAAAAACCTCACTGTGATCCCATAGAGATCCCAAATCGGCAGATTTTGCCGATGGATAGCCTCAAACATGGATTTTTTCGCTATCGAAATCGGGATCGTTCCTCCTTGTTCCTTGGCTATAGGCAACTGATTCGCACAAAAACTAAACAACGATCCGTCGTCGCCAAGGCTAGTGCCTCAGCTGAATCTACGGCGCTCTCGCGAAAGCGGATGTCGCAACAGGTTTTCGATAGCGATTTCGATTGGTCGTCCCACAGGCTCAGCCTCTATGGGATCACAGTGAAAAAAATCCTAATCTATACAGACAATAGTGCATAGCCAAAGCTGGTTATACACTTGATGACATGACATCCAAGCCGGCCGAGATAAACGTCCACTGCAGCGTCATCTGGTCTGTTACGGGCATTGGTTCAAGGTTGAGATCTTTAGCCCAACCCGGGCTCTTCCGATTCTCCGTCTTCCGCCATTCGTGAATTTTATGTTTCCACTCTTTCATTTTTTCGGGCCCCGATAGTTCCTTCGGTATGATGAACAATGGCATCTCGCTAACCAAAGTCAGCGGATCTCCGCCGAATGCACGAATCGTTTCCATTGAACTCGGTCGAAATTTCTCAGCGGTGACAGGAACTCCCGCCTGCAGGAAATAGTCGCGCATCTCTCGAGAATCCGGTCGCGAACAAAAACCTTCTGCAAGGCGATAAAACCCCTTTTCGCCGCCCCGATCTACATCATGAAGTATATACCCCAATCTATTTACATTCTCCGTACAAAATCGCCGCAATCGGTCGCATCTCGGCCACCACTCTTTCTCCAATAGAAACCAAGGGCCGGCACCGACCGCAAGGCCATGAAGCGATGCGTGCATGGCGAACTCAGTTTCGCCAGACCTCCACCACGCGTCTATTGCTCGATTTTCCGGTCGAGCCATCATGTCATCTTCATTTCTGGGAAAACCAAACTCTATATCGTCTCCGGGTCCTTCTCTCTTTACATGCTGCAGGTAACGCTCATAGTCAAATCGTTTCTCATTACCGTCATACCACGCACGGTTAGTGACTTCCCCGTCCGGATTTGTATGCGGGACGATCCACCAGGTATATCGAGTAAGAATAGGATCACCGTCCGGGAGAGATCGCAGATAGGCAACGAAGTGCCGCAGAAATCTCGGACCGACAGGTTCATCGGCGTGGCAACCGCCGATCAGGCTGATATTCTCGATCCCACGACCGAAACGAAACGCTTCGATCGGTAGACCCGACCGTGAATTTCCAATTATCTCGCCTCTATTACTGCCAACCGGGGCGCAGGCGAGGATGTCATAAATTCGCTCAGAAAATGTCTGCATGGATTCGGGCATAGTCAGTTGTCGTGATGTATGATTGGCAGTGGCTCAATCCGATCATGATAGGACCCGCTGTGAGACTGCCAGAGATTAACTAGACCCTGTTCGAAAAGCCTTCTGAGATATGGTGTCCAGTTTTTTTTTGAGTAAATATTTCTTTTTTTAACAATTTTATTGTCAGATCGACGACACAAATAGCGGAGATGGAAGTCCACGATCTACTTGTGTTTTTAGTGGTTCTTTGAAAATTTAATTATCCTGTAGCAGCGGCAGGAAT
>JAJFLP010000011.1 GCA_021772635.1 Verrucomicrobiota bacterium | reverse complement strand
TTATGCGTCATTTTCATTACTGGGGTCCTTTCTTTTTTTAGCGATTAGGGGTGGGCCTCCGAGGGTCTCGGAGATACGATCTAAATACCATTGTCGATCTCCGAGATTCCTCAACCTAAGAAACTCATCTAATAGTATGTTGAGCCATGTGCTCGTGACTCGCGCCGAAAGATCAGACGCGATTCGATCACCAGAAACCGGAAGTTTAACTTCTGAAACAGTGCATCGAGTTCCGTTCGACTGTTCCGGAATTTTTGTAAACGCGTAAGAGATAATCCGCAGAATTATGTTATTATCGAAATAATTGTGGAAATTTCGTATCCGGCAGACTACCTGTTTCCCCGCTTGGATAAATTACTTTAATAAAGTTGCCGTGCAGTGTTTTGACTGGCGTAATCCCCTAAGAAGGTAAGTGGTTTGGCAAATCTAACAAATTTTGAATCGTATGAGATCGGACGGTTTTACGATGAAATGTTTCGTGCGGACCGCTCTGTCCGGCCTGGATCGCGGCTGTTGCTGGAGAAAATAAAATCATTGCCGGAAGAAGAACTGCAACGGCGGCGGCAGGCAGCGGACTTGGCATTATTAAATATGGGAATCACCTTCACAGTGTACGGCGACGAGTCGGGGACCGAACGAATTTTTCCATTCGATATGATTCCACGAATCGTCGAGCCGGACGACTGGGATTATATCGAGCGCGGCTTAAAACAGCGGATTCACGCGCTGAATCTTTTTCTAACGGACATCTACAGTGATCAGAAGATTATCAAGGATAAAATAATCCCCAAAGAAATTATCGAGTCGGGACGCTGTTTTCGGTCTCTATGCTACGGATTAACTCCGCCGAAGGGGATTTGGTGTCATATTACGGGAACTGATATCGTACGTGACGGTGATGGGACATGGTATGTTTTAGAGGACAATCTACGCTGTCCATCTGGGGTGTCATATGTGGTCGAAAACAGACTCGTGATGAAGCGGACGATGGCGTCATTGTTTGATGAGTCCCATGTCCGTGCTGTCGATGATTATCCGGTCCACCTTTTTAAGACGCTGCAGTACCTGGCACCCGAAGCTCGCCCTGAACCTACAATAGTGATACTCACGGCCGGCATCTACAATTCTGCCTACTTTGAACATTCTTTTCTAGCCCTGAAGATGGGTGTTGAGCTCGTGGAAGGCCGTGACCTGGTGGTCCAGGATGGTTATGTAATGATGAAGACCACAAAAGGGTTGAAGCAGGTCGATGTTATTTATCGTCGTATCGACGACGACTTTCTTGATCCGACAGTTTTCCGGCCCGACTCTCTTCTTGGTATCCCGGGTATAATGGAGGTGTATCGAAATGGAAACGTTGCGCTCGTTAACGCTCCGGGCACAGGCATTGCAGATGACAAGGTGATATATGCATACGTACCTGAGATGATCAAGTACTACCTGGGCGAGGACGCGATCCTCTCAAACGTTGATACGTTCAAATGCTGGAATAAAACTGAACGACAGCATGTGCTCGAAAACCTGCCCAATCTCGTCGTCAAGGCGGCGAATGAATCCGGTGGATACGGCATGTTGATCGGACCCGATTCTTCGCGCAAAGAACAAGATGAATTCGCCGATTTAATCAGGGAAAATCCGAGAAACTACATTGCGCAACCTGTCCTGTCATTATCTCGCGTGCCGACCATTGTTGATGACCATTTCGAAGGCCGGCACGTGGATCTTCGACCCTATATTCTTTATGGTGAGGACATCTATGTGATGCCCGGCGGCCTGACACGGGTAGCCTTGAAACGAGGTTCCCTCGTCGTGAATTCTTCCCAGGGCGGAGGGAGCAAAGATACATGGGTGTTGTCGAGACTACCCGAGGGGGAAAACGGTCAATGCTGAGTCGCGTTGCAAACTCTATTTATTGGATGACGCGGTACGTCGAGCGGGCTGAGAACATCGCGCGAATTGTCGATGTCAATCACAGTTTGAATCTGGATATTCCAATCACTGTCAATCAGCAATGGGAACCGCTGGCAAGGATTATGGCTGATACCGAGTTATTCAATAAACGCTACAACGAGTACAATGAAGAAAACATGTTTCATTTTCTTGCATTTGACGAAGAATATCACAATTCGATTATTAGCTGCATCCGTAGCGCCCGAGAAAATGCACGATCCATCAGAGAAATAATTTCGTCGGACATGTGGGAACAGATCAATACCCTATACCTGTTCGTTGACGATATCATAAAAAATCGAGCGGAAATAGAATCGCCGTATAATTTTTTCCGTCGCGTAAGGATGTCGTGTCAACTCTTTTTTGCCTTACTTGATGCGACAATGTCCCACGGAGAGGGCTGGAATTTCGGCCAACTCGGGATTCACCTCGAACGTGCTGACAAGACGTCGCGAGTCCTGGATATAAAATATTTTACATTGTTGCCGTCGGTTGCTGACGTTGGGTCGCCCTTGGATAATAGCCAGTGGTCGGCCTTGTTGAGTTCGGTAAGTGCCTTGGAAATGTATCGAAAACAGGCGCGTCTTATCGACAACAAGAAGGTCGCTGAATTCCTGATATTGAATCTCGAATTTCCCCGCTCCATACGTTATTGCCTTGGCCAGGCGGAGTCCGCGCTCCACTCAATTTCGGGGACCCCGGATGAGGCATACGCGAATCCGGCGGAGAAGCTATTGGGACGACTTCGCTCTGAGCTTGATTACAAAAGTATCGACGAAATCAATGACAGCGGTTTGCACGAATATCTCGATCATCTCCAGGTAGAACTAAACACGATAGGTGATACGATTCACGATACATTCTTCGCTGCGAACCCAATCTCCCCAGAATACTCGTAATGGCGATCCAAGTTGCGATCACTCACAAAACGGTTTATCGCTATGACCGGCTTGTTGAGCTCTCACCCCATGTTTTTCGTCTCCGCCCCGCGGTTCACTCCCGAACTCCGGTCATGGCGTACTCATTTAACCTGACCCCAAAGAAACACTTTATTAATTGGCAACAGGATCCATTCGGCAATTTTTTAGCACGCGTGGTTTTCCCGGGAAAAACTCGCCAACTTATAGTCGAAGTCGATATTATCGCGGAAATGACCGTCATTAATCCTTTCGACTTCTTCCTTGATGAGTATGCTCATCACTATCCGTTTGCCTACGATTCACAGCTAAGGCGGGAACTGACACCGTACCTCGAAATATCAGATAACGGCCCGCGCTTGAACGAGTGGCTAAAAAGGGTCGATCGATCTGAGCAAGGCGTCGTCGATTTTCTTGTTCACTTGAATCAGGAACTCGCCAACTCGGTCACGTATGCCATTCGGATGGAGCCGGGTGTTCAGACGTCTGAGGAAACGCTTACGACATCCGTCGGATCCTGCCGTGATACCGGTTGGCTGCTCGTACAGATTTTGAGACATTTGGGATTTGCTGCCCGTTTTGTCTCCGGATATCTCATCCAGTTAAAATCCGACGAACCGTCTTTAGATGGACCGTCAGGGCCCGATCAGGATTTTACCGACTTACACGCCTGGGCCGAAGTCTACGTACCCGGTGCCGGATGGATCGGTCTAGATCCTACTTCCGGGTTATTTGCAGGTGAAGGCCATATCCCGTTGGCCTGCACTCCCGATCCCGTGAGTGCAGCCCCTGTTTCCGGAAGCACAAGCGAATGTGAATGCGAACTGAAGTTTCATAACACTGTAAAACGAATTCACGAAGACCCCCGAGTAACCAAACCCTATTCTGAAGAGCAGTGGTCCGAGATATTGGGCCTGGGGGAAGCCGTTGACCGGGAATTCGAGAACGGTGATGTCCGACTGACGATGGGGGGAGAACCAACGTTCGTATCGGTGGACGATATGGATGGACCGGAGTGGAACACTATCGCGGACAGTCCGGCGAAACGTCTTCTCGCGGAACACCTCATTGAGCGACTCAAACGCTCGTTTGGACCAAACGGAGTTTTGTATTATGGACAGGGAAAATGGTATCCAGGCGAGCAACTTCCCCGTTGGAAATATGGATGTTTCTGGCGCAAAGACGGGGTCCCGATGTGGCGAAATAAGCAGTTACTGGCGAACAGCAAGACAACTGACAGGTACGGCGTGGAACATGCCTTGGAGTTTATTACAAACCTGGCGCAGTCATTATCAGTGGACAATGATCACATCGTGCCGGGGTATGAGGATAGTTTCTATTATCTTTGGATGGAAGGCAATATCCCGGTCGATATCGATCCATCAAAAGTGGATCTCAAAGACCCGCTCGAACGAAAATATCTGGCTGATCTCCTCGACGCCGATCCCGGGAAACCGATTGGTTACGCCCTGCCGATCCGGTGGAACGCGAATGAGAAAACATGGTGCAGCAGTCAGTGGAATTTTCGACGGCAACAGATGTTCCTGACTCCCGGTGGATCACCTATGGGATATCGGCTGCCCCTCGAATCGCTTCCCTGGATCCCACCAGAGAAGCGCGAATCCGTGAATGAACGTTCTCCGTTTGACACGTATACTGCGTTAACGAAGGATAAGCGGAAACAGAAAGACACCGATGCACCAGACGATGACGCAATTAAAAATGACAAAAAATCGGATCAAAACGGCCAATCAAGCGAACAAAGTGAAACGGTCGCATACACTGCATTGACGGTTGAGCTCCGCGACGGTAAAATTCATGTATTCTTTCCTCCCCTGGCTGATCTCGAACACTATATTGACCTACTTTCGGCTGTTGAAAACACTGCGGAAGAATTGGAGATTGCGGTAGTGCTTGAGGGATACGAACCGCCAAATGATCCGAGAATCGAAAAACTTATGGTGACACCCGATCCGGGAGTAATTGAGGTCAATATACATCCGGCAGGCAATTGGCGTGATCTCGTTCGCAATACGACAGTACTGTATGACCAAGCGAAGTTAACGCGTCTATGTACAGAAAAATTTATGCTTGACGGCCGTCACACGGGCACCGGCGGCGGTAACCATGTGATCATCGGTGGCGCGACCCCCTCGGATAGCCCGCTATTACGCCGGCCGCATCTCTTAAGAAGCCTGATCGCATACTGGCAGATTCATCCCGGCTTGTCCTACCTGTTTTCAGGCTTGTTCATCGGTCCGACAAGCCAGGCGCCGCGTGTCGATGAGGCCCGAAATGACAATCTTTATGAATTGGAAATTGCGTTCAGTCAAATTCCCGACGGTGACGCACCGAATTTCTGGCTCGTTGATCGATTGTTTCGAAATTTGCTCACGGATCTAACCGGGAATACGCACCGCGCTGAATTCTGTATTGACAAGCTTTACTCACCGAATTCGGAAGCCGGGCGGCTCGGGTTACTGGAGTTACGCGCTTTTGAAATGCCGCCGCATGCTCGAATGAGTTTGGTGCAGATGCTACTTCTCCGAATTCTGGTCGCTTGGTTTTGGAAGGAGCCGTTCAGGCGGAAACTCATAAGATGGGGCACCGAACTCCATGACCGCTTTATGCTGCCGTACTATGTGTGGGCTGACATCGAAGACGTCGCAAGAGATATCCAACGGGCAGGATACGCGTTTTGCAGCGATTGGCTGGCACCTTTCTATGAATTCCGGTTTCCCCATTTTGGAACAGTAAACGTAAACGATATCGAAATAGAATTACGGATGGCTATTGAGCCGTGGAATGTTCTAGGCGAAGAAGTTACCCGGGCCGGAACTGCACGATTCGTAGATTCGTCTGTTGAACGTTTGCAGATAAAAGTTACCGGATTGACCGATTCCAGGCACGTGATCTGCTGCAACGGTTACAAGATACCGCTTCACAACACGGGAACTCGGGGCGAATACGTAGGCGGCGTGCGTTATCGCGCGTGGGACCCGCCATCGGCACTACATCCGACAATTGGAATTCATACCCCGTTAGTTTTCGACGTCGTTGATAGTTGGAATAATCGAGCGATAGGCGGGTGTAAATACAACGTTACCCACGGAGGAGGAAGAAATTACGATACACTCCCTGTAAATGCTTACGAAGCTGAGGCGCGTCGTATTACACGATTCTGGGATCACGGTCATACACCGGGAACCATTTACCCGAGGCCGGCGATGTCCGGCAGCAGTAGTTTTGAGCCGAGGGGAAGTTCCACCGGACCGATGGCAGATATATCCTACGCGACGGACGAAGAGTTTCCGCACACGTTGGATTTACGAAAGACAGTGTAAATTTATTGGGACTATGACTGAAAACGGACTAGAAAGGATAGAATGCAAGGAAGACTCATATCGGGGAGTACCAGATACTTTCGATGAAATGCACGGTCATGATCACAGCATTCGAGACCACTGGAAACCCCTTATCTCAGCCATGGAGTCCTTAGGCGACAATACCCTTCAACAGTTCCAGACCCAGGCAGAACGGCTAATTGGACAAAACGGTGTTACCTATCAGGTACACGGTGACGCTAACCGGGAGAACCGTCCTTGGAAGCTCGACCTGATACCTGCGATAATCAGCGAAAACGATTGGAAAACGATTGATGCCGGCCTTACGCAGCGGGCGGATCTGTTGAACCTTATCCTGACTGATCTTTATGGATCGAGGGCGCTTATTCGTTCAGGTACGATCCCTCCCGAACTGGTATACAGTGCTGGAGGATTCTTACTGCCATGTGATAAGACTTACTCCAAGGGCAACAAACCCTTGCGGATTTACGCATCTGACATCGTTCGAGGACCCGATACCCAATGGTGGGTTATTAGTGACCGGACACAAGCTCCAGTGGGTGTCGGCTATGCCCTGGAAAACCGAACTGTCCTGTCTCGAATCATGCCGTCATTACTGAATCGAAGTAACGTTCAGAGATTGTCATCGTTTTTCCGTCTGCTTCGTACGACTTTCGAGTCCATCTCGCCTAGAAAAATTATGAACCCGCGAATCGTCGTTCTCACAAATGGCCCCTGCGACGAAAGTTATTTTGAGCATGCATATCTGACTAACTACCTGGGGTATACACTGGTAAAAAGTGATGACTTGACGGTCAGAGACAACATTGTCTGGTTGAAATCCATCGATGGACTAAAGCAAGTGGATATCATTTTTCGCCGGGTAGCCGATCGATTGTGCGATCCTCTAGAGCTCAGTCCAGATTCCATTTCAGGGGTGCCTGGACTATTGGAAGCCGTTCGCCAAGGCAATGTTTCGGTCGTCAATTCGATTGGTAGCAGTGTGATCGAAAATCCCGGTTTAATGGCGTTTCTGCCGGCACTTTGCCGCGAAGTTTTGGGACAGGATCTCAGATTGCCTTCTGCAGGAACCTGGTGGTGTGGTCAGAAGACCGAGTTGCAATATGTGCTGGATCATGTGGAGCGCTTAGTAATCCGGACGACCTACTGGCAGCCCGGTTCCAGCGCAATCATTGGAATGAATCTAAGCCGCAAGGATATAAAACGGTTAAAGGACGAGATCCGATCTCGTCCCTATTTATATGTCGGGCAGGAAATGATTAATAACTCGACAGTCCCATCGTTAATTGATGGTAAGCTTGAACCACGGCGAGCCGTCTTGCGTTGCTTTTTACTCGGAACCGATGGCGGGTTTCGGACGATGCCCGGCGGCTTGACCCTTTGCGCACCATCACGGGAGAGTGTCATCGCAGACTACGAACTTGGAGGTCGAACAAAAGATACATGGATTCTGGCTTCCGAACCGGATGATCATGTTACGCTGTGGCGATCGGAAGATGAACCGGTAGAATCCGAGAGTGTATTAACCAGTCATTCTGCAGAGTGCCTTTTTCTGACCGGACGGCATATCGAGCGAGCCGAGGGCCTGGCCCGGATGTTTCGCCGCGTAATAAACGACTATCAGGAATTAGATTGGGTAAAAAGCACCGCCGAAATCGGTCATATTCGTACAATGCTCGGAGCACTCGTCGATCTAAACGGCGGAGATGACGACGATGGGCTGCTAGTCCGTGATTTTCAACTCGAGAAAACACGGCGTAAATTCGAAAGTCAACTTACGCAACTGGCCTACGATCGCAGGAAATCCGGAAACCTGGCGTCCACGATCTGCCAACTCAACACCGCTGCGCGCGCAGTTCGGGAGCGTTGGTCGAGCGATTCCTGGAGAGTGCTGCAAACCATCGAAGATCATTGGGGCTCGGCTTTTTCGGGCCACCACCCGACGTTGACAGAGATGCCGCCTGAGCTTGACACTTTAATTAACGACCTGACAGCCTTTACCGGTTTCAATGCCGAAAGCATGACTCGCGAACTCGGGTGGGTTATGTTGGATATCGGGCGTCGATTCGAGCGCAGTCGGCTACTGATCAAGATTTTGCAACGATCAATGGTGCCGCTTATGGACGACGTCGCGGAATTTATGACGGGAGAATCGATTTTATCTGCGCTCGAATGTCTGATTACTTACCGACGGCGTTACCGTGCACATATCCGGCTGGGTCCGGTTCTGGAATTACTGCTTATGGATGAATCCAATCCGAGGTCTCTCCTGTTTCAACTTGATCGATTAACTGAGCATCTCGCAAAACTACCGCATAAACACATGTCTCAGAGGCTGAGTGTCGAGGAGAAATTGATTTTAGAATGTAGTACTCGCTTGCGAGTCGTCGTCTCCGACCACCTGATTGAGCCTGATAATGAGTCCAAATGTCATATCAACCTGGGAAAACTGCTACGCCGGTCTGAGAAAAATCTAGATCAGGCTGCTGACTTAGTGATGGCCAGATATTTCAGGCATGTGAATCATCCGCAACAATTGGTTCCACTTGAGCAGGAAATATAGCAATGCGGTATCAGATTTCCCACCTTACAAGTTATACTTACAGTGAAACGGTCCAATTCAGCTACAATGAGGCCCATCTCACGCCCAAAAATATTCCCGGGCAAGTATGTGATCACGCCCATTTAGATATAGAACCAGGCGTTAATAATCTAAATGAGCGGGTCGATTTTTTCGATAATGTTACGCACTATTTTTCGATTCTAGAACCGCATAACGAGCTGAACATTACCGCAAACAGCCAAGTGACAGTTATCCCGACGTGCCCCCTGGACCTGGAAGTTTCGGAGTCTGCGTGGCGAACTGACCTCGAAGATATAGTAGGCTCTAGCGACGAAGCAACAATTTTAGCAAGACAGTTTATCCTTGACTCCCCGTCCGTGGCGGCGAACGAAGAGTTATATCGTTACGCCAGCGACTCATTTCTGGATAATCGCACAATACTCGAAGCAGTCACAGATCTCACGCGGCGTATCTATAATGATTTTGCTTACGCGCCGCAATCTACATCGATTGCGACACCGCTGAACAAAGTATTGGAGGAACGCCGCGGGGTATGTCAGGACTTCGCTCACGTGGCGATAGGCTGTATTCGTTCGATGGGGTTCCCAGCACGGTACATCAGCGGATATCTCGAAACTTCGCCCCCGCCCGGTAAAGAGAAATTGATTGGTGTCGATGCTTCACATGCCTGGTTTTCTGTGTACAGTCCATTGCGTGGGTGGGTGGATTTTGATCCTACCAACGACATGAGTCCATACGATCGGCATATAACCGTTGGATGGGGAAGAGATTATACTGATGTTACGCCGCTGAAAGGTGTAATTTATGGTGGCGGCAGACACAAGTTGGTGGTTTCCGTGAATGTAACTCGGTTATAGCATTCCCTGTCATCGCGCGAATCTATACTGCCCCCGATCTCTATCCGCATTCTCAGAGTCCGCTCGTGCGTAAACAAATTTCGCCCCCCCCCAGGTGCGGAGCCTTCTTCGTGGAACCGGTTTTGTAGCGACACGTGAATGCAGAGACAAGTGAGGAAACGGAATTTCTATACCTTCATCGGTTAACCTGATTAATTCACACGATTCGTCGCGAGAGAACTTAACTCGTTCATAATAAGACGATTGGAGAAGGCGCCACGGTGAAAGTGAATTTTCATTCACTAAGATGTGAAGTCAAGCAAGTCGGTTTATTTGAGCACAGATTAGGGCTCGTAGCAGAATACTGGTGAATTATTCAGGCTAAACGTCGGATCGAGTTGTGATTTCGAATTTCTCCGAGGTTAAGATCCCCCCTGAAATGATTATTTTCATCCCGGCCTCCACCGTTAAGTCAGTTTCCTGCACGTCCGCCGCTGGGATGAATACGAGAAATCCCGATGTTGGATTCGGTGAAGTGGGTACGATGACCTTTATGAACTCCTCACCATTCGCTCCTGTAATAGCCCCGACCTTAAACGCCAAAGCCTTCAAGCCAGGACGAGGATACTCTATGAAGACGACTGACCTAAACGTTTCACCGGACCCGGAAAGGGCTTCCAAAATCTGTTTTGATGTATGGTAAATCGGTTTCACTATTGGAATATACATTAATAACCGTTCGCCAAGCGATATTATTTGCTTTCCTATCACATGCGTGGCAATCAAGCCCAGACAATATAATAGTAAAATAAATAATACGATTGACAGCAGATGAACCAGCACTTCCGGGAGATTCCCAAAGATGGGTTTGATAACGGGATGAAGATTTGCGGATAGAAATCCGAAGATGAATTGAAGCACGAAGATCGTTACACCCAGTGGTATGAGAATAAGCAACCCTGAAATAATTCGTTTTCGTATATTAACTCTTAGTCGGCTAGCCCATGTCGTATTTTGTTGCATCTCTTTCCCTTTCCTAAGTTGATATACTAATAATCTTCAATTTATTTCGTCGGGCCAATGCCGGGCCCGCGAGAAATCGAAAATTAATTACTCACGGTCTCACTAACTATTTTTGCCAAGGGTATTTAGCAATGAATCGGCTTGGTATAAGTAAACGTAATGTTACTATAAGTAGTGGCGGTTTTAAAATTCCGGGATCAGCCTTTTTCTGAAGATAGAAGTTAGACTGTTTGTTTAAGATTAAATAGGATAATTTTCATGACGACCGATGAATTTTTTACGCTGATTGGCGAGATACTGAAGTTTAAGCTTTTTCAGCTCAAAGATACACCTGTCACTGTTTCATCCGTGATAATGTTAATCATTGTCCTCCTTTTTTTTGTCGTACTTTCAAAAGCTGCGCGCAGAGTATTTTTCAGCCGGGTGTTTAAACGTTTGCGGCTTGATGAAGGGACGATTTATACCTTTTCGCGCGTGACCCACTATTTAATAATGCTGATTGGCGCGATGGTAGCGTTCCAGTTTGTCGGCATCGATCTCAGCGGGCTAATGGTTATTTTCGGCGCACTATCGGTCGGAATTGGTTTTGGCCTGCAAAACCTTACGTCAAATTTTATTTCAGGATTAATACTGCTGGTTGAGCGCCCTATTCGTGTCGGGGATCGTGTTACTATAGGCGATACCGAAGGGGATGTAGTCGAGATTAATATTCGTTCGACTGAAATTCGGTCGCTGAACAACATTTCCATTATTGTCCCGAATTCAGAATTTGTATCGACCCAGGTCGTCAACTGGTCTCATGGGGATCTGAAGGTACGATTGGACATTGATGTTGGCGTGTCATATGGATCGGATCTTGATACGGTATATAAATGTTTAAATCTTGCGGCTACGGGCAATTCGGAAGTGCTTAAAACACCTGTCCATGAAGTCCTTCATTGCGGCTTCGGTGATTCGTCCTGGGACATGCGCCTGAGAGTATGGATCGCTAACCCGAAACGGCACACTTACGTCCGCTCCGAAATCAACTGTGCAATCGTTCGATTATTTCGCGAGTACAACGTCGAAATTCCGTTTCCGCAAAGGGATCTCCACCTACGCTCGCCCCTTCCAATACCGTATACAGAAAATTCTAACAGGGAAACACAATGACGCCATATATTTTAGACGGGTTCAAACTGATACTAACAGGCATTTTAATTTTTCTGAATGGGTTTTTCGTTGCGGCAGAATTCGCACTGGTGAAAGTTCGAAAGAACAAGCTGGACGTTTTGGTGAAGGAAAAGCGACTTTTCGCTAACACAGCTAACTGGTTATTAATCCGGCAGGACGCTTCCCTTTCAACCTGCCAGTTAGGGATTACGATGGCGTCTCTCGGACTCGGCTGGATCGGGGAGCCGGCGTTAGCCCACCTCCTGGGGCCGGTAGTACACATGCTTGGCATTACCTCTGATGCAATCGTCCATGGTATTGCTTTCACTGTCGCTTTCGGGATTATCACAACCTTGCATATCACTATTGGCGAACAGGTTCCGAAGATTTACGGGATAAGACGGCCCGAGACCGTTTTTTTATGGTGCGCGGTGCCGTTGAAGTTTTTTTATATCACGTCCTATCCGTTTATGATCCTGTTGAACGACGCGTCGAATTTCATGTTACGCCACCTCGGGATAGTCGGCTCTGGTCATCATGTTGCGCCACCCTCACAGGACGAACTACAGTCTCTCCTCAGTGACGCGCACGTCCATGGCGAATTGAGCCGGAGAAAGCATGATTTAATTGACGCGGCGTTTGATTTCGAAGATCAGATTTGCCGCCGGATTATGGTTCCGAGATTTGACGTTGTTTATATCGATTTGGATCAACCGATTTCTGATAATATGGAACGCATAAAAGCGTCAAAACATACACGTTTTCCGTTGTGCAGGGGATCCCTGGATGAGCCCGTCGGTGTTGTGCATCTCAAGGACCTGTTCGCTATTTCCGCCGAGCATTCCACGGACTTAGAAGAGATTGCGCGGCCGGCAAACATGGTGCCGGAAACGACGCGAATCAGTAAGCTCTTAAATCACTTTAAACAGTCCAAGTCCCATTTGGCACTTGTCACCGATGAATACGGATCCATCGCAGGAATCGTAACCATGGAGAATATTCTGGAGCAGATCGTTGGGCCGATCCAAGACGAATTCGATGAAGAAGAAGCCTATATCACGCCTGACGGATCGAATCGCTACATCGTTCTCGGGAACACACCGATTCACAAACTGAATAAAGCATTAAAGCTGGATTTGCGGTCGAGAAATGTTGATACATTATCTGGATTGACGATCGAAAATACACGCCAAACAGTCAAGGTGGGCGACATTGTCGAATTGGAGACAATAAAGATAGAAATTTTGGAATTAGACAAGAATCGTGTCGTTAAAGCGTGTCTGGTCGTGAAGGAGGAGTCGGAGGAGGGTGCCGACGACGATGTAAATAGCAAAGAAAAACCGGTTTCGTAGACTAGCCTGCATGTATGCACAAACTTCGTTACGAGCGCATCCCGAGAATCGGCGAAGCAAACATAGTCCGCGCGCTTCGCGAGAATCTAATCGGAATCCCGAACTGATCGATCAGCTGACGCCAGGGATCGTGCGATATCATCACCTACCAATCTAATCGGAAGCGGATCGGTTACGGATCCGGTATACAATGTCCGATGTGGAAATGGAATCTCAATACCTTCAAGATCGAATCGTTCCTTGATCTCCCCTAATATTGTGTTCCGCAAATTTAGAAAATCACTCTTCAAAAACCACACCGCAAAAAGAATGTTTAACGCCGACTCTCCGAAACCGGTAAAAAGAATTATTGGCTCAGGTTCGTCGAGGCAATACGGATTATTATCAGCAACCTCTTTCAATATTTTAATGGCCCGTTTAATATCTTCTTTGTAAGCCACTCCTAAATTGATATCGTACCGCCTGATCGGAAATCGGGTTATGTTTGTCACCTGTCCCTTGATCACGCTTTCGTTTGGGATGCGCACGAACTTGTTGTCGAACTGCCGCAGTTTAACCGACAGCAGGTCAATCGACAGGACCGCGCCCGTAGTATCGCCGATTGATATCACGTCGCCTACCTGGAAGGGTCTTTCGAATATAAGGAATATCCCACTGATCAGATTTGACAGACTCGTTTGCGCCGCAAAACCAATCGCAACTCCGGCCACCCCCGCGGCACCTAGAAGCGCGTGGATCTTGAATCCCAACTGCTGCAGCTCAATTACGATCAGAAGGACCAAGCCGCAATAAAATATTCCCTTGCGCACCAGCATGCCCGACTGCAGCGTATAATTCCTTTCCACCATCTTTCCCGCCGAGCGTGCCAGAAGAATAAGAATCGGAATCCCAACTATCAATACGATCGCCGCCTGGACGGCACTCATTGCCCGATCGATCGATATTAACTCTGTCCAGTTCATCAGTGGTCATCCGTTTCGTTATTTCATCCCTGGCTTTCGGGATAAATTATTAAATCAATTACCTCGGGGCAAGCCCGCGAGGTATGAAAGACTCTTAGCGCTTTACCACGTTCGTGCTGGACCGCAGAACGGGAAACTAAATTCACTGGTGGGATTAAAACGATATGTTCTTCAGGTTACCGATGGTCCGTTGCATGAGACCGTTGGAATTCTGTTCACGGGCCGGCATTAACATGCCTTCAATCTCGTCGAATTCGGGCGGCTTTTCATGGTAAGAAATACTGCACGTCTGTTCCTCGCCCTGGTACTCGGCGTTCACCTCATTGGCCCAGTTCGCCTTAGTTCCACGGTAAATGCTGAGGTGATCCACATGAACACAGATGCGTTGAAGAAGAAGATCCCCATCCGAGCGATTCCGAATTCGCACCGGGCAAATCACGCGGTGCAATCCAAGGTTGGTAGTGGTTAATGCCAATTCACATGGAATTTTCAGGGAATAACACAGCTCTCCGGAAACGGTATCCCCGAACCAGGTGTTGGAGAGCATTACACTCGGTAAATCCAGAATCCCCTCCGTCGAGTCCCGACCGACAAAAATTCGAACCCAGACTGGAATAAAAACGAATAATACACATTCGCCGTCCTTCTCAATCTTGGTGGGATTCCGTAAGCGCACAACGACCGCCCGGTCCGGCATGACCGGGAAAAATCGTATAACCCTATCCGGATTCCTGACGATAATTTGAGTCCATTGCAGATCTTCAGGCTTCTCATCCTTAATACCCAGTTCAAGAATATGCCTGTCATCCGGGCTATGAGTGTACGAAACCATCCACTCGTGACCATCACCATGAATCCACATTTTAAGCGGACCGATTTGGTAGCGTTGACAGACTGGTGTATCGAATTGAAATTCGCTCCAGGGACTATTCATAAGGCATTATTCTGTAATCAGGAAATTGTTATCAGTGATCTATAGCGAACGTCTTCAGGTTCTCGAACAGGCGTCCTCCGTGTAACTTCCGCCGTTGACTAGGTCGGCTAGTGCCTCCGCTGAAGCTATGGCGCTCTCGCGAAAGCGGATGGCGCGACATGATGCCGGTTAAAAAATATCGTTCGGAGTCTCCTCTGAAACTTGGCGGAAATCTTCGATATTGAGAGTTCGTTTCGCATTGTAAAATGTGGGTTAAAAAGGAAACCCACTGGTGGGCTCCTCTGAAACTTGGCGGAAATCTTCGATATTGAGAGCTCGTTTCGCATTGTAAAATGTGGGTTAAAAAGGAAACCCACTGGTGGGCTCCCTCGAAACTTCGTCATTTTGACACACTAAAGTGTGAACTCTCCGCACGAGCGGAGTCGCGGCCATCCGGACCAACGAGCACTTCAGCATACCAGCGAATTCGTGTTGCAGTGATCGCTGTTGGAGTTCGCGCTTTAGCGTGTCG
>JAJFLP010000002.1 GCA_021772635.1 Verrucomicrobiota bacterium | reverse complement strand
GAAGCTGTGAACTGAAGCCCCGGTGAATGTCGGCCGTAACTATAACGGTCCTAAGGTAGCGAAATTCCTTGTCGGGTAAGTTCCGACCCGCACGAATCGTGTAACGATCTGGGCACTGTCTCAACGTGGTTCTCGGCGAAGTTGTAAGTCCGGTGCAAATGCCGGATACCCGCAGTAGGACGGAAAGACCCCGTGAACCTTTACTGTAATCTGATATTGGCGTTTGGTCTCTCATGTGTAGGATAGGTGGGAGCCTTTGAAACGGTCTCGTCAGGGATCGTGGAGGCAACCTTGAAATACCACCCTTGAACGGTTGAGCGTCTAACCTGAGTCCGTAATCCGGATCAGGGACAGTGTCAGAGGGTCAGTTTGACTGGGGCGGTTTCCTCCTAAAGTGTAACGGAGGAGTTCGAAGGTACACTCAGCATGGTTGGCAATCATGCAAAGAGCGTAAGGGTATAAGTGTGCTTTACTGCGAGACCGACGGGTCGAGCAGTTGCGAAAGCAGGACCTAGTGATCCAGCGGTGGAATGTGGCATCGCCGTTGCTCATCGGATAAAAGGTACTCCGGGGATAACAGGCTGATTCCGCCCAAGCGTCCATAGCGACGGCGGAGTTTGGCACCTCGATGTCGGCTCATCACATCCTGGGGCTGTAGAAGGTCCCAAGGGTTCGGCTGTTCGCCGATTAAAGTGGTACGCGAGCTGGGTTCAGAACGTCGTAAGACAGTTCGGTCCTTATCCACTGTGGGCGTAGGATACTTGATGGGGTCATTCCCTAGTACGAGAGGACCGGGAATGAGCGACCTATGGTGTTCCAGTTGTTCCGCCTAGGAGCAGTGCTGGGTAGCTAAGTCGCGAAAGGATAAGCGCTGAAAGCATCTAAGCGCCAAGCCTTCCCAAAGACGAGGTATCCCATCCCGATCTCTTCGGAGAATCGGGACTAAAGGCCCCCGGAAGACTACCGGGTTGATAGGCTGGGTGTGTAAGGTCAGTAATGATTTTAGCTAACCAGTACTAATCGGCCGTGAGGCTTGACCACCTTTTTTCTTTGTGTCGTAGGGTAATTCCTGCGGCACAAAGAAAAAGACTACATTTGCGAGTTGTTTCTACTTAATTTTATAAAAATCGGTTTCGTTTGACGAAGCTGTAGATCTTGGTTACTCACTGTGTATATTTTTTGAGTCAACCAAATCGAAGGTCGTTCCCGCAATAATGGGATCCCGCTTGTGCGGGACATTCAAAATCGAAAAGCACTCTGGCTGGTGACTTTGGCGAGGAGGATCCACCCGTTCCCATCTCGAACACGGAAGTTAAGCTCCTTAGCGGCGATGGTACTGTCTTCAAGAGGATGGAAGAGTAGCACGTTGCCAGCCTTTTTATCTTAAAGCCCTTTGCAGGTATTCCTGCAAAGGGCTTTTTGTTTTTACCGGAACTCCGGTATTTAGTCGTGACTAATTCCGTAGAATCACGAACATCAATTCTTAAGAAACCGAATACGCTTATTAATGTCCGTGTTCACTGAGTGAAATGGCCGCGTGAGGTTTCCCGCGTCGAAAACGGTTTGTCGTATGTATTCAACATCGGCGTGGCCAATTGCGTTGGTGAAGATGGGAAGGAGATACTCAATCCCGATTTGAGAGGGCTGCATCCGTTCCGCATCGTAAAACGAAGGGTGCATGCATCTTGCGTGAATTAGGCCCCATTGATCACGGAAGACATTCGCATGAAAGCTGTCGAGATGAAATCCCGCTTCTCTGTTCCACTGGAGCGCCGCAACAGAATTATTCTGGCCTTCGACCAGCATATCCACTGATTTTCCCCCCAATTGCGCCGCATAGAACCGATCAAACAACAATGGACGGCCCCCTCGTTGAACATGCCCAACTTTTCTTGTAAAAATGGCCGTCGTCGCGGATTCAGATCGTCGTGTAGTAACGAAATAGTCATCCCCAATCCCTTCAATCAATCGTTCTCGTAATGCTTCAGCCGCGCCAGTTAGGATGACGTTTCCGGCCGGGTCAGTCGTTTTTACCTCAGCACCGAGTTCGCTCCCATTCTCGTCAATAATTCCCTCGCCGCAAACGATAACGACGTTCTTCTGAAGGTCATAGATCTCCTTAACCCGCTCCGTAATCAGCTTCATATCCAATGGATGCTCCGGGACCAAAATTATATCTGGCTGTCCGTATGCGGATCCGAGGGCTATGTATCCCGACCGCCGTCCCATAACCTCGACTATTGCGATCCGGCGGTGACTTTCGGCAGTCGTTCGGATGCGTTGGATCCCTTGCGCCGCAACGTACACCGAGGTCGCGTACCCGGGGGTTACGTAGTTGATCATCCCATTTAAATCGAAGTCGATATTAGCTTTGATCCGTTGGTACCGGAATTCGGTCTGGTCGTTGCCGTCGGTCGGAGCGATACGCTTCCATTCGTCCGGCTCGCTCTGGTAGCTTAGACCCAAATCGTTATCAATTGTTTTCGGGGATAATACAGTGGGAAGTCGATCAGAAATCGGTTGCAGGCCGTTCAGAGTTCCGTCTCCGCCGACACAGATAAGACCGTCGATGCCAAGTGCCTTCAGACGATCTGCAATGGTGTCGAGAATGTTCCCATCATCGGGGTCAACGTAGTCTCGCGATGCACCGAGAATCGTTCCACCCATTGTTGCATCCAATTCCGGTATTTCACGAAATAGCGGGTTAAGATGGATGTGCGGGACTCGCGGATTGAAAAGGCTATTAAACCCTTTCACCAGTCCGAACATTTCGACTTTCAACTGATTCGCTCGCATGACTGCGCCGTGTACCGTCGCGTTTAAGGCGGGGGTGTCACCACCGGCAGTCAATATCCCAATTCTTTTCATAAGCTGTGGGGCGAATTCAAGGAAAGCTGAATTTGCGGTTATTCGCCGTTCTTAAATTTGTTGTTAGTTGTCACCGATTAGATGACATGATCCCAGATTGGGTTCTCATCGATCCGATCCCATATATACCGAACGTTTTCATCCCGCATGCGGGACGAAATATTGTTCGATATCCCTTAGGTAATGACTTCAAGGTCGTCTCCGCACGAGCGGAGTCCGTCCATACGGACCAAAAATTGTACTGCTTACAGTATATTATGCAGCAATTGAGAAAAACTACTAACGAAATAACGAGTAACCAATATTTTATTTCTTAACGTTTTTTTCGGTTTTGCTTGTTCTTCTTACGCTTTGCCTTTTTCTGCTTTTGGCTTAAAACTTTGACTGAGCGCCCGCCAGCCATGCCTGGGAGGAACTCGCCACCCATTTCGGGGCCGCCGCCTCCGAATACATTCGACATCTTCCCCATTTTCGACATCATTCCCTTCATCGTGTCGAATCTCTTTATCAATTGTTGGACTTCAACCAGAGGTCTGCCGCATCCTTTGGCGATTCGTTCGCGGCGCGAGTTCGAATTTAATATCTCGGGGTGTCCCCGTTCTTCTAAGGTCATCGATGATAGAATCGCTTCCGTGTGTCCCAGCATCCCGTCATCGATGTCTACGCCCTGCATCATCTTCCGTCCACCGGGTATAAAGTCGAGGACCTTGCTCATGCCGCCAAGTTTCTTAAGTTGCTGCAGTTGATTGAAGAAATCGTTGAAGTCAAAACGGTTCTTGAGTATTTTCTCTTCAAGCCGTTTCGCCTCATCTTCGGAAATCGTTTCCGCCGCTTTTTCTACGAGGCTCACTACATCACCCATCCCGAGTATACGAGATGCCATTCGGTCTGGGTAGAACGCCTCCAAATCCTCTATTTTTTCTCCGACTCCGATAAACTTGATAGATTCACCAGTCACCCTCCGCATTGACAGCGCTGCCCCGCCTCGGGCGTCTCCGTCAATTTTAGTAAGGATTATGCCGGTGATATCCAGCGCATCGTCAAAGTGCGTCGCGACGGAAACGGCCTCCTGGCCGAGGGCCGCGTCTGCTACTAACAGAATTTCGTCTGGATTCGACTTCTTCTTAAGGTCAACCAGTTCACGGACTAATTCCTGATTTATCTCCAGGCGCCCCGCGGTATCTACGATCACTACATCTTTGTTGCTTTTCAGCGCGATTCTTTTAGCGTCATGGACAATAGAGTTTAGGTCACTCCCCGTCCGATCCGAGTGTACCGGGATATTATGTTCGCGGCCCAACGCTTCGAGCTGATCAATAGCAGCCGGTCTTAAAAGATCGGCAGCAACCACAAGGACACGTTTTCCTTGCTTACCAAGGTGATGGGCGAGCTTAGCAGTTGTGGTTGTTTTTCCGCTCCCGTGTAAACCGACCATAAGTATGACCGACGGTTTGTTTACGAAGTTAAGAGGTGCGTTGGTCTCACCCATTAACTTCTCTAAAGAGTCACTAACGACTTTGATCGCCTGTTGTCCGGGAGCGACGCTTTTGAGAACCCGCTCACCCAAACATTCTTCTTTAACCTCGCTGATGAACTCTTTAACGATCTTATAATTGACGTCGGCGTCGAGTAGGGCCAGTCGGACCTCGCGCATAGCGTCCTCTATATTTTTCTCCGTCAATGACCCACGTCCCGTCAAATTCCGAAAAGTATCGTTCAATCTGTCGCTAAGATTTTCAAACATAATATGTATTTCCTACTGCACCGGTTAGTCGTCAGTTCGCCTACTGAATCAGAAAGACCGTAATCTACACTCGAATCGATAATAACAAAGGGAACTTACCAGCGATTCGACTCCAGTATTTGAATTTACTAATTGATCTAGAGCCCGTTCAAAAAGGTAGCGCGGCCCGCATTGGGAGCCGCCTCATTCGGCAACTTTTCGCTTTTTTGATGTGAATCCGATGCTTTGGCATCGAATATCTCACCAAAATAGCGAAAAAATGATCCGAAATAGGCGTGCGTGCGGACCACGATAGCTTTTCGAACAGGCGCTATGAGGTCTGGTACCGAATCAGCTGGCGATTACTCAGGATTGGGTTTTGTTTTCAGGAAAGATATATGGGGACTTTCGGATCATTTTCGAAGAGGGCCATCTAGATACTCGGAAATTAGATTGGAACTCTTTAAATATTGCTAGGTCCAGACTATTATTAGACTGCAAATAGCCGATTTTAGAATATGGGCCCGTATGGACGAAGTCTTCCCGTACCAACGGATCCGGGCCTATGCGCGACGCTTATGCGGCGCGAAGAAATTGTAGACCACATATTCGAGTAGTATTACCAATACCTCGGCGATTGTTGGTATCACAACGATCGCAAATCAAGGAAGTTGATGTTTGGACTCGTCGCTTGAAGCGTAGAATTATTCGCGGCTTCGATGCCCGTTGTGAAAAATTAGGAATAGATTGTCATGACCGAAGAGCCGGAAAACAATGATACATCCGCATCCGATGACGATAAGCCGAAGATCTCGCTTAAAAAACCGTCAGCCGTAGCAGACGGCGGGTTGACCCTAAAGAAACCGACAGGCGTTGGGGCTGGGATACAACTGACTGCTCCGAAAGAGATTACACTGAAGCCGCCCACGGCTGTCGCCAAAGGGGAAGCCGCGTCAGACGGGCCACCTAAATTATCCTTAACGGTGCCGCCTCCGGTCGCGGGAGGCAGCCAGTCACCGACCCCCTCGGAATTATCACCCCCAGCGCCCCCCGCACCTGCACCGGCGGACTCGCCTCCAGCGATCGGGTTACCCACCAGCGTGAAACTGGAACCCCCTGGAACCCTTTCGCTAAAAAGAAAGGCTGACGGTGCGCTGACGCTTAATACGCCGTCCGCCGGAAGTCCCGCGAAAAGTAGCGGTCCCCCCGAGACCATTCAGGGACCGGGGAAGATAGTCTTAAAAACTCCGGGAGAAGTTGACGGTAGTGAAAGCAAACTAAATGTTCCCGGCGATCTTGAATTGAAGAAACCGGCGGCCGCGGCCGCAGACAGTACAAAGGAAAAGCCGAGTCCAGGTATCAGAATGCGCAATCCGTCTGAAGCACCGCCCGGATCGAATCCAGACTTCGGAATTGGGTCGCTGGTACAGGCTGAGGGTGGCGGCGACTTGAGCCTGAGGAAACCGGCAGACGTTTCGGCTGGGGGACACGGAAGGGACTCAGGTCCCGGTCTCTCCATGAAGAAGCCGGAGATTGAGGGTCCCCTCGGTTCAGAAGACGCGGATATAGGTGAGTCAGGAGGTGAGCTGGCAGCGCCGACAAAGGCGAAACTGGGCTTAGCCAAACAACCGAAAGGTCTTGAACGCGATCTTACCCCGCCGGGTTTGAACCTACCCGGAGGCGTCCCGGCACCGCCGATTGATTTCAGCGGAGACGACGAACTTGGGGACGCCGACGATGACGCCGATGACGTCCCGAAAGATGACAAGGATACTGACAGCGGTGATGCATCGCCAGTAGCGAAAATCGCCTTTGCGAAAAAGGAAAAAAAAGGGGTCTCAAAACAACAGAAGATTCAGATCGGTGTCGGCGCTGTTATCGTCTTAGCTCTCGTAGTTTTGGGATTCCAGTTCGTTACCAGTTTTTTTAAGACTTCGAAAAAAATGGAGGAGCCAAGCGGAATTGAGCAGCCGGCGGTTGCCCCCAAACCGACGAATGTCGAAAAGGCGGAGGACGTGATGGACCTGGTAGAGGATAAGACCGTTGAACTTGCGCTTACGCACAAATGGGGTCTGAAGCTGGGCAAGAAAGATGACTTAACGATCGAAACTCCCGATTTTTTCGACGACGAGATCGATGAGTTTACGATTGAACTATGGCTGAAGTGTATCGGTGGCAATGGAGTAGGGGAGTTGATGCTGGTCGGCGACGACCCGAAATCGAGTATACGTCTTGCGTTCAAGCAGAAGGGGGAACAAGTGTCAGCCGTTCGGCTGTTTATCCCGGAAATCGGGGAAAAGTCACCGAAGGTCAGCCGGCCGTACGAGAGCTTCTGGATTCATATAGCAGGGGTTTATACGGGATCATCGACGAATCAGATCTTGCTCTTTACAAACGGGTTAATGACGGCCTGGGTGGATTCCGAAAGCCCTGTTAAGATGCCCACTAACGGAATCAGCCTGAGATCTCACGGTTCGACAGATGACTTCGCTTTCGTTGTTGATGAGCTCCGTATTTCGGATTCGGCCTTGTATTCTGGAAGCTTTCAACCGAAGCGTACGTATCTTTCAGACGATAGTTCGCTCGTCCTCTTTCATTTTGAGAACGTTGCCGAGGGGAAAATACGAAATTTCGTGGATAGTAGTGATTACGGTTTGCCGGCCGGGAAATGGATCGACGTCGCGAGCGATATCAGCCTGATGAATGCTTCTACAGGTAATCTTATTTTTCCTCCACAATTACTCGTTCAGTTAGAGGAACGCTACGGTGCAAAAGCGAAGATAAAGCTCGCCGAAGACTGGGCGAAATTGAACAATATCGAACGTGTTTCTTACTTGAACGAAATTGGCTATGTGAGAAAGTAGGCATTGGCACTTTGCCAAAAATCCTAGTGCCTAATTGCATGAGACGGGCTCGCACCTGCAGGGAGCAACGCGACGATTCGGCATCTCGCATGTTACAGCGTGGATTGGGCACCATTCACAAGCCAATGGCGGATTGAGTCCGTCAGCTTTTTGTTTCCTCTCTTACCGATTTCAAGCGCCTCTTCGTGGGAAATTTTCCTCGATTTATCGCGTTGAATTGAGTTTACGATCATTGAGACACCAAGTACTCTAGCCTTTAGCGCATGAGCTGTCGTTGCCTCCAGTACGGTACTCATCCCCACTGCGTCAGCTCCAATCATTCTGGCAAAATCAAGTTCAGCCGGTGTTTCGTATTGCGGGCCTGTGAACGCCATATATACACCGTCCTTGATCGGCATATTTTCGTGTTTTGCGGCATCGAAAAAACTGCTCACAATATCACTGGAGTACGTTTCTGACATATCAACATACGCAGTTTCCAGCAGGTGTTGATGCCCTGATAACGCTGAGACGCCGAGATTGTTTATATGATCACGAAAGACCATAAAATCACCGACATCAAGGCTGTTGTTAATCGCAACCGCTGCGTTTGTAAATAGAAAGTTCCGCGCTCCGCAGGCAGCAGCAGCCCAGATCGGCAGAATACATGGGACCCGTCCATGACCTTCATATAAGTGAAATCGGCCCGCGAATATCAGTACCTTAAACGTACCGGATGTTCCCCAAATGATTTCAAGATTATGGCGTGCTAACGATTCTTCCGCGGGTATATTCGGCATATCGCGGAGGGGGACGCGATCCCATTCACTATCGAGCAGACCTTCCGGACTTTGTCCAGATCCTAATTGGATGACGAGATCAACACTGTTAATGAATGGCAGACGATGGATCAGGAATTCGGATGCTTCTTCAAGCTCAATACGGGATAGTTTATCGAATGTCAACATTGGTTTCGACTGCGGTTGATAGCGTTCTTGTTAGGACGAAACGTCTCTTCAGGTGGCGACCCTACCGAGACGTTACCTAACACTAGATGCCTATTATTAAATTGCAATTTAAGCCCGAAAGTTCGCACCCGAGTTTCATGAAAACAGCCATAACCTTACCGAATACACGATGAGAAGCAATTTGTTTAAACGACTGAGCCGACGGAATTTCTATCGGATTCTTGCTGCGGTTTCAATCCTGGGATTATTTCTCAGACTGGAGGCAGCGCGGGAATTATCCAGGGATTACGCCGCCGTGACGAATCCGTCCGCGTATACAGATATGTATACCTACCAGGAATTCGCGAAATCGATCATCGATGGAAGTTTCGATTTTGAACAGGGGTTCTACTATCAACCTTTCTATTACACCGTTTTTCTCCCCGTAATCTATCGAATTGCCGGGACCGGACATTGGCCGGTGATTATTGTACAGTCACTTTTAGGTGCGGCAACGATATGGCTTATCGGCCTAACGTTTGCGATGTTGTTCGGAAAACCAACCGGATTGATAGGTGCATTGCTAGTCGCTCTAAATCGATACCTCATCTTTTATACCTCTTTTACGCTGTTTGCGATCCTTCAGTCTTTCTGGATTTCACTTTTGGTATACCTGGCTTTAGTTGCCAGCCGATCTAATAAACCGATTCATTGGGGTCTAGTGGGCGTCGTAAATGGATTTGCGGTGGTGACCCGCGGGAATGCGCTTCTATTTGTGCCGTTGATATTGATTTTTGTCCTGATGCGTATGCGGGGTTCTGTCAGGCGCTCGATTTGCGCGGCGTTGTTATTTGGGGTGGGAGTTGTAGTTCCGCAGGTCCCGTATGCTCTTGTGAATTATAAGGCGCATGGAAAATGGTTCGGTGCATCCAGCGCCGCATCAGCAGTTTTATCTTTGGGTAACACCCCGGAATCCCCGCCAGGCGGGAGAGAGGCCGAGACGGGTGCCGGGCCCATGGAGTATCCGCTATCATACCATGAATGGATACGCATGGATTCAATAGACGGCGACGCCCGCGTTTCTGTACCGCAGCAAATAACCCGTTGGATACGCGACGAACCATTAGCGTGGTTGGAACTAAAATTCAGGATGTTCTTATTGTTTTGGAATAAGACGGAAATTCCAAATAACGTGGCGTTGCCGGATACCGGAGGCGGTTCGCAACTCAGTCTGATACGAGTTCCATTTTTAGTCGACTTTCTAGTTATTGGAAGTCTAGGAATTGCCGGCATGATTTATTCGATATCACGCCGGAAGGTTAAACTGTTTAACACGTTCACGATATCAATGATTATGGCGTACTGCGCCGCCACAATTATTTTTTACGTACTCGCCCGTTTCAGATTACCGATGGTCCCGCTCTTATGTGGATACAGCGGCTACGGATTGACGGTGTTCTTGGGGGGCATTGCGAACCGTAAGAACCTTGTCGCGGATTCACACAGACGATTATTCTCCTTGTTAGTCATGGTTTTTTCATTCGTATTCGTCGGCTGGGGATACGAAGTCTATCGGTACCAGTGGGAGGCGACCATTATTCGGTATGTCCGTCCCCACGGAATCCGCATTGCCCTTGAAGATCGTACTGTCTACAAGGACCACGGCCCCCAGACTTTCGGTGGTTGGGTTCCAGTTTCTATCGTCGATACGGCTAAGATAACGAAAACCTTCAAAGTTAAACCGGAAAATGGTAATCGACCACGCAGTATAGCCCTGCGGTTTCCAGTATTCGCGCGGGCGGCTGGCACGCTAAAGTATAGCGTTGAATTGGAGAGCGATAAGCATCAACCAAACTGGGAGACCGTTACTGTACAACCTGGATTGCATTGGATTGAGACGCAACTTTCCGTAGTGAGTCTCGAGCTTGAAAGCGTGGTAGTCGCCTTTTTCAATGAAAATGCGTATTCAGATGTACATCTACTGTTTGATACCCAACGCGATTACAGACGTACTAAAGTGGCGGCGAAGGGAACTTCTGAATTCGGCGAGTGGGTGTCCGAGTTGGTAATTTATAGATAGGCTGCAAGCAGTCGAATTTTTGAACAACTTAAACAATTGGTATCAAAAACCTTACTCCCACGGAGGGACGGAGAGAGCGAGTCTGCGTCAGCCGAGGAGACGGGCGACTCAACGGGCCACAGTGATCGTAGCAAACGTCAACTAAAGACGAGATCGATGAAGTCTTTGAAAAACGCGTTTTCATCGACTTCACCGAATACGTCTGGATGAGGGGAAAACAGAGGTTCGGTACCGCCGTATTCTCGATTTAATGTCCATATTTTGTGTCGCCGTCAGAGCGACACAAAATATCTCTACTTCCTCCTCTCCGTGCGGCTCCGTAGTCGCGGAATCTCGCGCTGGTGCGGACCGCGGTAATAAAAACAGTTTCTTCCGTCGGCAGAGCTGCCTACGGATACTTCAGTTGGCCGATATCGAATTCACGTAGTAGAAATAATATAAAGGAGTTTAGCACATCATGAATGAAGTATTTCAACTTTCGACACCGCTCGGAAAGGTTCAGATAGAATGGTCCCGCGACCCGGCCGTAATCCGACAAATCATTCTACCGATATCGAAGAAAAAGATCGCCGAAGGCAACGACTTACGATTTGCTCAGCCTAACGACTTGCCTGACTGGATGGCGTCCACCGTTCAGAGCTTCGGACTCTATTTTTCAGGACGGCCGGTCGACTTCTCACCCGATAACCTGGATTTTGATCAATTCTCCAAATTTTACGGAATTGTCTACAGAAAAGCGTTTCGAATTCCTTGGGGAAGCACGCGGTCATATGCCGAACTCGCTCAAGAAGCAGGTTCTCCGCGTGCAGCACGGGCTGTTGGTTCCGCAATGGCGAGAAACCCGTATTCCATTATGATACCGTGTCACAGGGTGCTGACGTCTGGCGGCGGGTTGGGCGGATATGGCGGTGGGCTGAGTGCGAAACAATACCTCCTTGAGCTTGAAGGTATACTGCAGGCAGTATGATTTTCGATTAACTTTCGATTTATCAGCTAAGAGACTGCAAACGATATTTCTTCGCAGATAAGCGAGAATCTCGGTAAGACGGACGAAAACTCGAAGGCGGTCGGTATAGTAGCGAAATAAATCGAACGAAAATATGTTCATCCCGACGTCCTGATATCACACCATCTAATGGTGACTAAGGAGAATCCTGACCGCCGGTTTCGATATGCCGCTTCAAGATTTCGACATCGGCAAGATCTTTAGTCCTTCCCGACGCTACCTTATTTTTCACCAGATCTTCTAGAGACAAAACCCGGATCACCAAGCCATTTATTTCGCTCTCGACAGTACGATCCCAGGCCTCTCCGAAGGAAACGCCGGATATGCCGGTCAGTATATCTATGCGACGCGGCGCCACGCCGATCTGAAAAATCGTATCATCAGATTCGAAGTCCTTGACCGTGGCATCACGTAGCGGCGCGCCGAATCGAGCCAGCGAATTGTAGACTTTCAGGGCGTTTTCAGACGTCGGATTTACCCAGATATCGATATCCAATGTCGCCCGAGGAAAGCCATGAGCGGCTAGCGCGTACGCGCCAACTAGGATAAACTCAACGCCGTCTTTTCGAAAGGACTGTAATATCTCTTTGTAATCGTCGTTCCACATCGTATTTATCACTCATCGATACGATCTCCCGTGTTACCGGCCAGACCATCAGTATTCGTTCCGCGACCGACCCTTTCACAAAATTATCGTCTTCATGGGAACTCAAAGATGATTTTTTCGTAATGCTTCGGTTTACCACCAATTTATCCATTCGCCATCTCCTGTTACCGCTGGATATAGAATACAGTAAGAAAAGCCGTTTGGCAAAGCCAAAGTATAACACCGACCGTTATGAAATAAGAGCTGTATTATGTATTAATAATAAAAGATAAACGAATATAAATATATTAAAAAACTATAAAATGTTTATAATAAAATAGATAAGTAGCAATATGCAATTGTACGTTGGGGCGCTTTGGGAAGATTCAATATTCGTTTTTGGTGAGCGCATTTCTGAAGGGCCTCGAATGTTTGGCGAAGGAGTAATCCACGAAAATAGGGATATCATCGCGCCTTTTGTTTATTATATTTTTTTACTGTCGGCCCATAAAGATCCAAAATCGGCAGATTTTGCCAATGGATAGCCTCAGATACGGAATTTTTCGGAAACACCCAGTTTGCATTTTTACCTGTTACCTATGGGAATCGATCCGTGTCCTATTTTTTTCAGGATCGAAATCGCTATCGAAATCGGGATCGTTTCTCCTTGTTCCGCAGGCTATAGGCAACTGATTCGCACAAAAACTAAACAACGATCCGTCGTCGCCAAGGCTATGTCGCAACAGGTTTTCGATAGCGATCGCGATTTCGACTCCGATTGGTCGTCCCACGGGCTCATCCTCGATGGGATGTATGTGATTTTTTTTGAAACTTGGAACTATATTAGTATTTAAGTGTATACTTATATAATGGGAGCGATCAAATGAGGCAGCGGGCAATAACGGAAAACGGAATGTGCGATGCATCGATCAAGTCAGAATCGGAAATACAAGAGATTCGTAAAGAACTCCAAAATACTCCGGGATTGTATCAAACCATTCGATGGCTTGATGCGATAAGGGATCCCACTCGTTTACAGCTTATTTATCTACTTTGCACACATACCCAGTTGTGCGTATGCGATCTTAGCAACATCCTTGGAGTCAGCAGTTCAGCAGTCTCTCAACACCTAAGGAAACTGAAAGATATGGATCTGGTAGTCGTGCAAAGGGACAAGCAAACAATGTTTTACCGCCTGACGAATAAGGGGTTTATGTCTTTCATTGATAACATTTTCAGCAAAGAACTTGATGGCAGGAAAATTCGACTCGATGTATGACCCTGTAGGTTACGAAATGAAAACAATCGAAAATCAGGTACGTCTGACAAACGCCGCGAAAGAAAAACGATCAGATTCAAACGAAAAAATGTTGTGGGTCGGCTCACTGATGGCAGCAGTGGTTGCATCAGCTTGTTGTTGGCTACCGCTGCTTTTGATAACTTTAGGTGTTTCTGGTATTGGTGTTTCCGCGTATTTCGAAAGGTATCGTCCTTCCTTTATGGTACTTACATTCGTTTTCTTAGCTGTCGCATTTTACCTGACCTATCGTCCTCAGAAGAAAATTACGAAGGCTGTCGAAGAAAAGGCACGTTGTGTTACGGACGCTACTGCCGCTGGTCTTACAGAAGAGCCTGAGACGTGTTGTCCCCCTCAGAAGATCGCGGGATTTAATGTCAACAGACTGAATAAGGTAGGGTTATTGGTTGTTACTATCATTGCACTTGCGTTTGTGTTTTTTCCCAATTACGCGGGGTTTCTTTTAGCAGGATCAAGCGTAGAGTCGGATTCAACGGTAGCGACGGGTGGTGAAGACATGATTATTACTATTGAAGGTATGACGTGTGAGGCATGTGCAGCACACGTTCAATCGGAGCTCGAAAAAGTTGATGGAGTGGTCTATGCCGCAGTGAATTACGAAGAGAAAAAAGCAATGGTTACCGTCGATTCCCGTAAGATCGATAACGCGAGCCTAAAAAAAGCTGTTGAGGGTGCTGGATACAAGGTCTTATCCTTTGTGTCCCCATCGTCATTGGGTCTTCGAAAATACCGTTCGGAATCCCTTAGATGATAAGTTCAAAGTCGTCTCTCTCCGCACGAGCGGAGTCTCGGTAATCCGGACCGCAATCTTGGAGTCCGCCTGTGCGGATCGCACGAGCGGAGTCCGTCCATACGGACCAAAAATCGTACTGCTTGCAGTATAGCAAAATCGGAGAATGACTAACCGATTGGTGAATAGCATGGCTGAAAACGTCACTTTAGAATCGACAATCACCTGTCCCGAATGTGGATACGAAAAAGAAGAAACCATGCCGACAGATGCATGCCAATTTTTCTATAAATGCGGCAACTGCGATGCCGTCCTTAAACCTAAAGATGGCGATTGTTGTGTTTTTTGTTCTTACGGTTCAGTTCCATGCCCACCGATTCAGGAACAGAAAAAATGTTGCTAAAATGCAAGCAGTACAATTTTGGGTCCGTATGGACGGACCAAAAAATCAGCTGCTTGCAGTTTAGATAGCGACGAGTCTCATTGGTTCATCAATTGGGCGAATTTTTCGAGTGACGGAACACAAGAAATCGCGGTGTTATCTGTTCCCGTGTCTCCCGTGAGAACCTTCGGATGGGCCTTGAGGCTTTTTATACATCATGGCCTTCAGTTGCTTTAACTGATCTTTTGTGAGGATCTTCTTCAATTCCGCGATCGACGCGACAACCTGTTTTGACTTGGCTTTCTTTATTTCATATTTTTTGTCGATTAGTTTATTGATTGCGCTAAGGTCTATTTCCGGGTTGTGCAGCGAAGAGCGAATGTCCACTTTCAGGACGTCAATGGCAGCCTGTTTTTCAATCAGGGACTTCTTGGTTGCAATCTTAATTTTTTTTAGCTGCGCCAATTGTTCATCTGTTACTCCAAGTTCGTCTTGATAGATGAAAATCATATGCATTTTCTTCATGAACTTCTTGTCTAATGGCTGATCATGTTTGGAGCTGCATTCGCGGCCTTTTCCGCTACACGCAAAAGTTTGTGACGAGGTCAGTCCCCACGAAAAAGCCAAAGCTACAACTGCGATAGTGAATCTACTCATTTTATTAGTCCTCCGGTTGGTTGTTGAAAATCGTAGCGAGCCATTATGCTCTCGGCGGTTATTTATTGCAAGCAGTACAATTTTTAGACGACTTTGTCAAGTCAGGCGGAAACTGTACGTGCTCGATCTCTACGGCGTAGTCGGATAGGAAATTGAAGTTGTACTATATATCCAATACGCTTTTCCAGGAGCCAGTATACTGGTAACGCCGGTTGGCGGGACCGGGACAAACCGGTTGTCGGACCAGTATAAGATATCGGCATTGATGGCTGGGGCGCTATACGGAGAGTTGAACTGGGTTACAGGGCCGAAGAGATTCCAGCCGGCGTCAAGCGTGATTGACGTTTCAGTGACAGGATAACCCAGGACTAACAAGTTCGTATTGCTATCCGTAAAGACCCAATAGCCATGATAAGGTTCGAGACTTGTTGCAATCGTTAAACTATTGTTCTCCCACGTCCATACCTGTCCCTTAATGATCGAGTTAGGATCTTGTCGGGTAGATGTGATCACGTATTTTTTGTAGAACACTCTCGCGGCCGTTGACTCAGCAGGGGTTAACGGAATCGAAATCAGGTTCCACCCGGATTTGAGGGACAACGCGAATTCTTGCGGCCGCGGCCACGTGGATGCTCCGGCAATTGGTGTCACCGAATTTAAGACTTCAAAATCACCGGAAAAGGAAACACTTGCCGATACCGTTCCTGTTGACCTGAGTTGATAGGTAAGAGTATGGTTGTCGACATCAGTACTCCAGACGAGCCATGAATTTGTTTGGCCGTTAAGTACAGGTTCGTCAGTGCCGGCTCCGCTAAGAAAACTAGATCCCGTTACGTACTCCCATCCGGCCGGGAGATGCTCATTGACGATGTATGCCGATGGTATATGGTTCGTATCCAGGGTGATATCGACGGCCGCTTCTATTGTCCATTGATCGTTCGCCATATCGTAATCCGCAAACTTAACCGATCTGTTCACCGAATGATCGAAGTTAGGGACTAATTCCACGTCGACTCGTGTCACCGCCCCATTCTGTACCACTACGTTGTTGAAAGTCTTCGGGGCGTAGCCCCTTGCAGAAAACGTCAGGCTATAGGTCTCCGGCAGCAAAAGACGATGATAATCTCCAACTTGCCGATCGGTGTAGACTACGCGATCATTGCCGGCAACCGAGACTTCCGCCCAAAGAGGATCGCCGCTGTTCTCGTCTCGCACAATACCGCGAACTCCCTGGTGTACCGCTTCAATGTAGCTCAGCATCGACTCCTGGTTGTCGTTCCAAAAACTTACGATTTGGCTACTGCTTGGTCGAAAGGCATCGGACAACTCGACCGTTATTTCCATCGCTCCCAAGTAGCGGTAGTTCCAATCCGCCATCTCTCCGTCTATCGCGAACCAGTCCGCGCCATTTATCATCCCGTTGATTGCTGTTTTTCCGTCTATCGATGTGACATTAAACATCGGCGAATTTGTAGTAGTATATGTTTGACTTAACGCTTGGAATATGGCGTCATCGGGGGTGTCCGAGCTACCCATCTTGTCATAGTTTCCGTATGGATAGACAACCACCAGAGCACCCGTATGAAAATTCGCGGATAACACAAAGCTGTGTTGCGCACTCCAGTCCATGATTGCGGCGACTTCCGATTCAAGCCCGGTCGTATTAAGCGGCGGGCTGTTGTAAATACCTATATCAACACTTGAGTCGAATGGGAAAGACCGGTTCAAGTCGGCGTCGGCAGCGTTTTTTCGGGTTCCCAGTTCGAGGCCATCGGGATTCATAAGCGGGACAATCCATATCTCCGTTTCGTCTACTAGATTCGAAATTCTGGAATTCATATTTGTTGCGTATTCCGTTAGCAAAAGATCGATGAGATAGAGACACATTTCCGTGCCTAAAGACTCGTCACCGTGCATTGTTGATACATACTTGAATTCCGGCTCATCTTCTTCTAAATCCGGTGAGTCTGTGATTTTGAGTGCCCAGATATCCCGGTTCTGAATTGACTTGCCGATCGAAATCAGCCGGCAAATGGCCGGATGATTTACCGCGTAATCACTCAGGTCCTGGGTCAATGAGGCATAAGTGTGATATCCGCCGAAGCCCCGCGTCTCAGTTTCCAGGCGTATAGGTGGTTCCTGCAATTTGACGCTTAGGATTGTGAACCCGTAGTCTCTAATTAATCGCAGTTCATCCTCATCTACAAATGCCGTTACTGAATCACCCTGCGGCCTTTCAATTTCGATTTCGTGGGCGATTAATTGCTGAAGTTGATCTCTGTTATCAATGGCTATAGTAATCGTAAAAACGGGTTCTAGCTGAGCCGACGACGAAGGCAGACTTCTGGACGCATCCGATCTCGACGCGGTTACGTTCTGGGTTCTCCATTCGTTGATTGCCGTGGTTAACTGCGACTCCGTAATATTTTCGCGATCCCATTCGTCGACGAACGTCAGAATCTCTTGATTATCGATGGTTCCGTCGCCGTTGATATCGGCATCATCGCCTCGCGTTACCCGAACAGGAACGGACAATGACTTCGCATCAGTTGACCCGAAGTTATCTGTTACAGTTAAAGAGAAAGTATAAGTACCGGTGGATGTGGGGACGCCTTCAATTGTTCCGGAAGCTGATAACATCAGCCCAGGCGGAAGTATCCCGGAATCAACCGTGAAGGTATAGGGCGAGGCACCACCGTCGATCGATATACCGCTCGAATAGGCGGTATTCAAAAACGCATCTGGTAAACTCTCAGTGGTTATCCGGAGTGTTTCTGTTACGATCGTGGTGACTGTCACTTTCGCGGTCGTCGGTTCTGAATCCGTGAGCTCTACATCGTAGGTGTATGTGCCGACTGCGTCCGGGACTCCGGTTGCTTCACCGGTAGCAGCGTTGATACTCAACCAGGTCGGCACGGCCCCGTCGATAGACCACGAGTACGGCGGTGTGCCTGAGACAGCGGCGAAGGTGTACAAATACGAATCGCCGACAATCGCTACCGGCATCGATGATGGAGGTGTGATCGCTAACCCGTTAACTGCGACGGTAATACTCGATTGATAGGGCATGATATCGTTGTCATAAACGGTCAACGTGAGCGGTGCTAATGAACTGGTATTGACCGTGAAATTAACGTTACCGTTCTGATCAGTTACCCGCGTTTCCTGTATCCCATCGTCTCGATATAGGCAAATCAGTGCACCGGCGTATGGTGTGCCGTCGTGCGTGATATTTACCGGATAGGCATCGCCGGCGGTTAGTTCCGCGTTGTGAGCCACCGCAACGGTTTTCGGAGGTTTCATTCGCAACCCCAGTGTGCAGTCACCGAATAAATGAGTTTGCTCCATGATTCGTTCAGCAGCGGCAGTTCCCTGGCCTGACGTCTCGTAACACCAATCCATGGCGCTTTGAATCGCTGCAAACATGATGCCCCCTACCGTTTCAAACGTGTCGGCAATTATAAAATCCGTTATTTTCTGTTCCATAACAATCGGGGGGTCCCAGTCCATGTCCGTCGTGGAACTGATGACGCCGATCGCGCCGGCTGGATTTTCTGTGGATCCGAGTTTCATGATTGCTTCGGCTAAACAGTCGCCGCCATCTCGATGGAACGCACCGTTCTGGCAGTTTCCGTTGACGATATAAGGCAGCTGTGGATTATCGAGCGAACTATTCACATGCGAGACACTGAATCCCGTAGTAACCCATCGTGTTTGGGATCCGTGGCCCAGATAGTAAACCAGGCTTCTACCGGCGTTCAAGGCGCTTAAAACATCCGTCACCTTCGCCCCGGGATCGTAAAATTTATCTAATACGTCGAATCCAAAATTTCCGAGCTTTACGCCTTCATTCTCTAACTGCTGCCAATCATTAAGACCGAAATCGCTCTTGTTGGCGCCTTCGTTGGAAGCCACCAGACTTGCTGCCGTGTACCAGCTGGAACCGCTCGCTGCCGGCGGATATTTTTCGTAATTAATAAACTTACTTAGTTGATATTCTACTTCGGTAACTGTACGCGCCGAGACTCTGGAGATATACATGTCGTGGTATTGATCGTCACCGGCAACGAGCGTGTATGTTGTATCTGACGGATTCGGCGTGAGCGTCATAACCGGAATATCCTGTATATCACCAACAAGGATGACGAAAGCAATCTGCTTTTGATCGTATTGTTGCTGGATATACGTACCCAGATTTGCCGTCCCGCTGCCGGTGTCCGTTGGATACTGTGCAGTAATAACTTGCAGCCCCCGTTGCTTTTTCCACTCGATAAACGGAGCAATACCTCCCACTAGACTGTCCGCGGCTATTAGTAGAAGAGCCCCGTCTTCGCCCGAATTCGCTGTGGCTGGGATTGCTGTTGAGGATGATAACTGAGGTGCCGACCTCGTTTCGCCGCCCGAACGGCTATGCCTGTCGCTTACGTTTTCGAAGTTCGCGAAGTAAGATTCGTAATATCTTGCAAATTCCTTTGGGCCGCCGGCGTACGCTGGAATATCATCCCCAGGGACGGTGGATGTTGTTATTACCTCCACAGTCAATCGTGTGTAGACGCGCAGGATGCTGGTCTCCGGAAAATACTGGAATGGGGAAATAAGAACACCCACACTACTGACCTCTCTAATATTATACGGTTCAGTCAGTGCGACAATGTGCTTGGGAAAGGGGGCGGAGAATTGATGTGATTGTGTATCGGCAACCGCAGGTCCGTCAGAATTTTCCTGCCTTAAGTTAAAGCCCAAAGAGGCTCGCGGCGGATCGATTTCGATTTCAGTAAATGCACTGTCATGAGTGATAATTGATAGCGACGCGCCAGCGGGAATCACTATATTCGTCCGTTCCGAAGGCAGCGCAGGATTCCCTTTACTTTTGAGTGTTCGCATCCCCGGATGTTCGACTTCGCTGAAATAGCGGTCGCCGATACGCTTTCGTTCGACGGTATATTCACCGATCTCGAAGCCAAGTACCGTTCGACTTGCGTTTGATTCGATGACGCTGACCGTGCCGTTCCGCGCTGATTTTCTGTTTTGTAAACTAACTGTCGACTGTTGATTGTGATTTCCAGATGTTTGCGCGGATAGGCTGGAAATTCCTGCTCCGTGATTCCGCTTGGAAACGGTGTCAGCGCGCCGAGCGGGTGAAGTTGAAATGGGATTTGATTGGGTGAGATTCTCTGCCGACTCGCGATTCAGGCTCCGATAGATGCTGGAGCATAATAGAAAGACAATCAGGATCAGAGACGCTATCAGGCACTTGTCAGGGTGTAGTTTCATGATGGTAAAGCCAGGGAGACAGACGAAATTCCGTCGACGGCAGAGTGATTTTCACGGATCTGGGGGCTCTTGATCTGAAATACTATTCAGGGTCGAATATTTGACCGTAACATAGCATGGAAATCATGCTTTTTCAATATCCGCGAGGGCTGGGATGGCGTTTCGGAGAGGGCGGCGGGATTTTTCTGGAATAGAGAAATCAGCTAAGTTCGGGTGTGAACTATCGTTTGTTGTCCCAGGAGATGTTGGTAAGTCTCATACAGGTCTTCGGTCAAATATAATAACCGAAATCCCGCGTATAACGTGGTGTCATCATTGAACTCATAAGGGTAGCGGTCACGGCAATTACAAAGCTCCGGGTGATCTTCGCAGGAGCCTCCGCGCAGGACGTATTCCGGACCGGTATTTGGATCTAGGTTGACGCACCATTCCCACACGTTCCCGATCAAATTCACACATCCGAAAATGCTGACGTTCGTCGGGAACTCGGTTGAGATATTTGTCTGCCGCCGATCGACCGTCAGCGAGAATACTCCATGTTTGTCTGATGGCGGCGTATTTCCCCAAGGGTACACTCGGCCGTCGAATCCGCGGGCGGAAAGCTCCCACTGCCTTTCGTTTGGGATAGCGTAATAACCGTCCAGGATCGACCGTATCCACCTAGCATATGCACGAGCATCATCATAGCTCACGGGCGCCGCTGGGCAGCCCGGTTCTGGAGAGATTCGGTCCATCAGCTCGAACGATTGGTACTCGTACCCCGTCTGCGCAACAAACGACTTGAACTCATCGTTAGATATCGGATACTTACCGATGTAGTACGGGCCCAATAATCGCGATGGCGCCGTTTCCCGACCGAATATAAACGGGCGTCTGGGAACATAGCAATACTCCTGATCCAAGTCATTTTTGATAACTCTGTTTTCGTTCCAGGACTGGCTTCTTGCTAACATTGTTCGGAGGCGATTTTGGTTGTGGTTGTCCCGAAGTTGGTCCATATCGACGGGTTTTGCTAATGCGGTCCGCACAAGCGGAATCCGAGACTACGGAGTGACAGACGATTTAATGATTCTAAGTCCAGTCAGGTTTTCGACAAGTTTCCTAAAATCTTTGCCTACCGTGATCCGCATGCGGGATCGAAAATTGGACTGCTTGCAGTCTTTCGTATCGTATTTATGAATATGGAAATATATTACGATCAAGTTAATAAATCTATTTTCTTTCTGATTAGGAGCATTGTTCTCCCATTTCTAAATTGCGTAACCCGAAAAATTGATGACTGCTAACCCCTTACATTTTAAAGTTGGTACGAGGTCGAGTGAACTTTCCCGGATTCAAACCGCAGATGCTTTGGATAACATCAAAGCTTTGATCCCGGCTGCCTCGTTCGATGTTTTTCCATATTCCAGCCCGGGCGATGAAAATATGTCGATTCGGCTGGATATAAGTGCCCCCGATTTTTTCACCAAATTCCTTGATGACGCCGTAATACAGGGAGAGATTGACTGCGCGATCCACAGTGCCAAGGATTTACCTGAAGATATGGGTGAATTGCTGGATTGGTTTTGGTTGCCGTGGGGCGAGGATGCCAGAGATAGTATCGTTGTTCGAGCCGATAAAGACTTATCAGACCTCGGAGAGAACCCAATAATCGGCGTGAGCAGCGATCGTCGCGAATCGTTCTGTCGCGATAGATTTCCGGGAGCGGTACTTAAGAGTATTCGCGGGAATATTCGGCAGCGTCTGGAGCAGCTGGACGCTGGGGATTTCGACATCTTGATCGTTGCCGCGGCCGCGCTCGTTCGGCTAAATTTGACTAGTAGAATAACCGAATGGATTTCGCTCTCGGACTTGGAAACTCCGCCAGGGCAAGGGCGACTCGCACTAACCTTCAGGCGTGGAGACCGGAGTTTCCAACGGTTGCGCGGCCTGTTCGTAAAGCCAGTCGTCATGGTCGGTAGTGGGCCGGGACACCCCGAATACTGTACCGAGGCGGGAATAAAGGCGTTGCGTCGCTGCGATATTTGTCTTTTCGATGCGTTGTCCCCCACGTCGTTGCTTGAACGTATGAGACCAGATGCAGAACGGGTCGACGTCGGGAAGCGCCGCGGTAGCTATGCAGTGTCCCGGGAATCACTCGACGGCATGATTGGAGATTTATGTAGGCAGGGCAAGAAGGTCGTTCGCCTGAAAGGCGGTGATCCCGGGATTTTTGGGCGCTTGGCTGAAGAGGTCGGGGTACTCCAAGACCTTGGACTTCCCTACCGAGTCATTCCCGGTGTGAGCAGCCTGAACGCAGCAACGACAGGGACGGGCTTGCTCTTGACCCGACGCGGCCAATCTCGCGGGTTCACAGTTATTACACCTCGTTTAGCCCATGGCAACTCACGCGGAATTGGCGCGGACGTTCGACGGAATTTGGCGCTTGCCGTTTTTATGGCGGTGGACAATGTTCAGGAGATTGTCACTGAGCTGTTATCAGAAGGTCGCCTCGAAACGGAGCCCGCAGCCATGATCTTTGGCGCGGGCACCGCGGATCAGACGGTCTTAACCGGATCCCTACGAGACATCGCTGCGCAAGTAGATGAAGCTGTCACCACGGCTCCCGGATTATTGCTAGTCGGTAAGATTGCTGATTCTTCAAATTTATATTCCCATGACGCCGGTGCGCTCGAAAATAAGCGTGTGCTGATTACCTGCAGTGATACGTTGCAAGAGGCTGCTGCTCATGAGGTAATGGATTATAACGGTGTTCCGGTTGAGTTTCCGTTGATACGCCTGGACCCTGAACCTGCAGCATCGAGGGTGGTGGCAGACATCGGTAACTTCGACTGGATAACCCTAACGTCGCCAGCAGCAGTTCGGTGCTTGTTTTCTATATTAGCGGAACACGAAAGTGTTGATATTCGTTCGCTCCCGAGAATCATGGTTTCTGGCGCCGGTGTAGCTCGGGTACTTCGCGACTATGGAGTCAACGCGGACATTGTACCGACTGAAAAGTTTAGTGCAGATTCGATGCAAGCGGCTGCAGGGAAAGTGATTCGTCCTGGAGATCGCGTTTTGCGGTTACGGTCAGAACTCGCGAGTGGCGGTGTCGAGGAATTTCTTGCAGGTTGCGGCGCAGTTGTTACGGACTGTGTGTTATATCGTAATACCCATGTTCCACATGATGACTTGCCGCCCTTTGACTCTGTTTTCTTTGCAAGTAGCTCTGCTGTAATTGCTTTCGTCACAGACTGGGGTTCCGGGAAGCTGAATGGTAAGGTTTCAGTTGCAATCGGGGCGCCAACGGCGCGAGCGCTGGAAGAGTTCGGGTTAGAGGCTACAGTGGTGCCCCAGGAAGCAACGGTTGCAGCGGGTATTTCAGCGCTCGCGGCATGGCATGTAGGGCGACGGATACAAACGATGGGGACTGAGATCTAATTGACCATTTCTTATTGCGAAGCCCGATCGTAATCATAATCTTATTCCTAATCGCTCTGAGGACAACGGATTTTCAGAATTGGCAAACAAATGTAGGAGGCAGCTCCTGCTGGCGATATTTATTTCGGAACAATTCCAATAAAATACAATCGCCTGCAGGAGCAGCCTCCTACATTTGACCCCTGCTCAAAACCGTTTGAATTTCGTGAGAGTCTTTCGTAGCCGCTGAACCTTGAACTTTTGAACTGGGAACCCGAGTAATGAAGGAAAATAAAAATGAGTAATTTTCCGCAGATGCGATTACGGCGATTGCGCCGAACGAAGGCGATTCGGGATATGGTCGGATTGGCTATGCCGGGGCCTGAGAAGTTCGTGTGGCCGGTGTTCGTGGTAGATGGTCAGAACAAAAATATTCCTATAGCGACCATGCCGGGTCAGTCTCGACTATCGATAGATTGCCTTTCGACAGCGCTCGAGCCGGTCGTCAAGTCGGGTGTTGGCGGCGTACTCGTCTTCGGCGTACTCGACGATGGCAAAATGGCGTCTGGCGATTACGCGTTCGATGACAACGGACTGGTGCAGACTGCGGTTCGCAGAATTAGAGAGCGTTATCCGGAGTTATTGATCATGACGGATGTTTGCTTATGCGCGTATACGGATCATGGGCACTGCGGAAAATTAGATGCGTCGGGCGATGTCGATAACGACGCAACTCTGGATATTTTGGGGAAAGTAGCCGTTTCGCACGCAAAAGCCGGTGCGGATTGCGTCGCGCCGAGCGCGATGATGGACGGGCAGGTTGAGAACATACGTGACGCACTGGCTGCTGCCGGCATGCAAGACGTAATCCTTATGAGTTATTCTACAAAATTCTGTTCTGCGTTTTATGGTCCTTTTCGCGATGCAGCATCTTCGTCTCCAGCCGCCGGTGGACGGCAAACGTATCAAGCGCCTTTTAACGACCCCCGCCAGGCTCTGCGCGAGTCCTTTCTGGATATCGATGAAGGTGCTGATATTCTGATGGTGAAACCGTCCTTAATTTATTTGGATATTATTTGTCAATTACGATCCGAGACGGATCTTCCTATTGCGGCGTATAACGTCAGTGGCGAATACGCGATGCTTCATGCCTACGCGGAAAAAGGAGGTGGGGAGTTACGTGACTTGGTACGGGAATCGGTGATGGCATTAACGCGCGCCGGAGCGGATATCATCATAACCTATTGGGCGAATCAATACAACGAAATATTCAGGGCCGAATAGTGTCCGAACCGGTACTAAAGCAGAGAGCTAACCTTCGAATTCAATTATTTTTTTATCCGCAAGTTTTGGTTTTTCTACCTTGCGAAAGCCTTGATCATATTCCCCGGGGGATTCGGTACCCTTGACGAGATTTTTTTTCTTTAATCGGTCATATCAGTCGGATCCGACTGATCTCACAAACTCTTCGCGCCTTTGCAATCAGGGTAACCGGAACATCCGAGAAACTGTTTTCCGGCGTTCTGACCGGTTTTCGCCGTACGCAGTACCATGGGTTTTCCGCATTGTGGACACGGCGGAATTTCTGAGTTATCGGTCACATCCGACTGATCAGACCGATGCTGTAATCGCTTTACCGCGAGTTGTTCGCTATAGCCGCCATCTTCGATAAACTGTTTTTCGAGTGCAGCTATCTGCTGGTCGAGTAGGTAGTTTGTCTGGTGGATCAAGCAGATCAGCGCGTTAGCGCGAATGAAAGGATCTTTGTTCTCAAGCCATTCGGCATACAACGCTGCTCGTTGTTGATCGGTCAGATCCAACAAATCTGACTGATGTTTAATCGCCACTCGCCGAACCGCCTGCGCCTGGGGATCATCTTTAGTCCATTGTAACTGTCGGCGATGCCGGAGGAAATCCTCGTAGTCGAGTAACAACTCCTCAAGGCTGGCGCGTGCGACGTTAACGAGGCGCAGCTCGGTTTGGCTCGACGTGGCAGAAGCCCGGGATCCTTCGGCGATATTCTGACGTCCACTACGGGCGGCCTGTACCATCTGATCGACCGTGCGAGAACGCGGATCGAGAAATTTCTCGCAGAACCAATAGGTGGCATCGTAAATGAGCGTAGCGGACTGAAACGAACGGAGATCCCGATAACCGCCACTCTTTCTCAGTTTACTCATACTCGTTCAATTTCCTCAGTATTTTCAGTCGTAATAGGTTTATTCCGTGTTCATTGGTTTGTGTGACGTGGTATTAGACAGCGTTGTAGCGAATCCGTTTGGCCCTTACGCATTCAATTTATCCTCTACTCGCAGGGTTTTTATTATTGACTGGATTGATTGCCAGCACAGTGAGATTAAGAATGGATTTTCCGAAGGATTTCCCTTCGAGGTAGCAGCTAGCAGGGCTCCACGAATTCCAGGGAGTGCATCGTTTTCATCGTCCGGTGACAGACTGGCTCGGTATGCATCAACTTGGGCCGCGAGTTGATCGAGGCGTTTGGTGGTGAAAATTTCTCCCGCCATCTCAATACTCATTTCGTATATCAAGGCTGCTAATTTCTCGCCTGTCGTCTCGTTTGCGAGTTCAGGTTTCGACAATGTCTCAAGCATTTCCGGATTCTGATTGATCCTTTCCTCCAGAATTGGGAGCCAAGGTTCGATCTCCGCTAAAGTGAGGGAAAGAGTAGTAGCGCGACCGGAGTCCGGCAGGTCGATTGCGGCATCTTCCTCTACGCGGCACTGAGATTCACTCAAGGCTTGCAGTTTCGGATGAGCGGCGAGGAAGTTCTCGACAGTTTTTTGCTTATCCGGGTTATCCATCATCTTACGAATCCACGATAAGTCGGGTTTTACAATCACGGCAATACCGGAACTCGTTTGTCGTACGTCACGTCAATATAACTTGTCGGCTGTTTCGCCAATCGCCTTTGGTCCAAAATTTCCAGTGCCTTCGCCAGTGCGTGATTCGTTCCGTCTGTTGGTAAAATTAATAGGGCACCTTGTTTGATAAATAATTCTTCCGCCTGATTCAGATAGACGCGCATTTCGTGATAATTCTTATTCAACTGAATCAAATGGACGTTGAGCCAGTGCCCATTTGGAATAACTTCTTTTAGTTCGAGGAACTTGATTGCGTCTTCAACCATTGGATTATCCAGTACCTCGCCCGTCTGATAGCGTGCGAGATTTGGGATCCCGGTGATGATAGGCAAGTCCGGCGTTACACTTTCCGATGTGGATTCGAGGACGATTGCGCCTGCATCGATAAGTCTTCCTTCCCGGGTAATTAGTCGAGCGATCGGGGTACGACCGTAAATCGTCAAATCTATCGTACCAGGTAAAATTCGTCGTACTTCGACCTCCTGTACCAGGGGGTCGGTAAGAATATGGTCTCGTAGATCGCCCAGGTTCACATTGTAGATATTTGCCTGCCCGACCTTTACAGGGAGTTTTTTCTTGATCTGATCCTCGGTGAAATTACCTTTCACCAATTCGACATGGACATCTTCCAGTGTGAACTTCGGGTTACCGGAGAAAAAAACCTGTCTGATCGCGGACTTCAGGGTATATATAAGTCCGCAAACCGCCGCAATGACAAGAATCTTGACGGTCACCTTCAGTAAGAAGACTTTGACCTTATTCTTCGCGCGAGACCGTAAGTTGTTCCGTGCTTTCTTTGATAAGCCTTTTCGTAGCATTTATATCAATACTCTAATACATTTAGACTGCAAGCAGTCGAATTTTCGACGATCTCTAATCTTGCGGGCAAGGATTTTAGAGAACTTATCGAGAATCTGACTGGAGTTAGTATAGATAAACGTGTGTACATTGGATGGCGAGCGGTCTTTTGGTTCGGGTTGGGGCTCAGTGTCGTATGTTAGCGAGTATGTTTCGCGATTACAAGCACGCCACGATTCAGTCGCTTATTCCTCATACGGAATACGCTAAAATATCGATTGCGAACGTCGCTATTTCAACTATGTTTATAGACTGCCGGGAGTCTGATTTTGGGTCTGTGCAGACGGACTTTGCAGCCGGTGAGTCCGTCACATGCGTGACGGATAACAATATTATAGCAAACAGCGAGTTTAGCCGTGGTTGATAAACCAAAATTTTCAATTCTGTTTATTTCCGAAGATCCCGAGAATCGTTATGAATTGAAGTCGCTTCTCAGTGAGCAGGGGTACGATATTCAGGTGACGGAATCCAGGGTTCGCGCTTTCCAACTTCTCGATCTATCGAACATCGGCCTATTTATAATTGGCGCTGAGGTTCCCAAATCCAATGCGAACAGTTTCTGCCAAGCATTGCGTTCGGATAAGAAATATCAATCCTTGCCAGTTGTCATCATCGGTGAAGACGAGGAGGACGGCAGTAACTGTATCGCCGCGTTTAAGTCTGGGGCCGATGATTTTATTCAGTACCCGTTTGTCGACGGTGTCTGTACCGCGCGAATTCAGCGTTTCGCAGGTAAGACATTGGGCGGTGGCGCAGCATCGTTTCTGTCCGTGCATGTCTCGGCCGGCGAATTGCCGGGGGTACTGCAGTACCTCGAAGCAGATATAAAGACCGGCAAATTAAATATCAAACGCGAAGATGACGCGATCGGGGTTCTGTATTTTCGGGACGGTAAATTAGTAAATGCTACCGCGCCGTTTTGCGAAGAAATGGAAGCAATAACGGAGGTCCTGAGTTGGGATTCATCGCATGTTACTTTCGAAGAAGGAGCTATCGCGGAAGAAGACGTAAAGTTCGATCAGGAAGCAACCGGAACTGTAATGACCTGCATCGTCGGCGTTGACGAGTACCGTGAGTTCAAAAAAGGTCTGCCTTCGAATGAGATGATGTATCACGCTGGACCCAAGGCAGCTGAAGACGAGATGGAAATCGGCAAGAAGGGCATTTACGATCTTGCGATTACCGGATATTCGACGGACGATTTACTGAAATCACAAAAGTTTGGAATTCGACGTTCAACGTTGTGGCTGCACGGACTTATAGAGGAGAACTACTTAAAAGTTTCCCCGCCGCCTTTCGAGAATCACGCTTTCGATGCGTACCAGACTTACAAAAAAATTCACGGCTTAAGCACGCGGGTCCAGCGTCTTCGGGAGGGATTTTCGCGGGTCTCATTTCCGTTGAGGGAGGAAGATCCATCGTGGCAGGTAGGCGCTAGCGATATGGAGGATCTGGTGCCAAAAATCGTTTTGGTGGGTGATAAATTCGAACATTTGACTTTGTTCGCAGAGTCAATCGCGAGTATCGCATCTTCCTTATCACAAATGAAGCCGTTGGTGAAAAAACACCGTAAAGGAGTCGTTACGACCCGTATCTTTTTGTCTGAAGACGATATCATTGATCTTCAACAGCTGCCGCCGACGTTCGATAAGCTTATCGTCAATTCGCTTTCTGATTACCTGACAGAATTAGCCGCGGTAATTTATGTTGTATCCGCGCACGACAAGAAAACGAATGAAGAGAACTCTCGGCGAATGAGGATTCTTCGACAGCGTTTTCGCGGGGTCTACTTTTTTACGGTACCGCAGATTCCCAATGACAAAGGCATTTGCGAATTTCGAATGGATTGCACGGATTGCGGGTATCGGCTGGCGGTCGACATGGAAATGGCCGGGTCGATTGGGGAATGCCCGATTTGCAAGGCGTCTCTAACGATCCCCGATTGCCTCGATCACCTCGCGCATTCACTCAAGGTTCCAGATGCCATCCCGATCGTCCAAATTCGGCCGCAGGAGCAGGAATACTGTCGAGATTTACTGCTGATATTATTCGACAGTATTTTGAATGCGTGTAATCCGCCTGTCGTTCCGGTGCAGGGAAAGCCCGTAGAGAGTGTGCCACACGCACCGGAAGGATCTTCGGTTCGAGAGCGGGAAAGCAAGGCGAGTTTGAATATTCACGTTGATGACGAAGCAGAGGCGCCGCCGCCAGAACCGGCGCCGCCAGATGTAGACGCGCCCCCTGCCAGTCCGAGCCGCCCCGTTCAGAGAGAAGTTATTACAGACACGGAGTTCAACGCGATCATTGATGAGGACGAAGATCACTTCGACATCGATGAGTTTATCAAGTCCGTAGGCGGGGACGACTGATAGGATTGACGATTTAGTTTATTTCGGAATTAGACCTAAAGAATTGACGGTTGATTGCGATTATTATACTAAAATATCTATCGTTCCACTTAGAAAATTATCTTGAACCGAATCAGCTTTTAATTTACCATTATTCAAGAGATTTTAGCTGCTTATCGACCTCTTCTATTTTCGACAGAATAAATTGCATCTCTGGTTGCGAGTCAAGTTTACGCATCAGCTCTTTTTGTAAGTCCATAATCCGGTCGTTCAACTCCCGAAGTTCCTCCTTTTCCCGTAAAAGTTTTACTCGGACCTTCGCCGTATTGTACTGGAGTTTACTCTTTTGGACCAGTAGTTCCTGTCGTGACAACGGCTCTCCAAAGCCGCATTGAGGTAACGATATTATTACGAATGATAGACCTGTCAGTAGTTTTAACTTCATAATCGAATTTCCTTAATAGACGTCGAGATTTCTTGTCGAAAACGCAGTTTTATTCTTCTATACTTTCGCGAAACGCAACTTTATACATCGCCAATACGAGTCTCAGAATAATAATACGAGAACACCTCGCCGGCCATGTAAATTGAGCCGAAGATAAGCCCATCTCCATCAGATTTGAGTTTCTCCCACGCGGATCGGACGTCCGCAAATACTTTCACGGGGATGGCCGGCTGATTTTTACGTATATATTCTTCGATTCGCAAGGCGGATTCAGCACGGGGACTATCTATTTCGGTCAGATAAACACTTTTGCTCAGCGGTAGAATTATCTTAAGCATTTTCCGCCACTCCTTGTCCTTAAGCACCGCGAAGAGAATATTCCATTTTTTGTTAGGGAAAACTAGATTAACGTTGTACGCGAGTTCTTTCAATGCGCCGGGATTATGTGCCGCGTCCAGGACTAATCCATCCGGTAAGATTTGGAAACGGGTTGGCCAGGAAGCGTTCCGACTACCGGCGACAGCGCGGTCGAACGGGAATTCGATTCCCGTGTCGTTCAGTACTTTCAATGTGGCGTATGCCGTAGCGAGATTTTCCCCTTGGTGGCGTCCTAGCAATCGCGAACTTAAGACCATTGACTTCTTCCCGTACGTTATTCGATTGCGCTGTATATATTCGCCATCCACGTATTCGATCATAATCTCGCCGGGTCTGAAGTCGCGACCTGAGAGGTAAGTCCTGGCGTTTTCTTTCTGGGCTATATTCTCGATGGCTTGCCTCGCGCGCCAGTGGCATTTGCCACAGACTATCGGAACCTTGCGCTTAATTATCCCCCCCTTCTCATGCGCGATCTTACTCAATGTATTTCCCAACGCTTTTGTATGATCTAAGTCGATATTGGTGATCACGGAGACTGCAGGCGTAATCACATTCGTTGAATCTAAACGGCCGCCCATTCCGACTTCGACAACCGCAATATCCACGTTTTGTTGGCGAAAGAAGGTGAATGCGAGAACCGTTATAAATTCGAAGAACGTCGGGTTAGCGCTTTCGTCTTCGGAGAACAAATCTCTTGTTCTGTCATATAAGGAGAAAACGAGGTCTGCGAACTCCTGCTTTTCAATCTTATCTCCATTGATTCTGAATCGCTCTCGGATAGAGACCAGATGGGGAGATGTGTAGAGCCCGGTTTTCAAACCAGCGTTTTGAAGCATCGCGGAAAGGAAAGAACAAACCGACCCTTTTCCGTTTGTTCCAGCGACATGCACGCATCGTAACCCGTCCTGCGGGTTCCCAACGAGATCAAGCATCTGTCTCGTCCGTTTGAGGCCCAACTTCATTCCCTTGTAATAGAGTCCTTCGAGCAATATCAGGGCTTTCTTGTATTCGGATTTATTAGACATATGATTATTATTGACTACATGGAGTTCTATTTTTTGATGAATTAAAACGGGGTTCCACCGGCAGAGCGGGTGGCTTAAAGAACTTCGCTGAAAGAACACACACACTCACCAGTCCAGTCTTTCTCCTAATCGTGTGAAACTTGAAAGCAGTCGATATAAACAATTCGACTGCGACTTCTGGATGACTCGCGTAGGGAATCCAGTTATACTGCAAGCAGTACAATTTTTGGAAGACTTTTAACTTACCACCTAAGGGATTCCGAACGGTATTTTCGAAAACCAAATGACGATGGGTATAACTTAAATAACGATCACGCGTCCGGGAATCTTCGGATGTCATCCAGTAAACTTATGTCGCTACGGAATAAGGTGTTGTGAAAAAGATAATTAACGTACCGGTAATAATCATTGGCGCTGGTCCCGCTGGAACCGCGGCAGCGCTGGAGTTGGCTCGGCGGAACGTTCCGGTAACGATATTGAATCGCGACAGATTTCCGGGGGAGAATAATATATGCGGCGGCGCGCTGTCGCACTCACTAAAAGAGAAACTCGAGATTCCATCGGAAATTATTGACCAGGAAATTAATTCTGTTGACATTCATTACAAACAACACCGTCAAACTGTCGGGAGCGCGCATCCTCAATTCCTTTCGGTCAAACGCAATCTCTTCGACCTATTCCTTGCGAAGAAAGCGGTCGCCGCAGGGGCTAACCTCCAAAACTTGTTCGACGTGCGAAGAATTGACCCCGAAATCGGGCGCGTTTACGGGAGAAATACTGATACCGGCGAGAATTTCGCGTATCAATCGGACCTAATTATCTTTGCAGACGGTCCGAACACGCTCGGTTGGAGCACGTACGGAATCGGGTTTGATAGGAGCCAATATTATTTCGTGGCAATCGACTACGAACTTGACAGCTTCGAGCACGGACTCAATGAGTTTAAATTCTATCTTGAGCAGGAACATCTCCCCGCTGGATATTTTTGGGTCTTCCCGAAGAAGAATATCATCAATGTCGGTGTCGGCAGCCACTGTAAGCGGGGAGATTCGGTTTACTATCATCGGTTATTAAAGGATTTTATCGGGCGCGAGCCTTCGTTGAAGCATCTAACGGTTGTTAAAAAAAGGGGCGGGGTTATACCGGCTGTCCCGGCACGCAAATTCGTTGCCCGCGGCGCGATGGTTGTCGGAGACGCCGCCGGGCTCGTTAATCCTTTGACTGGTGGCGGATTGATTCACGCACTGAAAAGCGGGGAGATCGCCGGCAAGGTAGCCGCGCTGGCGCATCGAAAAAAGCGTTTTTCCGAGCGGTTCCTGTATCTATATACGTTGCGCTTGAAATGCACTCCCCATTACATCTGGATCAGGTTTCTATATGTTATCGCTAAGTTCCATCTCCATCGATCTAATCAGCGGAAAACAGGTTTTCTGGAGCCCCTGCTAGTCACCTACTTTTATCTGATGAAATTTGTCTTTCGTGTTTATAAGAAATTGTAACTCATTTAGATTAGGTCTGATACATGCTCGCCGTAGACACGTTATGCATAGTTCAGGGCTATGAGTCTGCTGGGCAATGGTGTCGCGCTATCACAAGAATCGGCTGGAACCGGATTTCGCCCCGCGTTCATCCAAATCGAATCGGTCAGGTTAGCGGTCTGAACCGGACCGAACCGTTATCTCAATACGCCGGTTGATCTCCCGCTTATTGTGTGAGATTCGTATTGGTATCGCGTCATGGAATATCGGCGTCGATAAACTGCCGGTATCTATCGTCACTTTCAGCTCAGCCAATTCCCCCGGTTTTAATTTCAGGGATTGGGGGCCAACGACCTTTGCTACGCCATGGACACTTCGGTGAATGAAAATATCCAGAGGTTTGGATATGGGATTTGAAATTATGATATTCTTAGTGAGATCGTCCCTATTACTCGCGTTTCGGTCAACAAGAAATTCAATCCGCCTAGGATTGATATCCAGAATTCGCTTTTCACCTTTCCACGTCCGTAGCCGGTAATTTAAGTAACCGATAGGGGCGCTCGCAGGCGACCAAGTCCGATCCTGGGTGATAGGAATTCGATCCAACCCGACAACGTATACGGTATCCTCATCGGTTGGCAGAACCGCCGTGGTCTCAGCCCGAATTACCGGGCGATTGATATAGAAACTCTCTCCTGGGAAAGTCGCTGTTTTCGATATCATTTCGTACACAACCACGTCCGGCGGCATATTCTCCGATAAGTGTTCTCCAAGTAGTCTCTTGTTACTTTTATTCGCGTAGGCGTAGACTCCGGACGTGCTTGAAAACGCAAGGTAGCAAGCCGTCGCGGATAGCAGCACACTTAAGGAGATCGGGGATGTTGATCTGGTGTTTAACGTATAAATCGCCATCGCAATAGCAATAACCACAAAGGCGATTGCTAAGGGCATGATGTTGTTGGTATTCATCAGAACACTACGGCGCAAAATAATAAAAATGAGCCAGCATGTGACCGATCCAACGATTGCAATCGTACTGAGAATCTGCGGTAACACCAATAATTGCCGGCCGTAGCGGCGAACTAAGAGTTTATAGCTTAATCCGAGTTGAATAGACAACGGTCCGATCAATGGAGTGAGCGCAATCGGTTTAATGTCGGGTACTATCCATAGGCAGTAGAATAGGGAAATCGTGATCGTTCGAAGAAATTGTCCCAGAATCACGTCTTTTTCTAAAGGGATAAATGCCATGCAATACGCGGGCCATGCAAGAAATAGCCACGGGAGGTAGTATAGAAAACTTTTAATCGGAAAGGCTATTAGCTTTAGAAAATAATTTGACGTCGCTTCCTGGTGCTCGAATTCGCGAATAAACGTTAGCACCCCATCTTTTTGATACGGCGCCATAAATATCCAGATGAGGAGGAACAGGATGAAAATCATTAAGGATGTAATATGATCGGACTGCCGTAGACGCCGCCAAATATTGAGAGGCCGTCGTAGAAACAGCAATGGGAAGTAGAAGAAGAAGATCGCCTTAATACCTCCGGTTAGCAGCGCGAGGAAAACGAAAAAATGCGCAAAGAACCAAGCGTACAGCCAAATACGCTTTTCCCGGCTAGCCAGGTACCAAACGAACCAGGCTAAATTGATAAACAAGGCGAACATCATATCCTCTTCGCCGAGGGTCCCCTGGTTCAGTGCAATATAACTTGAGATAGTCGCTGCTACGGTCGCCGCGCTTGCTTCAGGCCCCGCCGACTTCAGTGCGATATATCCGCATAGCAGTGCGAGAGCTCCGAGCGAGAGGATACCCGTAAGTCTGACCGAAAATTCATTGACCGGCAGAACTTTCCATAGGATTGCCATAAACCATGATATCATCGGTGGTGTACTCGTCGGCGCACCCTGAAATTGGGTCACGAAGAAATCGCCGCTGCTCAAAATTTCCTGAGCAATAATCGAGAAGCGTGCCTCGTTCTCGTTGAGCTCGTGCAACCAGGAGTTGGGAATCGTTAAAATCGCGAATACAATAAGCAGATAAGCGACCCATTGTTTGGGTAATTTTTTCTCTATATACATTTGGTAGCCTGTTGCAAAAATTGACTGCAAGCGGAATATATTTTTTTTGCCTTCGCTAAACTATCGAATCTGATTATTTTATCAACCGAAATTATTTTCTAGACAGCAAGCCTGATCTATGCATCAATTTCGTTGCGAGCGGTTTTATCTGGCCCGAGATCAATTAGTTACGAAGGTTGTACGTCCTTTGTAACTCTTTTAGACGAAACCAGATACGTATTCGCAATAGAAACTTTATGCATAGATCAGGCTAGCGGCCCAATTTGCGGATGCTTTAATTAATTACGCATAAGATTTCGATCGATACTTCTAAACGGGGATCGTGTCGCGCCATCGCGCTGCTGTTGAGTACGAACAGAAGGCAAATGGACAACGCCCGGTCGAAAACGCGAAGGCGATTAGTATATTAGAGAGCTACTCAGGAAGGAGTTTGGGTGTGATTGAATTACAATTTGAAAAAAGTGCAGATGGCTTAGTCCCCGCTGTGGCTCAAGATTATAAGACTGGTGAAGTCCTAATGCTGGCGTACATCAGTCGAGATTCCTGGGCAGCAACACTGGAGTCAGGGTACGCGACCTATTGGTCTAGATCACGTCAGGAACTTTGGCGAAAAGGCGATACCTCCGGGAACTTGCAACGTGTTAAAGATATATTCGTGGACTGCGATTTGGATGCGGTAGTGTTCAAAGTTGAGCAAGTGGGAGGGAAGGCGTGCCACACAGGGAAGCGATCATGTTTTTTTCGAAAAGTTGCCGGCGATACATTGACCGCCGTCGATTAATAGATGTGACAGCGAATCAGTTACACCGAACACCGTCGAGTTTTCGACCAGGCGTCGCCCAGGTGGCTATGCCGGTTGAAAATATCTCGTTCGATATCTCGTGCGTGATATTTTAAGTCGTCTCCGCACGAGCGGAGTCCGTCCATACGGACCGAAAATTGTACCGGTTTGCGGTATATACTGATTATATCGGTTTCGCACACGGGACCAAGATCATTCAAAATCTGTTGCGTGATTATTTTAAACCATCCAAGAATTGGACTGCTTTCAGTCCAGGAGAAAAGAATTTATGGCAATTCTGAAGTTGGGAATACCGAAAGGAAGTCTCGAGAATAGTACAATAGAAATGTTTAAAAAAGCGGGGTATCGGATACGCGTTAGCACGCGCTCGTATATCCCGGAAATCGACGACCCCGAAATCGAGTGCCTGCTTATCCGCGCCCAGGAGATCGCAAGATACGTGGAAGAAGGAGTTCTGGACGCCGGTCTCACTGGATACGATTGGATCCTCGAAAGCGATGCATCGGTTGTCGAAGTGGCGGAGTTGATCTACGGGAAAGTGGGGAAGCGACCACTTCGGTGGGTGCTTGCTGTCCCGAATGACTCATCGATTAAGGATATCAAGGATTTAGAGGGAAAGCGGATCGCAACAGAGGCGGTAGCAATGACCCGAAATTATCTTGAGGAACACGGCGTAAATGCAGAAGTCGAATTCAGCTGGGGGGCGACAGAGGTTAAAGCACCAAAGCTGGTAGACGCAATCGTTGAAATTACTGAGACCGGGTCGTCACTGCGTGCCAACAACCTCAAGATTTTAGATACGGTGTGTGTATCAACTACCCGGCTAATAGCGAACAACGATGCCTGGAAAGATGAATTTAAACGTAATAAAATTGAACGGATCGCACTGCTTTTGCGGGCGGTCCTGGCCGCTGATAACCGGGTAGGTCTAATGTTCAATATAAAAAAAGCGGACGTCCAGAAAGTGCTTGACCTGCTACCAGCCTTGCGAAAACCGACGATGTCGCCGCTGGTCGATGAGGAATGGGTCGCGCTACAGACAATTATCGACGAACATGTGGTTCGCGAATTGTTGCCGACATTGAAATCACTCGGCGCCGAAGGGATCGTTGAATTTCCGTTGAATAAGCTGATGGAATAAGAGCCGCTTGCAGTCTCGCCTTATCTATGCATAAAATTTCTACTGCGAGCATGTATCAGACTTACTATAAATGAGTTACAAAGAACCTACCATCCCGCGGTCACGGGACTAGACTAAGAGATCCAGCCGACATTCAATATTTCTTCAGCCGTACAACCTTCGTAACTCACTGATCTCAGGCCAGCTAAAAACTCTCGTAACGAAATTGATGCATAGGTCAGGCGAGGCCCCAATCCAGCGAACTTTTCGTTGGATTTTCTTCGTACTCGTAATCCCTTTCCAAATCTCACTTCGAAAAACCAGAAAGATTACGATTACGATTACGAGTACGGGTAAGATTATGAATCGGAATGTCCGCTTATTTTAGGTCTAGAATTCTTGTGACCAAACGTGGATTAATCCGTTTTTTATGGTCGTCTATCACGCTTTTATTTGATCGTAAGATTCGCATAACTTATTAAATTAAATGGTCTTGCATCTGATGAGAATCGCCGTATAAACGGCTATGTTCACAAGAACATTAAAAACCTATATTTTTTTTTATAAATTCCAGTTGAAATCCTTTGACTAGTATTTAAATCATTATTATTTAGGGGTTTATGTCTATAATTAAGGAATTGGCCGAAAATATTATGCGATGTTAACAACTTGTGGATAAGTTGCTGAGAATATGGTGGATGCTGTTAGTCCTTTACCGCATCGGATATTAATTCAACTTTACGTTTTAGATGCGCTTGTAATTTAAAAATATCTTTTCGATCGTTAGGATATATTATGCCAACAATCGCGGAGTTTTCGAAAAATCGTTCGGAGTCTCTTACTCAACCATTTTGAAGTCGTCCAAAATTGCACCGCTTGCGGTATAGATCGCAAGTTTTTCCGTTGCGTCAGAGGAGGGGCAAGCTTCCTGGGGGCGTCACATGTGGCGCGCGAAGTTTAATTTTTAGAACAGAGTTTGTGGCAAAAATCCTGAATCATTAATTTCTCATCGACGTTGAACTGCAAATTTTCGACGAGATCGTCGACGAGCATAAGATTGCTAAGTGAATCTTTCGGATCCGGCGTCGTTGAAATTTGCTCGTTGCTCAAGGTCTCGTAGATTTCGCTATGCGTTAATGTGGGAATACTGATGTTATTCGCACGCATATATTCTTGCGCAAACCATGTATGAATGGCTGAGATTACAAGATCTCGTTTCGCTAAGTAATTGGCGGCGTCCATCGCGGCTTCTTCCGCGGCTATTTTCTTTTTCAACGTGGGGTTTTCGTTGATGTACGAAAGTTCGTCGGCGTCTTTGGATTCATCTTTTGCTTTGGCGTCTAGACGTATACGACTCAGGATGTTAAGTATTTTTTGGGCGGTATCAGTTGCGATCAACGCTCCCTTTCCGCGGTTCATCGGCGCCAAAGCCGCGTACAGCTCTTCACAACCCTTGAAATCGAGTTCAAAACGATTGCCGGTCAAGGGGATAGACTGGCAGCGAGATCGAATCGTCGGCAACAGCCCTTCTGGTCGCGCTGTTATGAGGACCAGCAGTGTATTTGGCGGGGGTTCCTCGAGTGTCTTCAAGAATGCGTTTTGGGCTTGATTGACCATTCGATCGGCTTCAAATAGCACTCCTATCTTTTTCTTCCCATCGGTTCTCAAATGCAAGCTATGTTCGAGTTCTCTAATCGCGTCAATTAAGATTTGGCGCGACTTCGAGACTGGCTTGAGTTCGTACAAATAGGGATACTTTCCGTGCTCCAGCGATTGACAATCTGTACATAGTCCACATCCATCTCCTGACTCCGATAGACTCGGACATACGCAAGATTGCAGCCATGCGGTCACGAATTCCCGGATGTGCGCGAGCTTGTTTCCGGAGAGGATCCACGCATGGGCCGTACGATCATTTAAGCGGGCTAAGCGCAATCGCTGGGTCAAGAACGGGTATTTATCATCGTATTTCGCTAAGGGCATGATTTATGGGCTCAATCTCGAAACTCGTTCGAAATTGGAGAATTTAGTATTTAGAAGTTAGGAGTCAGAATATCTAAAAACCGTAACACAACCATCCCGTCGCGGATGAGCGCGTGGGATGACCAATCGCTATCGAAATCGGGATCGTTATCGAAATCGTTGTTTAGTTTTTGTGCGAATCAGTTGCCTATAGCCAAGGAACAAGAAGGAACGATCCCGATTTCGATAGCGATTTCGATCCCGAAAAAAATAGTGGACGAATCGATTCCCATAGGGTTAGCAGGTAGAAATGCAAACTGAGTGTTTCCGTAAAACTACGTATTTGAGGCTATCCATTCGTAAAATCTGCCGATTTTGGATCTCTATGGGATCACAGTGAAACCGTAACGTATTTATTTGAGACCAGATTTAGGATAAATTCCATCTTCTTTAATTCTATCTTCTATTTTCTGAAAAAGCTGATCCTAGACTTTTGAAATCACCTCTTATATGCTCCAATATCGTTTGATGTATTACTTCGAGATCATCATCAGCTTCAATGGTCTTAATTCTATCGGGGTACTGCGATGCAATCCGCAGATAACTACTGCGAACAGCTTCATGAAAGCATCTGGATTCCTCCTCAATTCGGTCTCGTTTGGATTGAGTCTGAGCCCGAATCTTCCCGCGTTCGTATAGCTTGTCCAAATCCATATCCAGAAGGAATGTAACATCTGGCCACCGTCCGTTCGTGCATATCGTATGCAGACGATTAATCAACTCGAGGTCAAATCCCCGCCCGTATCCCTGGTAAGCCGTTGTAGAATCCGCGAATCGATCACATATAACAATACCGCCAAGATCGAGGTGCGGGAGTATCCGTTTTTGCATCAATTGCGCACGACTGGCACAGAAGATAAGCAATTCAGCTTCATCACAGACTGCGTCCTCGCCGACGATATGTTTTACTATATTTCTTAGCTCTTCGCCGACCGGTGTACCGCCAGGTTCTCGAGTTTCAAGAACATCGTAACCCTCTTCACGGAGATTCTGTGAAAGCATGGTTGCCTGTGTCGACTTTCCACAACACTCCGGTCCCTCGAATGAAATAAAGAAACCGTTTTCTATCGTTTTTCGATCACTCATAGGAACTCAAAATACAGGGTTGACGTGGAAAATTAGAAGTCAATCGTCTGGATTACTCGCACTCTAATCAGATAGCCAACGCACTCAGTTTTAAAAGTTTTTGTTCGGAATCTCTCGGGTAATTAATTCCAAGATATCCAAAAATTGAACTGCTTGCAGTTTAAATCCAAAATCATATTTCTAAAATCCGAAATCTGAGATGAGTTGCTTTTATTAAGACAAGTTCGCTTGCAACTATACAGATCGTCTTCGAGTTTTCGACCAGGTGTTCTGCCGGCCAGCACAATGCCGGTTTGAAAATATCGTTTCCACCGCGACGGATTTCGCTAGGCTCAACATAGATCTTAGGTAATGAATTCAAAGTCGTTTCTCTCCGCACGAGCGGAGTCCGTCCAAACGGACCGAAAATTGTAGTGCTTGCGGTATAAGTACGTCGATCAATTTCAAGATTATTGACATAGATTATTATCATATTAAAATATAGTCATATGAAATTTCTTTCATATCAGTTGCGCCTTCTTGGGAAGTGGATGAGTTGACGACTGACTTTTTCCAGGGGTGCTGACACCAGCAACGCGGTCGTAAGGGGGAAATTGACAATATGAAAAAGAAACAGCCAGTTATCGCGGAAGAGCCCACTTTATGTGTGGCCAAGTTAAAGGCCCTTGCCGACAGTACGCGTTTATCGGTGCTGGAGGCGTTGATGAACGGACCGAAGCATGTGAGCGAATTGATGCAGCCGCTGGGGATCGAGCAGAGTCTGCTATCCCATCACCTTAAGGTTCTACGAAACGTTGGACTGGTAGACGCAGTCCGCGACGGTAAATCGGTTCTTTATCAACTGACGCCTGAAGTTGAAGGTTGGGACACCGGGAAAACGATTGACCTTGGATGCTGTAAGCTTTCGTTCTAGCCTGATCTGTGCATCAATTTCGATTCGTAATCTTTCTGGTTTTTCGATGTGATGTTTGGAAAGGGATTACGAGTATGATTACGAAGACAATCCAACGAAACTTTAATATAAATGCATTGGTTTCCTGGTTTTGGAGTTCGCGCTTTAGCGTGTATTTGATACGGTGAAAAGGTCCGCTAAAGCGTGAACTCTAAGGTTTTCGGAACCCTGGTTTCCTCAATACATAACAAACGCCTTCGAGTATTCGACCAGGCGTTCTGCTGGCCCGCAGAATGCCGGTTAACAATTATCGCTCGGAAGAAATTCCATGAAAAAGATTTTTATACTATCATTAATTATCGCGATGGCATGTGTTTCCGCGGCTACGATTTATTGGCACGAATTCGCGTCGCAATCTGCGGATTCTGAAAAGGTGGTCGTCACGGGGTCGAGTACGATCGCGCCGTTGGTTTCACGGATTGCGAAGCGCTATGAAGAGACGCACCCAGATGTTCGAATCGATGTGCAGACAGGCGGATCGTCCAGAGGCTTAGCCGACGCGCGGACGGGATCGTGCGACGTCGGGATGATTTCGCGCGAAGCCACCGAAAATGAAGCCGACTTAACCTGGGTTACCATTGCTAAGGATGCTGTCGGCCTGATTGTGAACACGGAAAATACGATTACCACGCTCGCTGACGCAGAGATAGTTGCTATATATACCGGGGAAGTAACTAATTGGTCTGAGGTCGGTGGGGCTGATAGACCTATCACGGTCGTCAACAAGGCAGCGGGGCGGGCGACGTTAAAAGTGTTTCTCGATTATTTCAAGATAGCACCGGAAGAAATACGAGCGGATATAATTATTGGCGACAATCAACACGGGATTAAAACAGTGATCGGTAATCCTGATGCAATATGTTACGTATCCGTTGGGACCGCGGAGTACGAGGTGAAGCGCGGAACAGGAATTAAGCTACTGGACATAGGGAATATCGAGAGCTCAATTGCCGGCGTTATGTCAGGCGCGTATCCACTATCCAGGCCCTTAAATCTAGTCACTCGTGGTATCCCATCGGATACCGTGCTCGCATTCCTGGAGTACTGTCAGTCGACTGCCGTACACGATTTAATACGGGAGGAGTATTTCGTTGAAGTTCAATAGTGACGGAATTCTCTTGTGGTTGCTCAGAACGGTCGCGGTCGCGGCCGGCGGAGTCTTAATCCTGATTTTCAGCTTTCTACTAATCGAGAGCATTTCTGCTTTTCGCGAAATCGGGTTCTTTCGATTCTTTTCGGATCCTTCATGGCATCCGAACACGAACAGCAATACAGGCTCGTACAACTTGGTCCCGATGATATTGGGAAGTTTTTACGTAATGCTCGGGGCTGTATTTCTCGCGACGCCACTTGCTATCCTGTCGGCTCTATTCTGTCATTTCTATGCCCCGGCTGCGGTCGCTGGATTCTATCGAAGAATCATTGAAGTTTTTGCCGGGATCCCGTCAGTGGTCTACGGATTTTGGGGGCTGGTTGTGTTGGTCCCGCTGATTCGCGAAGTTCAGCCTCCGGGGCCGAGCCTGTTAGCGGGAATATTTATTCTCACAATCATGATACTCCCAACAATCGCGTTGATGACCGACGCAGCGTTCTCCGGCGTCCCGAAAAATTATATTGTTGCTGCAAAGGCACTGGGAATGCGGCGCTGGACCATGTTGCGAGCCGCGATCATACCCGCATCCCGATTCGGAATTACGGCAGGGGTTATACTTGGCGCCGGTCGCGCTATCGGCGAAACTATGGCGATCTTAATGGTTTGCGGAAACGTCGTTCAAACACCCCGTGGTCTGTTCGATCCGATCCGGACATTAACGGCGAATATCGCATTGGAAATGGCTTACGCAACGGGGGACCATAGATCTGCGTTGTTCGTCAGCGGTTTTATCTTATTGGTGGCGATTGCGGCGATGGTTATGGTTGCCGATCTTGTGAAAGCGGACGTTATCTAAATAGCCCCCAGTCCGATTTTTCGGCCTCTGTTGATACCGATGTCACTACGTTAAGGAAATGAGGCGACTTCAGGGCGCATTTTGGTCCGGATTTCTGCGACTCTCGCTTGTGCGGAGAGTTCACGCTTCAGCGTGGTTCTTAAATTCCTAAAAAGAAATACCACGCTGAAGCGTGAACTCCAACGGCCCCGAACACATACAAATCCTTAACTTAGTGACATCGCCGTTAATAAAATCAGGGAACTTGGGTTTGATTCGCAGGAACTCATGGAAATACATCGTAATATAACTGATAAATTGCTGGTTGTCGGTGTTTGGGTGACCGCTATCGCAGTCACCTGCTTGTTTGCGTGGATTCTTAGCGATATTCTCAGCAATGGGCTTAAAAATCTATCCTGGACATTTTTGATCGAGTCACCGCACGATGCAGGGCGTTCCGGAGGGATAGCATCGGTTTTGGTTTCGACATGTCTTATACTGATTATTTGCCTTGTCGTCGCGTTGCCGTTAGGATTCGGAACCGCGGTGTTATTGGCCGAGTATACGAGTGAAGACAAGCTATTCGGCCGGATCATCCGCTGTAATTTGGATGTGCTCGCTGGTGTTCCATCGATCGTGTTCGGTTTGTTCGGAAACGCATTCTTTTGCATTTACCTGGGAATGGGATTCTCTATCTTGTCCGGAGGGCTGACTTTAGCGTGTATGGTGTTGCCGATACTCATACGTTCAACTGAGGCGGGATTTCGGTCTGTCTCCGATGATTATCGGCGTGCGGCTGCGGGTCTCGGAATGGGGCGTGCGCGGACGTTGGTTTACATATTACTGCCTGTTGCCGCACCAGGTTTAGCCGTCGGGATCGTATTAGGTATCGGCCGCGCAATTGCCGAAACCGCTGCACTTTTATTTACAAGCGGGTACGTGGATCGAATGCCGGGGTCGGTCCTTGATTCCGGGAGGTCGATATCAATTCACATTTACGACTTGTCCATGAATGTTCCCGGGGGCGAATCAAACGCGTATACGACTGCCCTCGTTTTAGTCATATTGCTTGTGGTTATTAACTGGACTTCAACTTGGGTCACTAACCGTTTTTCTGGTGGGAACCTGCTATATTGATCGCTATGGAATAGAAGGTCTGGTGAAAATACCCAGGTATACGTCCACGGTAGAAATTCAGTAAAATCCCTAATATTTGTAAACCGTCCTGCGAGACCGGGTGGGCGCCGTTGGAGTTCGCGCTTTAGCGTGTTATTTCTTTCGCATAAACTTAATAAGCTAAAGCGTGATCTCCAACGGATGCCTCGAATTTATGCTAATGGACTAATAAGCATTGAATTCTAAGCTGCACGAGGAATGGACTGAGATTGCAATCTGCTCGGATGACACCTCTTTAATAACGGGAGACTTTCATGGCGCATACTCTTGAGGAAAACATACTTTCGAGTTCAGCAGAGATCTCGTCACTACTGCAACATGATCATCGCGGTATAAGCCCGGCAATCGAAGTTGCGAATTTGTCGGTTTCCTACGGACAGGTTCCAGCATTTCGGGATATTTCGCTAAATTTCAACAGATGCTGCGTTACCGCGTTGGTGGGGCCTTCAGGGTGTGGGAAAACGAGTTTCTTAAATTGCTTAAACCGCTTAAATGATCTCACCCCGGAGTGCGCAGTAACTGGGCAAGTAAGGATTGATAGCGAGGAGATATACAGCCGCGATACAGATGTGCAGAAGCTGAGACGGCGAGTCGGGATGATTTTTCAGAAACCGACACCGTTTCCAATATCGATACGAAATAACCTACTTCTTCCACTGACTGAACTTGGTATTAGCGTGAAATCCGAGAAAAACGCGATCATGGAAAGTGTACTAACGAAAGTCGGGTTATGGAATGAGGTAAAAGACCGATTGGATCAACCTGCTCAGGCATTATCCGGAGGACAGCAGCAGCGATTGTGCATCGCCCGCGCGCTGGCATTGGAGCCGGAGATAATGTTGCTTGACGAACCTTGCAGCAACCTCGATCCGATTTCCAGCGGTGTAGTAGAGGACTTGATCGTCGAACTGGGCAAGCTGTATACCGTAATCATTGTAACCCACAATCTTGCTCAAGCCCGGAGAATCGCGAGTTATACAGCGTTGTTATGGGTGCAGGACGGGGCCGGTCAGCTGGTTGAGTACGGAACGAGTCAACAGTTATTCGAATCCCCGAAGCACCCGATCACAGCAGCGTATATCAGCGGCGCGCGCGGGTAAGGCAGGGACCCCCCCCCATAATTTTTCGAGGAATCTAGGGTCGCCACTCTAGACACCTTTAAAGGGCGAAACCGACACAAAACGGATGAGTTTGTGCGGCTCTGCCTTAAAGATATTGATACTGGATGCCTGATTCTGGAGACTAGCTGGAAGCTGCTTTCTTTATCCGGCATCTAGCAACCAGTATCCAGGATCGCGAAAACTTGTCGGTTTGAGGCGAAGCTTCGCTAG
>JAJFLP010000001.1 GCA_021772635.1 Verrucomicrobiota bacterium | reverse complement strand
GAGCAACCGTCCGAGCTGTACCGGCCCGGTTAATATAAAAGGAAACTTGGGTTCCAGGTAGCCCTAATGTAGGAGGCTGCTCCCGCAGGCGATAACGATTATTTCGGAACGATACCGAAAAAAATAAGATCGCCTGCGGGACCAGCCTCCTACATTAAAAACAGCCTCAAACCGGTTCAAGTTTCAAGAGAGCCACCGTCCGGGCCGTATCGGCTCGGTTAATATAATAGGAAACTTTAGATACGACACGCTAAAGCGCGAACTCCAACAGCAATCACTGCAACACGAATTCGCTGGTATACTGGAGTGCTCATTGAAGTTCGCACTTCAGTGTGCCAAAATGACCAATTTTCAGAGGAGGTTAATGCAGTATTCAGGCTAACTGCGCGGAGTGACAGAATTAGCGTAACCGCCGGAAATAGCGGTTAATTTCTTTTCAACTTCGCACCACTCTTTCTCGGCCCGCGACCCGCGTACTATACCTGCACCGGCAAACGCGTACATCTCGTGATCGTGAATGAGGCTGGACCGGATACCGACGGCGAATTCCGCTGAATTCCGCTGAATCCAGCCAAGCGGGGCAGCGTACCAACCGCGGTCAAAAGACTCAAGCGCCTGAATACATTCTAATGCCTGCTGCGCCGGAAACCCGCCGACTGCCGAAGTCGGATGTAACGCAGCGATTATATCTGCATCCGTTTTATCTGCCGGTAAACTGGCAGTCATCTTCACGCACAGGTGCTGCAAACTCGCGAGCTTCAGCAAGCAGACCTTTCCTTCCGATTTTATCGTACAACCCAGTTCGGAAAGCGCTTCTTTCAGGTGTCTAACCACATACTGATGCTCACGAAGATCCTTTTCGGACGCCATTAATTCAGCACCAATCTCTGCGTCGGCAGACGGGGTCTCTCCGCGATCTCGGGTCCCGGCAATCGCTTCCACATGAATTTGGTCGTGCGATCTCTTGAACAGCCGCTCCGGTGACGCGCCGACAAAGGCAATGTTATCTTCTAACTGAAAGCAATACTGATAGCAGTGGTTCGCGCTGCGCTGAATCCTTCCGAGTGCCGCGAACGGGTTAATGTCCCGGTCAAACTTAAATCGGGATCGCCGCGCCATAACGATTTTCTCGGGTTCACCCCGGTCAACGCGCCCGATGCAGGAGTTGATCAGTGAGTCCCAACCGGCCCGGTCGGGGACGTCGTCTCTGGCGATAACCTGCGGCATATCAGGCAGCGGACAGTTTGAATCGAAATCGCAGGATTCTATGCAATGCAGTGTCCGCTTCAATCGATTGGACGCGCTTTCCCCATCGCGTACGACGAGATTGCATGTTAGAAAAGATCGTTTTCCTGGTCCGTTTGATACCTCGATCTCGGGTAAGATAAAGATTGGTTTCCCCAGTTTCCCCCACAGGCTCCCGGACCTGTTAAGATCGATCGGGGAAAACGGCATTCCACCGAAATATCGTAGATCATCGGCGCTGCGATGCAGGCGCAAATTCAAGTCAGCGAACGCGGTGCCCAAATCATTCGCGGACTCTGCAACGATCGAATCAGCGACGCCGACACCAGCAACCTCAAACTCCTGATGTCGATCTGCCCAATAAATTTTGGTTGAAGATCTTTGCGCAGCCAACCACTGCAAAAGATCTATGTGATCTATTTCGACCGTTACACGCGCGACCTTCGTCTCTGCGACTTCTCCACCTATTGCGGTGGCCGCTGACCGATCAAGCCGGGTGATTTCATCTGCGATTCGACTTTTAGTATTTTCGAGCAATGAACAATTCACAGTCAATTTTTCGTCCCATGATAGGCCGTTGAAATACCGTAGGTAAACTCCCGCGTACTCACTGAATTGTTAAACCCTGCGTCACGCATAAGGTCGCAAAATTCTTCTCCGTACGGAAACGTTTCGACGGTTCGATTCAAGTACGTATAAGCTGAACGATCACCTGAAATCAGCCCGCCGATAGTGGGTAATATGTTACGAAAGTAAAATAAATAAAGTCCACGTAAGAATACGTTCCCAGGAAGCGAAAACTCAAGGATTATGACCGCTCCACCCGGCTTCAGGACGCGATGGATCTCATTGAGCCCGGCGGGGACATCGGGAAGATTTCGGATACCGAACGTGATAGTAACGAGGTCTACGGACTCATTTGCAAGGGGAATCTCGACGGCACTCCCGTGAATCAGGTCAACGGTGGCAGTGAGATTTCGGCTTTCGATTTTCCGTTTGCCAAGCTCTAACATTCCCGCGGACATATCCAGTCCAATCGCGTTTTCAATTTCAGGGCACTTTTTGCAAATAGAAATCAGCTGATCAGCAGTGCCGGTCGCAAGGTCAAGCAGGCATTTACTTCGGGTCTCGCTTGCCTGTCGTGCGACACAACGACGCCAAAGTATATCCTGTCCGCCTGAAAGCAAATGGTTCAGGAGGTCGTAGCGCCGCGCGATTCGATCAAACATTCGCCAAGACTCATCACGTGTGATTACGGAGGACTCATTGTTATTCATTGCGGGATTGTCCATGAGAATTTGTACTCACGTGGTGAGAGGTATGTCGGACGGGAAACTTTCGGATTCCAGCCTGCATTCTGCGGCGGAGAATTAATTCCGAATCAAGAGAAGTCTCGGAGCAGGAACTTGGTACTTGCTCGTGAGCGCCGAAGGGCTCTTCGCATAGGCGTCCCGTATCGACGGGATTCTCGCCCATGCGGGAAGAGTCCGTCGATTGATATTCAAAATTCCACGGAGCTGGGTCTATGCGGGTTGTTCTTTTAGGTGAGACTGTTCTGCCAATACTTTTCCCTGTTCCTGCCGGCGGTGCCAGTAAATCATGACGGGTACGGCAACAAATATAGACGAGTACGTACCGATCAGAATGCCGACAATCATGACGAAAGCAAAATCGTTGATCGCGCCGCCGCCGAAAAAGTATAGGATAATAACGACGACCAGTGTCGTAATCGACGTTAACAGTGTACGACTGAGTGTCTGCGTAATGCTCAGGTTAATGATATCTATATACTTCATTTTCTTCAGCAGCCCGATATTCTCTCGAATACGGTCGAATACAACGATCGTATCATTTAACGAATACCCCATGATAGTCAGAAGTGCCGCGATAACCGGTAAGGACAACTGCCGATCGCCCATATTCGCGATCAGGAAAATTCCTATAGCGATTACGACGTCGTGTGCCAGTGCTGCTACAGCCCCGACTGCGTAGCTGAATTCGAAACGAAATGTAATATAAGCAATGATACCGAGCAACGCCCATATGATCGCCCACATCGTTTGCTGGGTGAACCGTCTGCCCACCAAGCCGCCTATCGATTTAGTTGTTCCGCCGGAAAACTCAGCCTGTGGAAACTTCTGATTCAGCAGTGCCATCAGATCCGTTTTTGCGTCAAGCTCAGCTCCGACCTTCTGAGCTCCCAGTACAATCTCGACGAGTTTCGTTTGCTGTTGTACGGATGCCTTATACGATACTCTTGCGTCGCGATACCCCTCTGCCTCCAATACAGCGCTGATCTCCGATGCCGGCACCTCTGCGTGATAGTTGAAAGTAACCGCAGTGCCGCCCGTGAAATCAACGCTGAATGCGCTTTTTCCACGTATACCTGCGGTTATCAAAGATACCGCAATCAAACACAACGAGATCATGGCTGTCAATTTGGTCATACTAAGGAACTTCATGTTTTCGAACCGAAAGATATGAAGCATCTTTATGTTCTTCACAAGATTCGTATAAAGTAACAGGTCGAACAACGCCCGGGTCATAAAGAGCGCCGTGAACAAACTTGCCATGATTCCAATGCTCAAAGTCACCGCAAATCCGCGGATCGGGCCGGAGCCGAATTTATAAAGAATCAGAGCGGTCAAAAGCGTGGTTAAGTTTGCATCTATAATCGTTATGAACGCACGGCTATACCCGGTATGCACGGCGTTCATAACCGACTTCTTATGCTCCAGCTCCTCACGAATTCTCTCGAAGATCAGTACGTTTGCGTCAACCGCCATACCAATCGTCAGCACTATCCCGGCGATACCCGGCAACGTAATAGTTGCACCAGCAATCGTCAGTGTCCCGAGGACGAGGAGTATATTCGCGGCCAACGCCACGTCCGCGATTATACCGGCACTCCTATAGTAAATAACCATGAATATGATAACCAGAACCAGTCCGACGAGCGCTGAGTAAAAACCGCTGCGGACAGAGTCCTTACCCAGGGTGGGATCGGTACTGAACTCGCCTTCTACGCTGATTGCCACCGGGAGATTACCGCAACGCAGTACGACACCGAGTTTATTCGCTTCCTCCGGTGAAAAACTGCCGCTTATCTCGGCGCGACCGCCGGCGATCGGCTCGTTAATGTTCGGCGCGCTGTAAACCGTACCGTCTAGGACGATGGCTAAGCGGCGATCGACGTTCTCTGTTGTGACTTCGTGAAACAGCTTCGCGCCCTCCGCATTAAACTCGAGGCTCACAGAGTATGTTCCGAATTGATTGACACTGGGGAATGCGCGTTTTATGTGGCGTCCAGCGATCCTCTCAGGAAAACGTTTAACGTAAAGAATCTGCCCTGATCCTGCAGTGTCGTCTGCGGACGCCTTGAGCTCCATCCTTTCGAACTCGATCGGGGCCCTGAAATCAGGGTCTTTTTCTTTCTGTACGAGAGAGTCGCTATCCACGTGCACGACCCGGAAATCCAATTTCGCGGTTGCCTGAACAATTTCCCGAAACTCCCGCACATCCTCGGCATCTATGCTCGGTATCTTCAGCGATATGGACGACGGGCCGATCGGTTGAATCTGTGCTTCAACCACACCGCTTTGATCAACACGGTTTCTGAGGATCTCTATTATCTCGTCTCGCGCCTCAAGAACATCTTTATCAGGCTCGTTTTCCGCCAGTTCCTTCGCATCGAAATCAATGATAAATTCCGTACCACCACGGAGGTCCAGACCAAGCCGGAGTTTCCCTGCGGCACGCCGGCGAACATAGTTGACAACCGCCAGATTCGACGCGTCCGGCTGATTATAAATCGGGATGTAATCGCGCAGATTGACACTTAATTCATTCGCGGCGGCAAGCAGCGCCTTCGGCGGCGTTACCAAAGATCCCGCATTCGAATTATCGAGTTCTTGAGCGCGTTTGACGACAGTCTCGAAAGTAGTATCAACGCGTTTTTTGGCTTCCTTATTCAAGACGTCATAGAACGGGCGGGACGTCAACGGGAATAGAGAGTACGTCCACGCGAGCAGTATAAACAGAATAATAACAAGCCGGGAAATCAGTGACTTCTTCATATAAACAATTTTCTAAACCACTTGCGAACGTAAAATTTACAAGCAGTTCCCATTATGGATTACACGTAATTCGCTGTCTGAGTTTATGTTCGCCAGAGATAGTTTTACCCGGGACAGAAAGATTCGTGATTAATTTTTATTTGGCGGACTGATGAAAGTAAAGAGAATACGTGAAATTGCAAATCGTTTCGGGATATAATCCGGGTTGGCGATAGGTAGACCCCGTTCGAAATAGAATCGTGGTCCGCACGCCTTCCTACTTCGGATGATTTTTTCGCTATTTTTGGTGAGATATTCGATGCTAGAGCATCGGATTCACATCAAAATAGCGGAAAATCTCCGAATGAGGCGACGCCCAAAGGGTTGGGACGGATACCCGGCATGCGCTCCCAATGCGGGGCGCGCTACCTTTTCGAACGGGGTCTAGGTATTGGGAGATTAACATTCGCTGTGTATCGAATCGGCTCGAAATTCGATGACATCAAGTTGAACTCCCCCGACCGCCGATAGCGATCGGGGTTGCCCATCCTCGAATGCAGTAGCTAACCTGTAGCCTATACCTTTGGGGATGAACGTAACAGCGTGAATGATGAATCTACCGCACATGCGTCCGCAACCCGGCTCGCGAGGGTTTCCGTTCAGGCACTATTTACCTTTGGCTTTCTTATCCGAAATTGCCGCGGGCGTAACAGCAGAGACACTCGTACGGTTCAATTCAACCTTTACGTTATCCGCGATCCTGACCGTAATCGTTTCTTCTTTTACCCCTGTAATAGTGCCATGGATACCGCCGTTCGTTACGATGCGATCGCCAGCCTTTAATGTCTTGATCAGATCGTCCTGCTCCTTCTGCTTCCGCTGCTGCGGTTTAATCAAGATGACATACATAATGATAAACATTAAGACCAGCGGGACAGCCATATCGAATAAGCCCGGCTGGCGAGGTGACTGTCCAGCCTGCGCTAGAACCAAGAATTTGAACATTATTTACTCCGGTGGTAGTTATGTAAGAAGATTTGCCCCGCATAAGCGTGGATCCCGACCTTGCGGGACGTTGATGCGGGACGATTTGCGATTTTCGATTTTGTTCTGTTGGAATTTTGTCAAAAGATTAGGATCAACTGCCTCGGGCAAGCCCGCGAGGGATGAACTTCCAAAAATGAAACATTGCTACCTTCGTGCTGGACAGCAGAACGGGGAATTAAACCCACTCGTGGGATTAAATTCTGGCAAGCAGTGTTTTCGATAGAAGCTGAAACCGGGCCTCGAATCCTTCTCGTGAAACTCAATAGCTTTAACCGCCGAACCTCTGATCCAAATAACCTACCGCTTATGCCAATCGACCGACCATTCGAGTTATCTACCAGCTTCATTCCAGCCGGTGACCAACCGGAAGCGATTAAACAGCTGTCACGCGGCTTAAAATCAGGCGATCAACACCAGACTCTACTTGGCGTCACTGGATCCGGTAAAACGTTTACCGTTGCAAACGTCATCAGCCAATCTCAACGACCTGTTCTCGTAATTACGCATAATAAAACACTGGCGGCACAGTTGTACAGCGAGTTTAAGAATTTCTTCAAAGAAAACGCCGTCGAATTCTTTATCAGCTATTACGATTACTATTTACCGGAGGCGTACCTGCCGCAGACGGATACGTATATCGCGAAAGATTCGTCGATAAACGAAGAAATAGAGAAACTCAGATTAGCCGCAACGAGCTCATTGATGGAACGCCGCGACGTAATTATCGTGGCAAGCGTTTCCTGTATATACGGTCTCGGCTCACCCGACGATTTTTCCCGGATGAGCGTTCATATAGAAAAAGGCTTTGAGTATGACCGAGAAGAAATCCTGGCCGGATTCGTTAATCTGCTATACGAACGCAATGATCACGACTTCAGGCGTGGTAAATTTCGGGTCTCCGGCGAAGTCATTGATATATTCCCTGCCTACCGAGACGATTTTATCCGAATTGAGCTGTGGGGAGATGAAGTAGAATCCATCACCAGTCGTAACTTGGTAACATGTAATATTATCGATACGCTGAATTCCGTCCGAATATTCCCGGCGAAGCACTTCATGATGCCGGAGGATCGATTTAGAAAGGCTAAACCTGCGATTCTCGCTGAAATGAAGGAGCAGGTAAAAGCATTTGAGGGAGACAACCGACTGGTGGAGGCTCAGCGAATATTTCAACGAACAACCTATGATCTCGAGATGATGGCCGAGCTCGGGTATTGCAGTGGAATCGAGAACTACTCACGCCATCTATCAGGGAGAGAACCGGGTTCGCGCCCGTACACGCTTATCGACTATTTCCCGGACGATTTTGTAACTGTTATCGACGAGTCGCACGTAACAATTCCGCAACTGCGCGGGATGTACAACGCGGATAGAACGCGTAAAATGACTCTGGTGGAGCACGGATTTCGATTGCCCTCCGCCCTCGACAACAGACCCTTAAATTTTGACGAATTTTTTACCGTCTCGGGACAACGGATTTACACGACCGCAACCCCTGGCGCCTACGAAATTGAACATTCTATACCGGTCCAGCAGGTTGTACGCCCGACAGGATTGCTCGACCCGAAAATTACGATTCGGCCGCTCGACGGCCAAGTTGATGACCTGATCGCAGAGATTCGGACAGCGGCGGAACGCGGAGAGCGGGTGCTGGTGACAACACTGACGAAGAAAATGGCGGAAGGTCTGGCGGATTACTTACAAGAGCTGGAGATTCGTGTTAAGTATATTCACTCAGAAATCGGCGCAATAGAACGGGTCGATATTCTTCGTGACCTGCGTACCGGCAAATTCGATTGTCTTGTCGGGATAAATCTATTGCGCGAAGGGCTTGATCTCCCGGAAGTGGGGCTGGTTGCGATACTCGACGCGGATAAGGAAGGCTTTCTCCGCTCGGAAACCTCGTTAATACAGACCGCCGGAAGAGCGTCTAGAAACGTCCGCGGCCGGGTAATATTTTATGCGGATCGGATGACCGATAGTATCAAGAAGGTCGTCAGCGTCACCGAAGCGAGGCGTGAAAGACAACGAAAGTACAATGAGAAGAATGGGATTGTCCCAACAACCGCCGTGCGAGCGGAACAGGAGAGTTTACGGTTGTTCGCGAAACCGGAGGAGAACGAAACATCAATCCTCTGTGAGGAAAACGAGGACTATGACCCAGCGGATCTGATAGAAGTCCTCGAAGCTGAAATGCTCGAAGCCGCCGGAAAATTAGAATTTGAACGTGCCGCGCAACTCCGGGATCAGATTAAGACAATGCAAAATAAGTCAGCTGCTACAGATAAAATTAAACCTGAAGTAAAGTACTAGAAAGTATTTTCGGGGTTCCAAGGTTCAAGGGTTTATAGGACCGCAGGACAAAAGGTTCCCTTTAGACTAAAATAGTCAAATAGAAATTTATTTCTTAGTGTGGCATAGCCCCGAGGGGGACCCGGGCCGTGTGATAACACGGGCTGGGCCGAGGGGCGGGAATAACCGGATCCCTCCTGATTTCACCAGACCACCT